>JBIOTX010000405.1:0-35982 GCA_044866315.1 Thermoanaerobaculia bacterium | reverse complement strand
AGCCCGCCGACTCTTCCGGCGGGCTGAGAGCCCGCCGCTCCACTATCTGGGTACCTCCACCTGATCGAAGATCCTCTTCAGCAGATCCTCGAGCGCCACGCCCTCCATCTCCGCCTCGGGAGTGAGGATGATGCGGTGCACGATGACCGGCTGGACGAGCGACTTCACGTCGTCGGGAGTGATGTAGTCGCGGCCCTGCAGGGCGGCGGTGGCGCGGCTGGCCTCGAGCAGGGCCAGCGACGCGCGCGGGCCGGCGCCGAACTGCACGGCCTCGTCGTTGCGGGTGCGGGAGACGATCTCCTGGATGTAGCGGATGATGTGCGGCTCGACGCGCACCTGCGTGGCCACGGTCCGGCGCGCCTGCAGCAGCTCCTCCGCGGTGATCACGGGCTGGAGCGAGGCCACCATCTCGTCATGCAGCCGCCGGCCCGCCGCGTACTCCTCGAGCATCCGCGACTCGTCGCCGGCCTCGGGGAAGTCGATGTTGATCTTGAACAGGAACCGGTCGCGCTGGGCCTCGGGGAGCGGATACGTCCCTTCCAGCTCGACCGGGTTCTGCGTGGCGAAGACGGTGAAGACCGGCGAGATCTTGTAGCGCGCGCCGTCGATGGTCACGGCGTTCTCCTGCATCGACTCGAGCAGCGCGGCCTGGGTGCGCGGCGGGGTGCGGTTGATCTCGTCGGCGAGCAGGACGTCGGTGAACACCGGCCCCGGGCGGAAGACGAACTCCTGCGACTTCTGGTTGAAGACGTTTGCGCCGAGAAGGTCCGAGGGCATGAGGTCGGGGGTGAACTGGATGCGCTTGAAGCGGCAGCCGAGCAGGCGGGCCAGCGTCAGCGAGAGCAGGGTCTTCCCCGTTCCCGGCACGCCCTCGAGCAGCATGTGCCCGCCCGCGAGGAGGGAGGTGATGGCCAGCATCTTCGGCCGGTCCTGCCCCATGATCACGCGGTCGAGCTGCTCGCGCAGCGCGGTGAAGCGGGTGGAGATTTGTTCGATCGATTGCATCAGCGTGCGCCTCTCAACTTCATGAATCCCTCATTGATCTGCTCCAGCTGCCGCCGGAAATCATTCGCCGGCAGGTGTCGCTTGCGGTCGGGCTCGAGGCCGCCGGTCAGGTCGGCCACGCGCTTGTGCAGGGCCTCGCCGCGCAGGCCGGTCTGGCTGGCGACGGTGCGCACGAGCGCGTCGTGATAGAGGGCGATGCCCTCGGCGGGGGTGGTGACGTCGCGGTAGAGCGCGCCGAGGGAACGGACCAGGTCGACCGCGTCGGAGCGCGTGTCGCGGAAGTCCTCCTCGGCGGGGCCGATGCGGCGGCCGTGACGCCAGAAGTAGAGCGCGGCCACGGCCAGGAGCAGGAGCAGCAGCGGCCCGAGGTTCCACTCCTTCATCAGCGCCAGCGAGCCGTCGCCCGTGCGCATGCCGTGCAGGACCTCGTCGAAGTAGACCGGCCGGCCGCTGCCGGCCAGCGCGGCGAGGAGCGCGAGGTGGCGCACGAGATTGTCGTTGCGCAGCAGCTCCGGCGTGGAGAGGATGTACAGCTCGCCGTCGCCGACGCGCTCGCGGGCGATGACCGCGATCTCGCCGCTGGCGAAGAGCGCGTGCATGCGCGGCGGGAGCGACTGGAAGCCGTAGGCGTCCGCCGGCAGCTTGAAGTCGCCCACGGCCGGCCAGATGGGGAAGACCTTCTTGGCCTCGCCGGCGCCGCCGAGGAAGCTGATCGGCAGGCCGCCGCTGTTCGCGGCGATGACGAAGCGTCCGCCGCGGCGCAGGAAGGCCACCTCGTCGTCGCTGAGCAGCGGCTGCACCTTCGGCCGCGGCGGGCCGAACTGCCCTCGCTCGAGATCCTCTGGATCGAAAAACGTCGGCAGCGAGTCCACGACGCGGAAGACGACGGCGTTGCGCTCGACGGCGGCGCGGCCGAGGGGCCGGGTGAGCATGGCCGCCTTGCCGCGCTTGGCGAGATAGCCGGAGGCGAGGGAGAGACCCTTCTCGGAGGTGTTCGCGGAAGAGTAGTCGTCGTACACGCGTTGCGCGGCGCGGCGGTCGGTGACGATCCAGACCAGCCCGAGCACGACGAAGCCGATCGTGGCGACGAGGAGCGGAAGGGCGCGTCTCACGCAGCCCTCCTGTGCACGGCGTCGAGGATGCGCTCCGCGCGCTCGCTGCACTCATCCAGTGCTTCCGGTGTGCTCTGATCGTGGCCGTACCACTCCTGCTCGAAGCGGCGGGTGAGCTGGATGAACTCCGCGCGCCAGGCGTACGACGGCGGCAGCGCGGCGACGTACTCCCAGTTCGTGCGCCCCTTGCGGAAGTGCAGGATCCCGCCGGCGTAGCAGGTGACCAGGACGGCGTGGTACCAGGCCCGGATGGCCTCGCGGTAGCGCCCCTCGTCCGCGAGCTGCGCGGCGTAGCGCTCCCACTCGGTCGCGCCGCGGGAGAGCGGGTCCTCGTCGCGCTTCGATCCGATCGGCGCGCTCGACTCCTTCTTCTCCGCCTTCCCCCGCCGCGAGCGGCGCATGGCTTCGACGGCGACGATGAGGATGGCGATGACGATCAGCGTGACGACGGCGATCACGATCCAGCGCATGCCGAACGTCGCCCCGGGTGCGACGGCGCCGCGGCTGGGCAGGAAGTCGAGCAGCCAGCGCAGGAACTGGACGATCTTCTTGCCGATCCACTCCAGGGCGTCGGCGACGGCGCGGGCGATGCGCTCGAGCAGCGGGATGTCGCGCCGGAGGTGCGTCGGCAGCTCGCCGCCCGGCGCGAGCTCCGGCACGTCCTGCTCCGCGGCGACCTGCTGCAGCAGGCGCGGATCGGGCGGCGGAGCGTCGGCGCCCGCGGCGCGGCGCAGCTCCTCGATGGTGGTGTCGAGGCGGGCGATGAGGGCGATGTCCGCGCGCGACGCCCGGGCGATCGCGCCGAGGAGGGCGCGGTCGGCGTGGAAGGTGCCTTGCGGCGAGGTGACGTCGTAGGCCGCCAGGCGCTGCGCGCTCGCGCCCGCGGCGGCGAGCTGGCTCGAGACCAGGAGCCCGCGGATGTTCGAGAGCGCGGTGATGTACTCGCCGACGGACATGGTCTCGGCGGCGGCCGGGAGGGCGAGGAGAAGGATGAGGAGGGCGCGCTTCATGAGGCCCGCCTCAGCTCCTCGAACCACGCCTTGAGGTCGTCGCCGCTCTCCTCCGCGCCGGCCTTGCGCACGTAGACCACGTTCGCGGCGATCCAGAACGGCTCGACCAGGAGGACCGCGCCGGCGAAGAGGACGAGGACGAACCGGCGGTTGCCGCCGCCGAAGAGGAGCGGCCAGTGCGGGGCGTCGAAGCCGCCGACGGCGCCGGCGAGCCACGCTCCGAGCTCGAAGGCCGCGGCGAGGTTGGCCAGGGCCACGAAGAGGGCGCAGAAGAAGACCAGGACCAGGGCGATGGGAACGCGGATCGATTTTGCGTAGCGGACGATCAGCGCGAATGGCTTGGTGACGCTCACCCGCTCGTTGAGCTCCATCGTCCCGATCGCCAGACCGGCGAAGACCACCGCGGCGACGTAGCCGACGACGGTGAAGAGACCGAGGGAGCCGACGATCATGGCGGTGGTGGCGGTGAGGACGTAGCAGGCGTACGCGGAGGGACGCACGCGCCACGACTCCCGTCCGGGCGCGGCGCCGCGCGCCTGGGCCAGGCGGCAGGCGCGGGCAAAGACGGCCCGGCCCCAGAAGGCGAGCAGCATCGAGAGCACGATCAGATTCGCCGTGCCGCCGAGGAGGTTGCCGTACTGCGAGGCCTCCTCGCCGACCTCGAGGAGCTGGTCGAGGAAAGCCGCCTGCAGGAAGCGGTAGGGAATGGACGCGGCGATCGCGACGCCCGCCCACGGCGCGGCGGTCATGCGCACGACCTCCGTGGCCTCGTCCAGTACCGACGTCGTGGAGAGAGGCGCGCGGATCAAAACAGTCCCGCAATGACCGCGGCGGTCCAGACCATCAATCGCGCCGCGGCATAAAGGAGGATGAGCGAGAGCGTGACCACGCCCAGCCAGGCGCCGACGGGCGAGCGCGCCACGCGCGCGCCGCGCTTCTGGGCCAGGCAGGCCGCACAATGCCAAATGCCGTCCCACTGCGTCGCGCAGGCCTGGCAGAGCATCTTCGCGCACGACATGCAGCGCGCGAACGCGGCGCGATCCGGATGAAACGTGCAGCGCTGAAGGGCGGGCGCGAGCATCGGACGTGGAGCGCGAGTTTAACAGTCTCTTGACGCGGCGCGGGGTCAGGCCCTACCCTGACCGCCTCGATGTTGAACGCGCCCCGCTACCGCTACTTTTACGGCTATTCCAGCTAGCGTGGGGCAGATTGCGCCCCGACGCGAGTAGGGGCGCTCGAACGGCAACGGCAGATCGAAACCCCTTCCCGCGGCGGGAAGGGGTTTTTTACTGATGACGACCACCGATGCCGAAGCCGAGCTGACCCGCCTCCGAGAAGCCATCGACCGCGTGGACGAGGTGCTGGTGAAGCTCCTCAACCAGCGCGCCAAATACGCCGTGGAGATCGGAGAGATCAAGGGCGTCCTGCACCTGCCCATCTATGCGCCGGAGCGGGAGAAGGAGGTGCTGCAGCACGTCGAGAGCGCCTCCGGCGGCCCATTGGACGGCGCCTCTGTCCGCCGCCTCTTCGAGCGAATCATCGACGAGTCCCGCCGCGTCGAGCGCGAGTCCGCGCACAGGAGCGAATCATGATCATCGTCATGCAGAAACACGCCGCCGAGCCGTCGATCGAGCACGTGGTCGCCGAGCTGATCTCGCGCGGCTTCGACGTCCACCGCTCCACCGGCTCCGACCAGACCGTCCTCGGCGTCGTCGGCAAGGTCGACACCATCGACCCGCGCGAGTTCGAGCTCTTCGACGGCGTGCAGGAGGTGGTGCGGGTCAGCGAGCCGTATAAGCTCACCAGCCGCACCTTCCGCCCGCACAAGACCGTCATCAATGCCCGGGGCGTGCAGATCGGCGGCGACAAGGTCGTGGTCATGGCCGGCCCGTGCACCATCGAGAACGAGACCCAGATGTTCGAGACCGCGCGGCGCGTGGCCCGGGCCGGTGCGCGCGTATTGCGCGGCGGCGCCTACAAGCCGCGCACATCCCCTTATGCGTTCCAGGGCATGGGCGTGGAGGGACTGAAGCTCCTGCGCGCTGCGGGCGACGAGTTCAACATGGCCACTGTGTCCGAGGTCATGGAGATCTCCCAGATCGAGGGAATGCTCGACTATGTGGACATCCTGCAGGTCGGCGCGCGCAACATGCAGAACTTCAATCTCCTGACCGCCGTCGGGCAGGTGCGCAAGCCCATTCTCCTCAAGCGTGGCATGTCCGCCACCATTCAGGAATGGCTCCTGGCCGCGGAGTACATCATGTCCGGCGGCAACTACGAGGTCATCCTCTGCGAGCGCGGCATCCGCACGTTCGAGACCTACACGCGCAATACCCTGGACATCTCCGCAATCCCCGTCATCGACAAGCTCTCCCACCTCCCGATCATCGGCGATCCCTCGCACGCGGTCGGCCGCCGCGACAAGGTCATGCCCCTGGCGCGGGCCATTGTGGCCGCCGGCGGCGACGGACTCTTGATCGAGGTGCATCACGATCCGGAGAAGGCCGTGTGCGATGGACCGCAGTCGCTGTACCCGGAGCAGTTCGCGCGGCTGATGGACGAGCTGCGGATCATTGTGCCCGCCGTGGGGCGGAGTTTGTGATGACGTATCATCCGCGCCGTGCGTAGGGTCCTCCTCATCCTCTCTCTAGCCACTGCTCTGCACTGCGCGGCCCCCGCGCCGCCGCCGCCCGCCCCCGCGCCCGAGCCGCCGCCCCCCGCCGCGCCCGCGCCCGCGGAGGAGAAGGTAACCGGCACGGTGAGCGTGACCGCGTCGGCGCTGAACGTGCGCGCGGAGGCTTCGGCCGACGCCGAGGTGATCGCCCAGGTGAAGAAGGGAACGAAGTTCGACGTCCTCGGCAGCGACGACAGCTGGACCAAGGTGCGGCTGGCGGGCGGGGAGGTGGGCTGGGTAGCGTCGCGGTTCGTCAGTGGAGCGGCGGGCTCTCAGCCCGCCGTCGCGCGCAAGAAGCGCTCGGGGAGCTGTCCCGCGGACTCGGACTACGCGTTCGTGGAGACGCCGACGCTCGCGTTCTCGGAGGTCAGCCGGCCGGGGATGGTGGTCGTCGAGGCCACAGTGAGCACGAAGGGGAGTGTGACCGCGACGAAGGTCGTGTCCAATACGACCGGAGACGAGGCGCTGGCGTTCCTCGCGGAGCGGGAGATCAAGGCGGCGAAGTTCTCACCGCCGATCCGCAACTGCACGCCGCGGTCGTTCATCTTCACCTACCGGCGGACGTTCTAGGGTCGGCTGCTCCGCAGGGTCGCTCGGCGGCCCTGCCTCGGCACGGGAGCCCGCCAAGTGCAGGTTTCCGGTCGACGACGGCCTCGAGGACACGATCAGCGCGGCCACGCCTCCGAACTCGATGCGCATGTGCCGGGTGACGGTGGAGCGCCGGATCCTCCGGCTGTCCACGTACGTGCCGTTCTTGCTGCCGAGGTCCTCGATCGAGATCGCGTTGTCGGTGAGGGTCAGTCGGGCATGCCGTCGCGAGACGGTGTAGTCCGTCAGGACGACGGTGCACTCCGGTGCGCGGCCCACGGTGTTCTCTCCCTCATGCAGCGGATGGCGCTGCCCCTCGCACCACAGGAACACCGCCGGCGTCGCCGCCGCGGACGTGACCGCGCCGGAAAATGCATAGCCGAAGCCGTGCACGGTGCGGATGAACTGGGCTCCGTCGTCGCCCAGTGCGCGGCGCAGCTCACTGACCACACCGGCCATGTTCGTCTCACAGACATAAGTCGACGGCCAGAGCTGGTCATAGAGCTCCTGTCGCGAGAGCGCCCGCGGCCGCGCGACGAGCAGCAGGCGGAGCAGGTGCCGGGCCTTGGGCGAGAGGTGCCGCTCTACGCCGTCGCGCGAGAGCAGCTGCGATCCACAGTCGAACGTGAACGAGCCGAATCGAAAAATCGTCGTCTCACTGCTCGCAGATGAGTCTTCGTCCATTCGATCCTCCATGGCGCGTCGCGAGTAACCTACACGATTTTGGCGGGACGCCATTAATTCTACATAAAAACTCCATATTTGAGGGTGCGCTGCGCCCTGGCTCGGTGGTCAATCGAGTGCTCGCAACGTAGCGGGATCAAGTGATATCGCGGCCATGCCGCAGGGGGACCTCAGTCCCCCTGCTCGATGGTGATGTTCCCATTCGCATTCACCAGATCCAACCGACACCCCCCCCGCCCGATCGTACCCACGATGCTCTCGCCGATCGTCCCGGTGGACGTGATCGGGATCTCGCTGTGAATGCGTCCGAAGGACGTCCGGGCGTTGACGTTGTAGCCCACGCTCGCGGGCAGCTCGACCTTGAGCGAGCTGAAGGTGGTGCGGAGGGTGATCGGGTGGCAGCCCGAGCCGCGCAGGCCGCTGACCGCGATGGCGCCGTTCTCGTTGGCGATGTCCACCGCGCCGCCGACGCCCTCGACGAATGCCGAGCCGAAGCTGTTGCGCACTTTCACGCCGCCGGTGATCTCGGAGAGGGTGATGCCGCCGTTGGAGCCTTTCACGTCGACCGCGCCGCGGATGCGCTCGGCCCGGACGGGTCCGAACTGGGTCTGGGCGGTGAAGGTGCCGCCGATGTCGCTGGCGCGGATGGCGGCGTTGGCGTTGATGACCGAGGCGGCGCCGCCGACCTTCACCAGGGTCACGGAGCCGAACGTGGTCTCGATCTTAGCGGTGCCGCCGATCTCCTCGGCTTCGACCTTCGCGTTCTCGCCGTCGACGATCAGGTTGCCGCGCACGTTGCTCACCTGGATGCTGCCGAACGAGCTGCGCACGGTGGCCGAGCTGCTCGCGTTCGTCAGCTCCACGCGGGCGTTGCTGTTGGTGATGTCCACGGCGCCGCCGATCGTCGAGGCCCGGACGCTGCCGAAGGCGTTCTTCACCTTCAGCGCGCCCTTGATGTCGGTGGCCTCGAGCGAGCCGTTGGAGTTCGTCAGCGTGGCGTCGCGCTGGACGTCGCTCGCGCTGACGGAGCCGAAGCGGTTGGTGGCGGTGAGTGAGCCGTCGACGTTCCGCGCGTCGATCGAGCCGTTGCTGTTGGAGACCGTCAGATCGCCGCCGATGCCGCTGACCTGGATCGAGCCGAAGGAGTTCTCCAGCCGGTGCGAGCCGCGGGCGTCGTGGAAGGAGATCGATCCCTGCTTGTTCTCGATCTTGCTCGACGTGCGCAGGCCGCGGACGTCGATGCTGCCGAAGCTGTTCTTGGCGTCGACCGGCGCGTTCGCCGGCACGGTCACGCTCATCTCCACCGAGTAGGAGAGATGCCGGTGACCGGAGCTGTGGATCGTCGGGTAGATGGTCTTGATGTGAACGCCGTTGGCCTCGCTGACGGCGATGCGGATCTGCTTGCCGATCTCCGGGTCGGAGGAGCGGATCTTGGCCTTGATCAGGACGTTCCCGCCGTTGTGCGTGCGCACGGTCAGGCCGCCGAAGGCGTGCTCGATGGTGACCGGGCCGCCGCTGTAGACGCTGGTTTTCGTGTAGTCGATCTCGTAGCGCGATTCGTCGTCGTCTGCCAGGAGGGGGAAGGCGACGACGAGCGCCAGGAGCAGGATGAGATTACGGGGTCGAAACATGGGTGTCCTCCCGCAGCACGTCCTGGAGCGTCTGCTGCTTTTCCGAGTACATGGCCAGCAGCTGCTTGCGGAGATGCGCGTTCTGTCGGTTGCGGTCGATGTTGTCCTGGATCTCGGCGATGGCGTCGTCGAGAAGCATCAGCTTTTCCTTGTAGGAGACGATGATCGGAGACTGGTCGTTCTCGAGCTTCGCCTCGGCCAGATCCTCGAGCCTGGCGATGGCCTGTTCGTGACTGCGCTCGGCGCGCTCGACGTCGTCCATGGCCGAGATCTGGAAGATCTTCTCGTCGAAGCTGGCCTCGCGGTTCTGCTCGCGCAGCGAGTAGGCCATCGTGCCGCCCAGAGCCACGGTGAGCAGGACCGCGGCGGCGTACTGCCAGAGGCGCTTCAGCGGGCGGCGGCGCTCGCTTTTGAGCGCCCTCTCGATGCGCGGCCAGAGCAGGTCGTTCTCCCAGCTGACGCGCAGCGACGGCGCCAGGTCGGTGATCTCGTTCCAGGCCTCCAGCTTCTCCGCGCAGGCCGGGCACTCCGCTGCGTGCCGGGCCGCGGTTTCCATCGCCAGGGGCGAGGCCTCGAAGAGGAGGTCGTCGAATTGATTACAGGTGATGTTCATGACTCGTGGTTCCTGGGGTGCGGGGGCACGGGGGAACGAGGGGGAGCCGTTCGTGCCCCCGTGCCCCCCGTGCCCCCGTGCCCCCGCATCCATTTCTCCTGAAGCTCTTTCTTCGTTGCGAAGAGAATCCACTTCGAATTCCCCTCGCTGATGCCGAGGATCTCGCCGATCTCGGCGTGACTCAGTCCTTCGATCTCGAAAAGGGTGAAGACGGTGCGCCGCTGCTCGGTGAGCTCCCCGAGGAGCTTGCGCAGGGTGATGCGCTTGGCGTCGTCGACGCTGGGAGCGGTGCGCTCGACGGTGTCCTCGATCGGCTCCTCCTGGATGCGCCGGCTGCGCTTGCGCAGGAGGTCGTAGCAGGTGTTGACCAGGATCCGGTACATCCAGGTGGAGAACGACGCCTCGCCGGTGTACGTCGCCGCCGCCCGGTGCACCTTGAGGAACGTCTCCTGGACCGCATCCTCGGCATCCGGGGCGTTGCCCAGATGGTTCCAGGCGATGCTCTTCATCCGCTCGCCGAAGCGGCGGTAGATCTCTTCAAAGATCTTCGTGTCGCCGGCCGCGCACCCGCCGGCCAGCCGGCGGTCGTCGCTGGCGTCTTTGGGCGATGTCGTGGAGGCGATCGGAAAGACGCCGGTCATGGCAGCCTGCAGCATGGTTCTGGTGGCATAGACGCGCGGCTTTCGGAAACGTTAGAGAACAGTAGCCAGTAGCCGGTAGCCAGTAGCCAGGGGGCCCGGGGGGACTGGCTACTGGCAACTGGCTACCGGCTACTCCCATCACAGTTCATCGATCGACTTCGGCCAATCCCCTTTCAGCAGTCGGGACAAAGCCCGGTCCGCCAACAGCTTCCCGCCGGTCTGGCAGCGGGCGCAGTAGTTGGTCTCGTTCTCGGCGTGGACGATGCGCTGGACGGGGCTGCCGCAGACGGGGCAGGGCTGGCCGAACTTGCCGTGCACGGCCATCTCCGGGCGGAAGGCGGTGACCTTCTCCGGAAAGGCCGAGCCCGTCTCGGCGCGGAGGCGGTCGATCCACTCGGTGAGCACGTCCCGGATGGCCCGGTCGAGGCGCGCGATCTCCTCGTCGGAGAGATTCGTGGTCAGCTGGACGGGAGAGAGGCGGGCCCGGTGGAGGATCTCGTCGGAGTAAGCGTTGCCGATGCCGCTGAAGACGTGCGGGTCGGTCAGGGTCCGTTTCAGCGTGTGTCGCTCCCGGGTGAGGGCGGTCCTGAGCCCTTCCAAGGACATCTCCAGCGGCTCGATGCCGCCCGGATCGAGGGCCCGGACCGCTTCCTCCCCCCGAAGAATGTGGATCGACGCCCGCCGCTTCGATCCGGCCTCGGTCAGGAGGAGCGTTCCGTTCTCGAAATCGAAGGCCGCCAGACCGACCTTCCCCGGCACTTTCGCGCCCCGAGGCTCCCAGCGGAACCGCCCGGCGATCATCAAGTGAATGACGATGAAGAGGTTATCGTCGAGAGCGAAGGCGATCCGCTTGCCGATCCGGCGGAGGTCGACGACGCGTTTTCCGGCCACTTCGCTCGCCGGCGGGTCGAACGTGCGGAGCACGAACGGGCTGGCGAGACGGAGTTTCTCCAGCACCCGGCCGCGGACCCGGGAGGCGAGCGCATCCATATACAAGGTGATGTCGGGAAGTTCTGGCACGAGTTGGCTATTATCCCGGCTCGTGCGCACCTTCGGAACGCTCTTCGCGGGTTGGCTCCTCGGCGGGGCCGTGATCATGCTGCTGGCGCTGCCGGCGGCCGCGCCGAAGGCGCAGCTCGCCGCGCCGCGCGCGTTCCTCACCCGTCCCGAGCTCGTGCGGCCGTCGATCCTGATGCCCGTCCTCGGCGTGAAGCCCGAGAAGCTCCGGGACACGTTCACCCACGCGCGCGGCAACGGCCGCGTCCATCGCGCCCTGGACATCATGGCCCCGCGCGGCACGCCTGTCGTTGCGGCGGTCGACGGGAAGATCCGGAAGCTCTTCACCAGCCAGGCCGGCGGCCTGACCATCTATCAGTTCGACGTCAAGGAAGAGCGGGTCTACTACTACGCGCACCTGGACCGCTATGCAGACGGCCTCAGCGAGGGGCAGCTCGTCACCCAGGGCTCGATCATCGGCTACGTCGGCACGACCGGGAACGCGCCGGAGGGCTCGCCGCACCTGCACTTCTCCATCGAGGTGCTGCCGCCGTCGAAGCAGTGGTGGAAGGGCGAGCCGGTGAATCCCTACCCGCTGCTCACTGCACGCGCTTCAGAGCCTCGTTGACGTCCTTCGACTCCGGCGCGAGCTTCTGCGCGCTGAGGTAGCTCGCCCGCGCCTCGGTCTTCTTGCCCTGCTTCTCCTGGATCATCCCCAGCCAGTACCAGGCGGCCACGTGCGACGGCTCCTGCTCGCCCGGCTTGTAGGCCAGGTACTTCCGCAGCGACTCCTCGCCGCGGGCGTAGTTCGTCCCCGACTGCGCGGCGTGCTGGCCGAGGACGACATGGACGGGCATGAACGCCGGGTCGAGCTTGACGGTCATGTCGAGCTCGTGCAGGGCGCCGCTGTAGTTCTTCTCCCGGAGCAGGAAGTTGGCGAGGTAATAGTGCGCCTTCGCCGAGCTCGGGTTCTCGCGCACCATGTCCACGTACTCCTTGCGCGCGAGGTCCTGCTTCTTGTCCCGGAGGTAGATGCGCCCGTAGGCGCGGTGGCCCTGGATGGAGTCCCGCTTCTTGATCTCCGCGGCCTGCTGCAGGGCCTTCTCCTGGCTGCCGCCGAGGAAGCCCGGGGCCATGGTGTAGAAGTCGATGAGGGCGAGACGAGCGTCGATGAGGTTGGGATCGAGCTCCACGGCCTTCTCGAACTCCGCCTTGGTCTTCTTGGCCCAGCCGGCCTTGCCGAGCATGCTCGCCTTCTGGGCGTGGACGCCGTAGACCTGTCCGAGGAGGAAGTGCGCCTCCGCGTCCTTCGGATTCTGGGCGACGGCCTTTTCCAGGGCGGCCACGGCCTTGTCCAGATCGTTCTTCTCCAGCGCGGCCCGGCCTTCGGCGACGAGCGGACTGTCGGCGGCGAGCGCGGGAACCGTCAGAAAAAGGAAGAGCAGCAGAGCGCGGCGCATACCGATGTGTACGCGATTTGCTGCGGAGAGGTTTCGCATAGAATGCGCGCCCGCACGTGACGACCTTCGCAGCGACCGACAGGCCTACGATCCCGATCCTTGACGCCGCCGACGTGGCGCGGGTCTCCGAGCGCGCCCTGGCCGCGGCCCGCGAGCTCCTCGGGCGGATCGAGAGCGTCGATCCCGGCCAGGCCAGCGCCCGGAACGTGCTCGACGCCTGGGACGACGTGGCCACGCTGCTCGAGGACGCCTTCGGCGCGATCTCCCTCCTCAACAGCGTGCATCCGGACAAGGACGTCCGCGACGCCTGCGACGGGGCCCTGGTGCAGGAGTCGAGCTTCCTCACCGGCGTCTTCCAGAACGAGGCGTTCTACGAGCGCGTGCTGCGCGTGCAGCCGCACTCGGTCGCCGAGCGGGAGCTGAAGAAGCACCTGGTCGAGGAGTTCGAGGACAGCGGCGTCTCCCTGCCGCCGGAGAAGCGCGCCCGGTTCAAGGAGATCTCCGAGCGCCTCACCGAGCTGGGGCAGGAGTTCGCCAAGAACATCCGCGAGAACGAGACCCGCCTCACCTTCACCGTCGAGGAATGCCGCGGCCTGCCGCCGGCCTGGCTCGAGCGCCAGCAGCGGGACGACGAGGGGAACGTCGTGGTCGGCTTCGACTATCCCGACTACGTGCCGTTCCTGATGAACGCGCACGACGAGCAGGCCCGCCGGCGCTACTGGACCGCCAACACCCGGCGCGGCACGGAGCGCAACCTCGACGTCCTCGACGAGATCGTCGCCTTGCGCAAGGAGACCGCCGATCTGTACGGCGTCCCCAGCTACGCCCACTACGTCACCAAGCGGCGGATGGTGGAGAGCCCCGAGACCGTGACCCGGTTCCTCGACGACGTGCGGAACGTGGTCACCGAGGCCGAGGTGCGGGATTTGGGGCACCTGGCGGAGCTGAAGGCGGAGCTGACCGGGGTCTCGCCGGAGCAGGCCGGCATCAACCGCTGGGACGTCGCCTACTACCGCGAGCGGCTGCGCGAGCGCCGCTACGCCATCGACCAGGAAGAGCTGCGCCAGTACTTCCCGACCGAGCCGACCGTTCACTGGATGCTCGACGTCAGCGAGCGCCTGTACGGCGTCCGCTTCGAGCGCGCGTCCGTGCCGGTGTGGCAGGACGACGTGATCTACCTCGACGTCCGCGACGCGCAGACGGGCGAGCTGGCCGGCGGCATCTACCTCGATCTCTACCCGCGCGACGGCAAGTACAAGCACGCCGCCGCCTGGCCGGTGCGCGGCGTCAGCCGGCGCTCGGGACGGAAACCGATCAGCGTGCTGGTCACCAACTCCAACCGCGACGGCCTGACCCACGACGAGCTGGAGACCCTGCTCCACGAGTTCGGGCACGTGCTGCACGGCGTGCTCTCGGACACCTACTACACGACCCACTCCGGCACGAGCGTGCAGCGCGACTTCGTCGAGGCGCCCTCGCAGATGTACGAGGAGTGGGCCAGCCGGATGGAGAGCCTGTCCCTCTTGCGCAACCACTGCGGCAACTGTCCCGCGATCGACGAGTCCCTCGTCGACCGCCTCAACCGGGCCAAGAAATTCGGCGCCGGCATCGACTACGGCCGCCAGCTCCTCTACGCATCCTTTGATATGGCCCTCTCGAGCGAGCATCCCGGCCGGGCCCTGGACGTCTGGAAGGCGATGGAAGACGCGACCCCGATGGGCTACGTCGAGGACACCCAGTTCCCCGGCACCTTCGAGCACATCGCCTCCGGCTACGCCGCCGGCTACTACGGCTACATGTGGGCGAAAGTCATCGCCCTCGACCTGGTCTCCGCCTTCGGCGCCGACCTCATGAGCTCCGAGATCGGCGCGCGCTTCCGGGAGATGATCCTCAGCCGCGGCAGCGAGGAGCCGGCCCGGGAGCTGGTGGAGCGGTTCCTCGGCCGGCCGGTGGCCAGCGACGCGTTTTTCGCCCACATCAGCGGCGAGTAGGGCGCAGGGGGCAGAGCGCAGACCCACCCGCCCGGTTCTCCTTCGCCCTGCGCCCTGATTGTCAAGCACTCTTGACAAACCGCGTTCCCGGTCCCATCTTGTGTCAAGCAAGCTTGACCCAAGGAGGCACGACCATGACCGCCATCGAAACCCTCTACACCCCTCGCGACAGCCAGAACTATCGCGTATTCACGGCCTGGATGATCGGCGCGATGCTCACCTTCGCGGCCGCGACTCTCCTCATCGACGGCAAGTTCATCCCCAACGCCCTCGGCTGGGTGCTGACCGTCGCCTCGGCGCTGCTGATGGCCAACGCCATGCGCACGTACATCCTCTTTCTCCGCCACGCGGACGAGCTGCTGCGCAAGGTGCACCTTGAGGCCCTGGCGTTCGCCTTCGGTACGGGGGTGGTGGCCATGATGGGCTACCGCCTGTGCGAGCGCCTCGGCGCGCCGAAGCTGGACGTCAACGACGCGGCGCTGGTGATGTTCCTGACCTGGTTCGCCGGGCAGTGGATCGGCGCGCGGCGCTACGCCGTCGCGGAGGAGAAATGAACAACCGCCTGCGCGTCCTCCGCGCCGAGCGGCGCTGGTCGCAGGCCGAGCTGGCGGACCGCCTGGGCGTCTCCCGGCAGACCGTCAACGCCATCGAGACCGGCAAGTACGATCCCAGCCTGCCGCTGGCCTTCGCCATCGCCCGCACGTTCGAGCTGCGCATCGAGGACGTGTTCTTCCCGAACGGCGACGTCCCGATCACGCGCCCGGCGAATTGATCTTCCTCATCCGTTGGCCGCAGAGCTGCGCGCGGGAAGACGATGCACGCGCGCGGGAAGATGATGCATGCATGCGGGAAGGGCGGTGCACGCGTGCAGGGAGGTGATACACGCGCGCGGGAAGGCGATGCACGGGTGCGGGAAGGTGATGCACGGGTGCGGGGAGGCGATGACACGCCTGCGGGAGAGGTGATGCACACGTGCGGACACGGGTGTTCACAGCCATCACGGGTCTCCCGCGCGCATGCACATGAGTATTTGCGCCGGTGCATGGCTCTCCTGCACGCGTGCACAGGGGTGTTCGCGTCCGTGCGCGAGTCTCCTGCGCGCGTGCACAGGGGTGTTCGCGTCCGTGCACGGCTCTCCCGCGCGCGTGCACAGGGTTTTTGCGACGGGACACGGCTCTCCTGCTGGCGTGCACATGGGTATTCGCGCCCGTGCGTGGGTCTGCTGGCGCCGTGTTCCTCATATGTTCGCCCGGACCGGCAGCACCACCATCGGCACCCCGAGCCACTGCAGGCGCCGCTGAATCAGCGTCGGGGTCTCGTTGTGCAGCAGCCGGTTGAAGAACTGTTCCTGGCGGAAGACGAGCTTGCCGGAGATGATCGTCGCCTTCGGATACTGTCTGGCGATCCGCTCGCAGAGCTGCGTGGCTTCTTCCACCACTTCGATTCCGATGTCGGTGAGCGCTTCGGCGGGGAAGCCGAGCCGCCGGGTGAGGTCGACGTATTTTTGAACGTCCTCTTCGGTCTTGCGCTCCAGGGCTTCGATCTCTTCGCGGCCTTTGAAGTGGCCCGAGTCCACGACGGCGATGGAGACGAAGATGAACTGCCGATACAGGCCGGGGAAAAAGCGAAGTGTGGAGAGAATGGTATGGACGCCCAGGCCGCTGAAACTGCTGACCAGGATGACCGCGGTCGGTGCGTTCGGGTCGAGAGGCGCCGTGCTCGGCGGGCCGGCCGTGGGGATCGAGCCGAGGATTTCATCGAGCGATCGCAGTCCCTTCCTGATCGAGTCGTAGTGCCGGCGAACGCCGAGGCAGAGCAGCACGAAAATCGTGGTGATGACCACCGTGACCCAGCCGCCGTGGCCGAACTTCTCGAAGACGGTGATGACCAGAATGCCCGCGCACATCAGCAGCGCCAGGCCGTGAATGAAGATGGGATAGCGATGACCGGCGGAACGGCGACGCTTCCACCAGAAGCGCCACATCCCGAGCTGCGAGAGCGTGAACGTCAGGAAGACGTTGATCGAGTACATCACCACCAGGACGTGGATGTTCCCTCGCGTGTAGAACAGCATCGCCAATGCCGCGATCCCCATGAGCAGCACGCCGTTCTGCATCGAAAGCCGCTCCGACAGCGCCGCGAACCGGTGCGGGAAGAACGAGTCCACGGCCATGTTCGCCATCACCCGCGGGCCGTCGATGAAGCCTGCCTGCGCCGCGACGAAGAGCAGCAGCCCCTCGGAGATCATGGTGATCAGTACCAGCCAGTACCACGACCCGAACGCCTGCTCCGCGAGCACGGCGTTCATCGTCTTTCCCGCGACCGGCCGGGTCTTGAGGAGGAGGTAGGCCACGAGGATGCCGGACGCGGTGAGGGCGAGCGACACGGCCATGTAGGCCATCGTTCGTCTCCCGGTCTCCACGCGCGGCTCGCGCATGATCTGCAGGCCGTTCGAGACCGCCTCGATTCCGGTGTAGGTTCCGCCGCCGAGGGAGTACGCGCGCAGGAAGAGCAGCAGCATCCCGCCGAATCCGAGCGTGGCCATCCCCGCCGAGTACTCACTCGAAAGCCGCCGCGTCACCTCGGGGACGGCATCGAGGTGGCTGAAGATCGAGCTGCCGATCAGCAGGATGTGCGTGGCCAGGAAGACGAGGAAGACGGGCGTGAGCACCTTCACCGACTCCTTGACCCCGCGCAGGTTCAGGGCGATCAGCAGAATGATCGTCGCCGTCTCGACGGGCAGCTTCCAGTTCTCCCAGGACTGTGGCAGAAAGCTGAAGACGGCGTTGCCGCCGCCAGCGATCGAGACCGTGATCGTGAGCACGTAATCGACGACCAGCGCGCAGCCGGAGACCAGTCCCACACGCGGCCCCAGGAGCTGCGAGGCCACCACGTAGCCACCGCCGCCGCTCGGGAACTGCTCGATGATGCTGGAGTACGACGCCGAGAGGATCAGGACGGTGATCCCCGTCGCCACCGCCAGCGCCAGCGCCAGGTAGTGGTGCTCGCCGAGCGCGCGGAACGCCTCCTCGGGGCCGTAGGCGGAGGAGGAGAGACCGTCCGCGCCGAGCCCGACCCAGGCGAGGAAGGCGATGAGCGAGATCTTGTGAAGCGCATGCGGATCGCTCACGTCGCGCCGCTCGCCGAGGATCTTCCGCTGCACGCGCTCGGCGAACGACTCCCGAGGCAGGAGCGAGTCGTTCATTCCACGTCCTCCCGCTGAGCGAAGAGCGCGGGACCGAAGATCCAGACGAAGAAGAAGACGTTGCGGAGAAGGGGACGATCCGGGGAGCCGAGAACCGCGTACCAGCCGCGTCCGAGGCGCATCGCCATCACCAGCTCCGTGGTGATGCCGAGCACCAGCCAGGCGATACCGACGCCGAGGGCGTGGGGGACGCCGGCGCGCCGTGCACAAAAGCGCGTGTAGCAAAACGCCGCCAGCAGGATCGTGGCGATGGTGGCGATCGCCGCGCCGGCTGGCGACAGGGACGGAAGCTTCGTCTGGACCACACCCACCACGGCAGCGGCAGCGATCCAGAAGATGATGACCAAGGCAGCGGTCGTCGCGGGGCGGTGGCCCATCGTGACCTCCGACTGTTCGCAACAGCGCGCTCGAGGCGCCGTCGCTAACAAACCCGAAGGATGGCCGTGGGAAAGGCGAAAGGGTATCTAAAGAAACCGTGAACCGCGAGAGCTACCGGATCTCCACCTCCGCCGCCCCGGTCGCCACCACCCGCACCACCAGCACGTTCGGCAGCGGCGTCACGGCGACGGGCTGGATGGCATCGACGCGGCCGCGCAGCATCACTCCCTTGGCCAGCGGACGCGTCAGCGCGGCGCTGAGCTCGGAGCGCATGGCGTCGATGCGCGGGCGGAGCGGGAACTTGGCGTTCTCGCGCAGCCGGTCGCGCACGCGCTCGTGCACGGCGCGCTCGGCGATGGCCCGGATCAGGCCCGTGCGGCGCTTCGGGTCGAGCGAGTATTCGAGGTCGGGGATGACCACCGTCGACGTCGCCGGATCGAAGCGCGGCGTGCCGTCGAGGTAGACCAGGCCGCGATAGTTGCGCAGCGCGCCGCCGCGGTAGTCGATCATGGCCTCGACCAGCACCTTCCCGTTCGCGGCAGGGAGGAGCCTGAGCGACTCGATCGCCAGCGGCTTGCCGTTCACGGTGTAGGTCTTGCCGGCGAGCTCCTGCGACGCCAGACGGTTCGCCTCCTCGTAAGGCAGTTCGAGCGTGAACGGGACGCGCACGGCGGATTGCGCGCCGGCTCCTCCAACCTTCAATGCCGGGAGCGGCTTGCGCGGCGGCGCCGGCTTCTCGCCGACCACGACGCGCGTGAGCGCGCGCAGCGCCAGCGTGCTGGTGACGGTCATCCCCGAGCCGGTGATCGGCGTGAGCGCGACCTCGGACGGCTCGAGCACGAGCCACGTCCGCGGCGCGATCTCCACCGGCGCCTGCAGCGCGGACCAGATCTGCTCCGCGTAGGGGCGGATGCTCGCCGCGGCCGGGGTGTTGCGGTCGATCGTCCGCGCCGCGATCGCGAGCTGGTCCTCGATCACCGGCGCCACGAAGCGCTTGGTGATGTCGATGTCCAGCCAGGTCACCTCGCACGGCTTGGCGTAGTGCACCGGCAAGACGCGCGTCGACGAGCGCAGCCGCCAGTTCGCGTCCCACTGCAGCTGGGTGTGCAGCTTGATCTCGGCCTCGCGGCGAGCCTCGTTGAAGCCGCAGGAGATGCAGGGGAAGCGGCCGCGGCAGGCCTGCATGGCGTACTTCATGGTCGTGGTCGCGTGCAGGCCGCCGCCGATCATGGAGAGGCGGATCGGGTCGCGGGCCACCTCGTAGCGAATCCCGATCCCCCGCTCGGTCGTCTCATCGGAAAAGGTCCGCGGCACGCGGGCCTCGACTTCCGCGGCCACCGGAGCGAGGGAGGCGCGGATGGGCACGGAGATGGTGGAGAGCTCGGGCGGGACCGGCGGGCCCGACGGTTCCGCCAGCATCACCGGAGGAGGTGCCGGACGCGAGCACGCGAATAAAGCGAGCGCCGTCGCTGTGATAGCTTTTCGAACCGTCGATCCGGGAGTCGCCAACTGAGAAAATTCTCCTTCCTGCCCGCGTTCTTCGTCTTTCTCGGCGTCGCCTTCTGCGCCGCGGTGTGGGTGCGCCTGCGCGCCTACGACCCCGTGACGCTGGCCTCGCCGGGGACCATGACGACCACGGCCAGCGGCACCGCGACGGCGGAGGGTGCATTGTCGCCGCGCGAGGCCGACATGACCATCGCCCCGCTGACGGAAGGCGGCGCGACGGCGTCTTCTTCCACGTCCGCTTCCGAGCCCGGAAGGGCCATGAGCGCGCGCGAGCAGCGCTACAACGAGCTGCTCCGCTCCGCGCCGCCTTCCGACGCCGCCGCGCAGGGAGCAGCGCCCGGCTCCCCGGACGAACAGCCGTCCCTGATCGAGCGCGTCGTCGCCCCGATCGCCGAGGCCCTCGGCAGGGACAAGCCGAAACAGGTCGCCAGCGCGCCGCCGGCGCCGCGCAGCCAGCCGCAACAGCCCCAGCAACAGCAGCCGCAGCCGCAGAAGCCGAACGACGGCTCCGGCGGCGGCTCGTCCGACGACGGTGGGAACGGAACCCCGCAGCAGACCGAGACCGATCCCGACGCGGACAACATCCCGCCGCGGCTTCTGGGCGCGGACTTCAACCCGCCGCAGGTGCAGGACGGCGACGTCACCATGCTCGCTGTCCTGGCCACGGACAACATGGCCGGCATCCGCAGCGTCTCCGGCGTGATCGCCAGCCCGACCGGCGCGGTGCAGGGCTTCGCCTGCCAGCGGGAAGGGGAGTCGAACCGCTACGTCGCCCGCATCACCGTGCCCAAGGACGCCGCGGAAGGGGTCTGGGAGGTGAGATACCTCACCCTCACCGACCTGGCCAGCAACAGCGTGAGCGTCACCAAGGCCTCGGGGGGGCTGCCGCCGACGGCGAGCTTCCGCGTCGCCTCGCAGCGCCCCGATTCGGCGGGGCCGGTGCTGCGCGCGGTCTGGCTCGACCGGCCGTCGATGAACGCCGGCGAACGGAACACGCTCTTCGTGCAGGCCGAGGATGAGAGCTCGGGGATCAACACCATCACCGGCGTGTTCGTCAGCCCGAGCAAGCAGGCCCGCGTCGGCTTCAACTGCCGCCCCGGAGGATCGGGAGCGTGGGAGTGCCCGGTCTCGCCGCCGTCGTGCGTCGACTGCGGGGCCTGGCAGCTCGAGCAGGTGCAGATGCAGGACAAGGCCAACAACACGTCCTCGCTGCGCGTCGACAACCCGCTCCTGGCGACCATCCAGCTGAACATCTCCGGCGACCGCTGCGACGGCACGGCGCCGACGCTGACCGCCCTCTCCCTCGATCCGCCCGTGGTCTCCAACGCGGATTCGAGCATCATCCGCATCACCGCCACGGTGAACGACGACTCCTGCGGCGCGACCAGCCTGAGCGGCCAGGCCCAGGGCCCGGGCGGCCCGACCGGCCCGCGGCTCTACTTCTCGTTCGAGCCGTCACCCGACGGACAGAACTTCAACGGCAAGATCACCGTCCCGAAGCATGCCGCCACCGGCGTGTGGACCATCGCCTGGATCCAGGTGCTGGACAAGGGACACAACCTGAAGGCGTATCCGGCGACGGACCCGATCGTGTCGCGCGTGACGTTCCGAGTGGAGTGATTTGGAGTGCGGCGGCATCGCCGCCGCTTTCGAAAGCGGCAGCAACGCTGCCGCACTCCAAAATGATCAGCGTCAGATCGGAGATTTTTTTAAACGCCGGCGAGCGCGTCGCGAAGATCGCTCAGCGTCAGCGGCTTGCTCAGGTAGTCATTCATGCCCGCGGCGAGGCAGCGCTCGCGGTCGCCGGCCAGCGCGTGCGCGGTCACGGCGATGATGTGCGGCTGCTGCCCTCCGGCATCGCGGATCCGGCGCGTGACTTCCAGGCCGTCCATGTCCGGCATCTGCACGTCCATGAGCAGCACGTCGTAGGTCTTGCGATCCAACGCGCTCAGCAGCTGCGTGCCGTCGTTCACGGCGTCGGCCTGGTAGCCGAGGTGCTGGAGCATGCCCAGGACGACGATGCGATTGACGGCCTCGTCCTCCGCCAGAAGGATCCGCAGCGGCCGGGGAACGGCCGGATCCAGCGGCGGACCGGCAGGCTCGGCGGGCGCGATCGACGCGAGCGGCGCCGGCTCTCCGACGATGGTGAAGTGAAACATCGATCCTCGGCCGGGTGCCGTGTCGACGGTGATCGTGCCGCCCATCAGCTCCGTGAGCCGCTTGCTGATCGCCAGTCCCAGCCCCGCGCCTCCGTACGGACGGCTGGGCGACCCGTCGAGCTGCTGAAACGGGACGAAGAGCCGGCCGACTTCTTCGGCGGAGATGCCCGGTCCGGTATCGCGCACCGAGAATCCCACCTCGGCGCGGCCGTCCGCCAGACGCCGGGAGCGGAGCGCCACCTCGACGCCTCCGTGCGAGGTGAACTTGATGGCGTTGGTCAGCAGGTTGAGAAGCACCTGCCGCGTGCGCTGCGGATCTCCCGACACGGCCGGCTCCGCGTCGTTGGCGATGGACACGCCGAGGCGCAGGCCCTTGCCGGTGGCGAGCGGCTCCATGATCTCCACGCACTGCTCCACCACCCGCCGCGGGCTGAACGGCCGCCGCTCCACGGTCACTTCCGCGCTCGACTGCAGGCGCGAGAAGTCGAGGATGTCGTTGAGCAGCGTCAGGAGCGACCGCGCGCTGACCTGGATGGTCGCCACCTGCCGGCGCTGCTCCGGCGTGAGCCGGGTGTAGGTCAGGAGCTCGGCCATGCCGATCAGGCCGTTCATCGGCGTGCGGATCTCGTGGCTGATGTTCGCCAGGAACTCGCTCTTGGTCCGGCTCGCCGCCAGCGCCTCGTCCCGCGCCTCGGCCAGATCGCGCGTCCGCGCCTCCACCTCGTGCTCGAGGTGCGAGCGCAGGCGGTCGAGCTCCTCGTGCACCCGCCGGAACCGGTACGACAGGGCCAGGCTCATGGCCACGATCACCGCGGCGAAGCCGAACGCCGCGATCGAGAAGCCGAACGGCCAGCGGATCGGGAGCACGTTGCGCGCGAGCTCGCCGGCCTGGACGGCGACCATGATCACGCCGCCCGCCGCGATCAGCCGCGCCTCGGCATCGCCGCGCCGGACCTCCCGCATCACCCGCACCGCGGCGACCACCAGCAGCGGCAGGAGCCACAGCCAGCGCACCAGCGCCGTGGCGAAGACGGCGCGGACGTCCGGCCAGACGGCGATGAAGACAGCCAGGGCCAGGTGAGAGAGCTGATACGCGCGGAGCAGGCGCGGAATCGGCCGGGAGAAGAAGGTCCAGAGGAACTGGATCGCCAGTGCCGCGGCCAGATGGCCGGTCGCGTCGGTCACCCGCGTCGCCAGCGCCCGGCTGGCGGTCAGCTCGTAGATCCAGTACGTGCTGGCGAAGGTGTTGACCGCGAAGGCGAGCGAGAGCAGGCCGAACCAGAGGTGCTCGACCTGGGCCCGGCGGCGGCCGAACAGTAGGAGATGATGCAGCGAGACGAACGCGAAGAGCAGTGCCAGCGCGAAGAGGGGCACCTCGCTCAGCAGGTGAGACCTCCAGTCCGCGGCGAGGCGGTCCGCCAGCGCGCGATGCGAGCCGAGGACGAGAGTCCCGCTTACCGGGCCGGCGTCGGGGCTGGGATCGGACATCCAGGCGATCCGCCGTACCCGCAGGGCCAGAGGGACCGTGCCGTCGCCGGCCACGGCCTCGCGCGGCACGCGAAAGACTTCCGGGAAGCCGAAGCCGAGCGCGGCCGCCCAGCCCCGGGAGCGCCCGATGGGGCGGCCGCCGGCGTACACCTCGTACGCGCCGTAGGCCGGCGGGCCGAGGAGCAGGCCGAGATCGTCCCGGGCGGCGGCGAGGCGCGCCTCCTCGTCCAGCGGCACCGTGCGGCGGTACCAGGTCGTGCCGTCGGGACCGCCGGCGCGCGTCTCCCACGTGTCTCCGAGGAGTGGAACAGCCAGCAGCAGAGCCAGCACGAGTCGGCATGCGGTCATGGGAGCGGACCCCGTGACGGGGATGATAGCGCGCACGTTGCAAATATTTTTCGCCGGACCGGGGTTTCAGGGGTCTCGCCCGGTCGTGACCTGCCCGCGGAGTTCGAGTAAACTACGCGTCCCAACCGTTCTCACGACCCGAGAACCAATCACTGAAAGGTATCAACGAATCCCATGAGCCAGTCGAGAGAAAGCGCCGAGGCTACGTCGTTCGCCGAGGCGATGGAGAATTTGGACCTCAAAACTCCGCAGCAGGGTGAGCTGCTTCGCGGCACGATCGTTTCGGTCTCCGGCGAGAACGCCTACATTTCCTACGGCGGTCCCTCCGAGGCCGTCCTGGACGTCGCGGAGCTCGAGGGTCTCGACATCGGCGACTCCATCGAGGCCACGGTCGTCAAGACCGGGGCCGAGATTCGGATCTCCCGCAAACTGATCAAGGGCCGGGCCTCGCTCGAGCAGCTCCGCGGCGCCTACGAGAACCGCCTCCCCGTCGAAGGCAAGGTCACCGGCCGCAACAAAGGCGGCTTCGACGTCAACATCAGCGGTCTCCGCGCCTTCTGCCCGCTCTCCCAGATCGCCCTCGGCAAGATCGACAATCCCGACGCCTTCCTGAACGAGACCATGGAGTTCCGGGTCACGGAGCTCTCCGAGGACGGCCGGCGCATCGTCGTCTCCCGGGCTGCGCTGCTCAAGGAAGCGGCCGCCGAGCGCGCCGCCGAGACCCGCGCGCGCATCGTTCCGGGCGCGGAGCTCACCGGCAAGGTCAAGACCCTCACCCCGTTCGGCGCCTTCGTCGACCTTGGCGGCGTGGACGGCCTGCTGCACGTCTCGGAGATGAGCCGCCGCCGCGTCACCGATCCGAAGGAGATCGTGGCCATCGGACAGGAAGTCTCGGTCAAGGTCATCAAGGTCGAGAACGACGGCAAGCGCATCTCGCTCTCCATGAAGGACCAGGAGCGCGATCCCTGGTCGGACGTCGCCGACCGCTACACCCCGGGCACGGTCTTCAACGGCCGCATCGTCCGCTCCACCGACTTCGGCTACTTCGTCGAGGTCGAGCCGGGCCTGGACGGCCTGGTGCACGTCTCCCAGCTCCCGCACGGCATCAAGCCGGGCGACCCGGAAGTGGCCATCGGCTCGACGGTGCAGGGCTGGGTGCGCGAGGTCGATCCCTCCCGCAAGCGCCTCTCCCTGTCGCTGCGCGCGGTCGCGGTCAGCGATCCGTGGGAGACCGCCAACCAGCGCTACGGCATCGGCAAGGTCGTCGAGGGCACCGTCGATCACGGCGCCGCCCCGGGCATCTTCGTCGAGCTCGAGCCGGGCCTGACCGGCCTCATTCCGAACTCCGAGATCCCCGTCCCGCCGGGAGCCGACCCGTCGCAGGCCTACCACCCCGGCGAGAAGCTGATGGTGCGCATCATGAGCGTCGACGCCCAGCGCAAGCGCATCTCCCTCAGCCACGAGGCCGCGAAGGCGGCCGCCGAGCGCGAGGAGTACACGAAGTTCATGGACGAGCGCAACGAGGAGTCGGCCGGCGAGAGCGCCATGGCCCTGGCGTTCCGCCGGGCGATGGAAGGGAAGAAGAAGTAGGGCGAGCGTCCCGCTCGTCCCCCGCCGGGCGTCCCGCCCGGCGGCGCAACCGCCGCACTCCACCGTCGGTACGCGAATCCCCGACCGTTGGCTCGCCGACACTTATGCGTTCCACGGGTAGGGATCGTGCGAAGCAGCGTCACTCCTAAAACCGAGGAACGAGCGTGCAGAACCCGGCGGCGCGAGAATCGGCGGAGACGATGACGGAAACGCGCGCGCACACCGCGTCCAGCGCTGCTGCCGCCGGCCAGCTGTACCTCGACTACGCCCCGCTCCTGCGGCGCGTCGCCGTGCGGAAGTTCAACGTGCCGCCGGCGGATGCCGAGGCGCTGGTGCACGACGTGTTCATCAACTACCTGGTCACGCCGCGCAGGGTCATGGACCGTCACCTGCGGGCCTACCTGGTGGCATCGATCTGCAATGCATCCAGGAACTACTGGCGCTCGCGCCACACCGAGGCGCGCGTGTTCGCGGACGGCGCCTGCGACGTGTCGGACGCCGCATCGCACGACGAAGTGCTGGAAAATCTCGCCCGAAACCTCACCGTTGCGTCGACCCTGGCGAAGCTCGGCCCGCGGTGCCGCGAGCTGCTGAAGCGGTACTACCTGCACGGCGAGACCACGCCGGCGGTGGCCGCGGCGATGAACACGACCGCGAGCAACGTCAACTACCTGATGCACGTGTGCCGCAAGCGCGCGCGTGCAATCTACGAGCAGCTCACGCGGGTGGAGTGAATGGACGACGACGTTCGAGTGCACCTGGCGGCAGAAGTTCTCGCGGCTCATGTGGATGACCCGGAGTCGGTCGAGGACCGCGCCGGCGTGGAAGCGCACCTCGCGGCGTGCGCAACGTGCCGGGCGGCCGCCGACAAGCTCCGGGCGGTGCCGGCCGCGTGCGGCGAGGAGGAAACGTGGTGGATCGCCGGCGAGATGGCCGACGGCCACGGACAGCGCGCGATGTACGAGCTCGTGGAGAGGATCGAGGCCGAAGACGCGGAAGCGGAGCGGATGCTCCAGCCGATCGTCGAATCGCAGTATCTCTTCACGAAGGCGAACCTCACCCGGTACCGGCGCTTCCACACCGGCGGCGTGGTGCGCCGGCTGTGCGAGCGGGCCTGGGAGGAATGCCAGCGCGAGCCGCGCTTTGCATCGGTGCTCGCCGAGACGGCCGCGGCGATCGCCGAGGCGCTGCCGGACGACTACTACCCGGGGGGCGCGGTGAACGAGCTGCGCGGCCGGGCCTGGAAGGAGTACTCGACCGCGTGCCGCTACCGCGGCGACTTCAAGGGCGGCTTCGATGCTCTCCAGCGTGCGCAGCGCGCCTACCGCCGCCTGAGCGATCCGGACGTGCACCTGGCGGCGGTGGACCTGGCGCGCGCCGCGCTGCTGTTCGAGCAACAGCGCTACGACGAGGCGCTGCAGTTCGCGCGCAACGCTGCCGAGGTGTTCGTAAGGCGGCGCGATGTGCAGCGGTACTTCGATGCCAAAGAATGGGAAGCGCTGATCCTGCATCGAATGGGAGACGTCGCCGCGGCTCGTGCGACGTACCAGGCTGTCTACGATTCGGCGGATGCAAACGACGACCCGGAAATGAAAGCGCGTGCGGGGAAGAACCTCGGCATCGCCTATCGCGATGAAGGGGATCTCGGCTCAGCGAGCAAGTATCTGTGCGTCGCGCTGCAGGTCTACGAAGGTCTGGAACAGACGGCAATGGTGGCGCGTACGCGGTGGGCGATCGCGCGCCTGGCGCTCGCCGGCGGGAACACCATAGACGCTGTAAAACGACTCCGGGCGGTGATCAACGAGCTCGAAGCGGTCGGCATGACCAGCGACGCGGCGCGCGCGCGGCTCGATCTGGCCGAAGCACTCGTGCAACTCGGCCGCTTCGATGAAGTTCACGCGATTGCCTCGGCGCTCGTGACGTTCTTCCGCAATGCGGCGATGATCACCGGCGCGCTTACCGCGGCCACGTACCTGAAAGAGGCTGCCATGAATCGCAGTCTCACCGTGGAGGGAGTCCGCCACGTGCAGAAGTACCTCGACGACCTCGAGCGGGCGCCCGATCTGCTGTTCCTTCCGCCGCCGCAATAACGCTCACCCAAAGAAAACCACCGCCAGCCGTGTCTCCGGGGCCTTGAAGCGACGCGTTCAGGTCCGCTTCGCGAGGAGGCTCCCATGCATAAAGTGTTGGTCCGGTGGAGGTATGTCGTCGCCTGTGCGGTCGTGCTGTCGGTCGTCGTCGCTGCAGACGCGCGTGATGCGGCGGCGATCAGAAAGGCCGATGCCGGCGCACGAGCGCGGATCGCCGCGGCCGAGCGGGAGATACGCGAGCCCGTGCTGCCGCGCATCATCCGGCGCCTCGTCAAGTCGCTTACGGACGAGCTGACCGGACCGCGTCCATAAGCCGAGGGAGGTTTCCATGCGTGAAGTGTTGATGCGGTGGAGGTATGTCGTTGCCTGTGCGGTGGTGCTGTCGGTCGTCGTCGCCGCGGACGCGCGCGAAGCAGCGCCGGTCAGAACGGCGGATGCCGACGCGCGGCTACGGGTCGCCGCGGCTGAGCGTGAACCGGGCGGGCGTACGCTGCCGCGCATCATCCGGCGCGTCGTCAAGTCGCTTACGGACGGGCTGATCCTCCCACGCCCATAGCACACGGCGTGGGTGAGAACTTCACCCACCCCGCTGCTGCGCCTCAAAAAATCCGCGTCGGCGGGGTAGGCGGTGGTGCGCCTCCCGACACCCCTGCACGGAGGGGAGTCGTGACGCCGACAACCAGGCACGCCGACCGGCGGCGCTACAGCCAGATCATCGAGCGGTATCTGAGCGACTGCTACGCGCAGCGGACGGCGGCGCGGGTGACGGAGCTCGCGCAACTGCTGGAGACTCCGCACCCTTACCTGAGCCGCGTGATCCCGCAGCTCTTCGGCAAGACGCTGCGCGCACTGCTCCGCGAGAAGCAGCTGGAGGAGGCGAGGCGGCTCCTCAGAACGACACCGCTCACCTGCAATGAGGTTGCGCTGGCCAGTGCGTTCGGCTCGGGGCCGACGTTCTACCGGCTCTTCCGCCGGGCGTACGGCATCACCCCCGAGGAGTACCGGCAGCAGCAAAGGGTAACGAAATGACACTCCTCGTTGCCCGCTCGCCCTACAAGCGGGCGAATCCCACCAGCAATTCGTTCACTCTCTCCGGGGCGTCGTGCTGCGCGAAGTGGCCGGCGCCCTCGATTTTTTCCACGCGCACGTCCGTCACCCACTCCTCCCAGTGCTCGAACGCCGCGGGCAGCATCACCGGCTCGCGCGTGCCGTAGATCACCAGCACGGGCACGTCGATGCGGCGGATCAGTTTTCGCAGCTCGCCGCGCGTCCGGCGCATGGCCCGGTAGTAGTGAAACATCGGTGCGCTCCATTGCCGCGCGTAGGCGTCGATCTGCTCGCGCGTGAAGCGTCCCATGCGCCGCAGGAGCATCTTCCCGAACGCGCGCCAGAAGAGCTCCGGGATCCACGGCAGCTGGAAGAAGAGCTGGTACGACGCGCGGAGGCGCTGCCGCCAGCTCCGGTGGATCTCGCGCACGAACGCCGCGGGGTGGGCGACGTTGACGATGACCAGCCGCCGCACCAGCTCCGGGCGGGTCATGGCCAGGAACCAGGCCACGAGCGCGCCCCAGTCGTGGCCGACGAGGACGCAGGAGCCGCCCTGCGATTCGATGAGCCGGGCGACGTCGTCGACCAGCGGCGGGACGCGGTAGTCA
Organism: Thermoanaerobaculia bacterium; assembly: GCA_044866315.1. Lineage (GTDB taxonomy): Bacteria > Acidobacteriota > Thermoanaerobaculia > Gp7-AA8 > Gp7-AA8 > QHVT01. The sequence continues at coordinate 7,158 of JBIOTX010000405.1, read as the reverse complement.
TCGATGCCGCGCGGTTTCGGCGAGTCGCCGTAGCCGCGCAGGTCGGGAGCCACGGCGCGGAAGCCTGCCGCCGCGAGGGCGGGCAGCTGCTTCCGCCACGACATCCGCGACTCGGGGAAGCCGTGAAGGAGGACGACGAGCGGGCCGTCGCCCTCCGAGTCATACGCCAGCGTCAAGCTTTGTCGCGATTCACGGCCGCGTAGAGCAGGCCGGCGCCGAGCGCGAGCGCGGCCACGCCCGCGGCGACCTTGCCGGGATTCTCCTTCGCGTACACCTGGGCCTTCGAGCTGCCGTCCTTGAGGTACGTGCGCGCGGTGTTGAGGTACTCGTCGATGTCGACGTTCTGGAACTGGGTCTTGAGGTTGCCGATCATCTCCTCGGTGATGCCGAGGCGGCCGAGGAACTGCTCGAGGCCGCCGCGATTCAGCGACTGACCGCAGTGCGGGCAGATCGCGCTGTCGGTCGCGCTGGTGGTGCCGAACGGCGAGGTCGTGCCGGTGTCACTGCCCGTGCCGCCGAGGTTGCCGCTGCCGAAATTACCGCCGGTGACGTTCGTTCCGGTGCCGGGCGCCGCTGTCCCGGTCGTGCCGGTCGTGCCGGTTCCCCATCCTGTGTTCGGAGTTTCCTGGTCCATGATTCGCTCCTCCTCTTAGTCGTGAGATTCGGCCCGGGCTTCGCCGGGCTCATACGTCCGCCGGTGCGTACCGATGCGCGGATCGCCGGATTTGTTGGTGTAACGGTCTTCGTCATTGAAGCGCTCGTCGGCCGTGGCCGGCGTCAGCTCCTGATCGCGCTGGCGGTCGCTGCCGTCGTCGCGGAACGAGGCTTTCGAGCTCGTCAGCGCCGGCGTGTAGGTACGGCCGAGGACGTCGAGCGGAATGTCCGCCTCCCGACGGGCGGGACGGGCAGCGCGCGGAGCCTCCTTCTTCCGCGGGCGCTCCGGCTCCGGAGCGGCGCTACTCAGTGTCTCGACGTCGAGGTCACGGCTCCGGCTGAACAGCCGCTTGATCCTGGTGATGAAATGCGTAGGCATCCGGAAGTTTCCTTTCCCTCGCGAAAGGTCGCGATTGCCTAGGAGCACTGCAAGAACGCTGCTGGATTCGACCGTTATTTTTTGTAACTTACGCGCCAGATCACGCCCGCGCCGTCGTCGGAAATCAGCAGCGATCCGTCGCGCATCACCAGCAGGCCCGCGGGCCGTCCCCACACCGACTTGTCCGCCGGATCGGGTGCCCAGCCGACGACGAAGTCGTCGTAGCCGCCGGACGGCTTGCCGTTTTTGAAGGGCACGTGCACGACCTTGTAGCCGGTGCGCCGGGCGCGGTTCCACGATCCGTGCAGGGCGACGAAGGCGCCGTTGCGGTAGCGCGCCGGGAACATCGTGCCGGTGTAGAACTGCATCGTGATCGGCGCGGAGTGCGAGGCCAGGAGCAGCGACGGCACGACCGCTTTGGCCACGAGCTCGGGCCGCTCGCCCTTCCGCCGCGGGTCGACGTTCTTGCCGATGTACGAGAACGGCCAGCCGTAGAACGCGCCGCGCCGCACCTCGGTGATGTAGTCGGGGACGAGCTCGTCGCCCAGGCCGTCGCGCTCGTTGACGGTGGTCCAGAGCGTGCCGTCGGCGGGGTTCCAGGCCACGCCGATCGGATTGCGCAGGCCGGAGGCGAACGTGCGCCGGCCGCTGCCGTCGGGGTTGTACTCGGTGATGGCCGCGCGCAGCGGATCGGGCGTCTCGTCGTCGACGTTCGAGCGCGAGCCGACGGCGACGTACATCTTCGAGCCGTCGCGGTTGAAGATCACGTTTCGCGTGACGTGGCCGCCGCGCGGCAGCCAGGCCAGCGTGGTCGGTGCGCCGCGCGCGGCAACCGCGCCGGAGCCGTAGTCGAAGCGGACCAGCGCGCTCTGCGTGCCGACGTAGAGGTGATTGCCGCGGAAGGCGAGACCGAACGGCAGGTCGAGGTTGTCCGCGAAGGTGTGCCGCTCCTTGCCGCGCAGCACGTAGATCTTCCCCGCGGCGGAGTCGGCGAGGAAGATGTCGCCGTTCGGCGCGTAGACCATGTTCCGCGGGTCCTCGAACCCTTCCATCCAGAGCTCGATCTGGAAGCCGGGCGGCACGGTCAGCTGGGCGTTGGCCGGACGCGGGATGACGCGCGGCGGATTGCCGGCGCTCTGGGTGTGATACGGCTTCGGCAGCTGGTCGGGACGCACTGCGTGATGCTGGAGCGTGGCGGCGAGGAGCAGGGCTGCGACGGCGAACATGGCCTGAACTATAGTCATCTCATGCGCCTCCGCACCATCACCCTCGCCCTCCTCGTCGCCCTCCCCCTGGCCGCGCAGCGCACCCAGAAGCCGCCGCTGCACGGCAGCCACTGGATGGCCATCACCGGCAAGCCGCTCGCGGCCACCGCCGGGGCGATGATGTTCCAGAAGGGCGGCAACGCCGTCGACGCCGCCTGCGCCATGCTCGCCGCCACCTCGACGATGTGGGACACCCTCAGCTGGGGCGGCGAGACCCAGGCCCTGATCTACGACCCTCGGGCGAAGAAGGTCATCGGTATCAACGCCCTCGGCGTCGCCCCGAGCGGCGCCACCGCGGAGTACTACAAATCCAAGGGGATGAATTACCCGCCCGAGTACGGCCCGCTCGCGGCGGTCACGCCGGGCACGCCGGGCGGGCTGATGGTCATGCTCGCCGAGTACGGGAAGCTCTCGCTGGCCGACGTGCTCGCGCCGGCCATCCAGATGGCGGACGGCTTCGCCATCGAGGAGCAGCTGACGAACACGATCGAGCGGAACAAAGCCCGGCTCAAGGAGTGGCCGTACTCGAAGGCGGTGTTCCTGGGCGGTGTGGTGCGCGCCTCCGGCGTGCCTCCGGCCCCCACAGGCTCGCCGGAGGCGAGCGCCACACCATCGCATGACGTTGCGGCGGCGCCGGCGGGCGGAACGCGCGAGGGCCCCGCGCCCGGCCAGATCTTCCGCCAGCCCGATCTCGCCGCCACGCTGCGCAAGCTGGTCGAGGCCGAGCAGCAGGCGCTGAGGCGCGGCAAGTCGCGCAAGGAGGCCATCCAGGCCGCATACGATCGCTTCTACAAGGGCGACATCGCCGCGGAGATCGCCCGCTCCACGCAGGAGCAGGGCGGCCTGATCACCGTCGACGACCTGGCGAAGTGGCGGGTGAAGATCGAAGAGCCGGTGAAGACCAGCTACAAGGGCATCGACGTCTACAAGCTCACCGTCTGGACCCAGGGCCCGATGCTGCTCCAGGCCCTGAACATCCTCGAGAACTTCGATCTCCGCTCGATGGGCTACAACAGCGCGCGTTACATCCACACCGTCTATCAGGCCCTGAGCCTGGCCTTCGCCGACCGCGACTTCTACTACGGCGACCCCGCGTTCCCGCCCGCCGAGCCGGTGGCGGGTCTGCTGTCGAAGGAGTACGCGCGCGAGCGGGCGAAACTGATCCGCACCGACCGCAACGACCCGAGCATCGGCCCCGGCGACCCGTACCCGTTCCAGAACGAGAAGAACCCGTTCGCCGACCTGCTCCGCAACTGGGGCGCGACGGCGTCCAAGCCGCGCACCGCCGCCGAGCTGCGCCACTTCGACGAGTCCTTCTGCCTCGGCACGACCTCGATCGAAGCCGCGGACGAGGAAGGGTGGGTGGTGTCCGTGACCCCGAGCGGCGCGTGGGTGCCCGCGGTCATCGCCGGGAAGACCGGCGTCGGCCTCTCCCAGCGCGCCCAGAGCTTCGACACCGATCCCGCCCAGAACCCGTACAACGTCATCGAGCCCGGCAAGCGCCCGCACGTCACCCTGACGCCGACGCTGGCGCTCAAGGACGGCGCGCCCTTCCTCGCCTTCGCCGTCCAGGGCGGCGACACCCAGGACCAGAACCTCCTCCAGTTCTTCCTCAACGTCGTCGAGTTCGGGATGAAGCCGCAGGAGGCCTCCGAGGCGGCGAACTTCAATACCTCGCAGGTGCGCAAGTGGCTCGGCGACCGCCAGTCCCTCCCCGGCCGGATCCTGCTCAACGACCAGACCCCGTCCTGGGTCCGCTCCGAGCTCCGGCGCATGGGCTACGACATGACCTTCGAGGAGCGCACGTCCGGTCCCATCAACGCGATCTGGTTCGACCGCGCCCACGGCACGTTCTGGGGAGGGAGCTCGAACCACGGGGAGGATTACGGGATCGGGTGGTGATTTTCGGAGTGCGGTGGCTGTCGCCGCCGCACTCCTATAGCCATTGACAATATAGCCACAGCGGCTATATTGAAGCCATGGTCAGTCGCGATGCCGTAGACGCGTTGCTCCCCCTCCCACCCGCCACCTTCCACATCCTCGTCGCCCTCGGCGACGGGGAGCGCCACGGATACGCCATCATCCAGGAAGTCGAGGAGCGCACCGGCGGCGAGCTGCGGCTCAGCGCCGGGACGCTCTATCGCTCCATCGCCCGGATGGTGGAGCAGGGGCTGATCGCCGAGGTGACGAGGCGGCCGGCGAAGCAGGACGACCCGCGGCGCCGGTATTACCGGATGACGCCGTTCGGCACGGCCGTGGCCCGCGCGGAGATGCGGCGCCTCACCCAGCTTGTGCGGATGGCCCGCGCCAGCGGGCTGACGCCGGAGGAGGCGTGATGCGCTTCTACCGCCTGCTCCTGCACCTCTATCCGTCTTCGTTCCGGGCCGCGTACGGCGAGGAGCTGATGACCGTCTTCGCCGCTGAGTCGCAGCAGCGCGGCCGCCTCTTGTCCTTCCTGGCCGCGATCGCGGATGTCATCCCCAATGCCGTCGCCGTGCACTGGGAAGTGCTGATGCAGGACCTCCGCTTCGCGGCGCGCTCGCTGGGCCGCTCGCCCGGCTTCGCGATCACGGCGCTGCTGGTGACCGCCCTCGGCGTCGGCGCGAACACGGCCGCGTTCACGCTCGCCGACTTCGTGCTCGTGCGCCCGCTGCCGTTCCGCGAGCCGGAGCGGCTGATCAAGATCTACGAGAGCGCCGGGGGCGGCTACAACGAGTTCTCGCCGGCCAACTACCGCGACCTCAAGGATCAGGCGCGCTCCTTCGAGGGGATGGCGGCGTACACGTGGGGCGCGGCGAACCTCGTCGGCACCGGCGAGCCGCGCCGCCTGGAGACCATTGCGGCCACGCCGGAGCTCCTGCCGCTGCTCGGCGTGCAGCCGCTGCTGGGACGATTCTTCACCGCCCGCGACGCGCTCGCGGAGCGGCCGCTGATCCTCAGCTATGCCGTCTGGCAGTCGCAGTTCGGCGGCGATCCGACCGTCATCGGCCGGGCCGTGCGGCTCGACGGCACGCCGGGCCGGATCGTCGCGGTCATGCCCGCCTCCTTCCAGTTCCCGCGCCGCGGCGTCGAAGCCTGGATCCCGCTGATCTTCGACGCGCAGGCCTACGAGGACCGCGGCAACACCTACATCGAGCCGATCGCGCGCATCCGCAAGGGCGTGACCGTCGACGAGGCCCGCCGCGAGCTCGACGTCATCGCCGCGCGCCTGGAGAAGCAGTACCCGGAGAACCGCGAGAAGGGCGTCTACACCCCACTGCTCCGCGAGCAGATCTCCAAGGGCGCGCGCCTGCTCGTCCTCGCGCTCTGCGGCGCGGCGCTGTGCATCCTCCTCCTCGCCTGCGCCAACCTGGCCAGCCTCTTCCTGGCCCGCGGCGCGCACCGCGCCCGCGAGCTGGCCGTCCGCTCCGCCCTCGGCGCCGGACGGGAGCGCCTGGTGCGCCAGCTCATCACCGAGAGCTTCGCCATCGCCGCCGCCGGCGGCATCATCGGCATCATCCTGGCCGCGATGAGCGTCCGCCTTCTGGTGCGTCTCGTCCCGACCTCGCTTCCGGTCGCCGATCTGCCCGGCGTCGACGGGCGCCTGCTGGCCCTGGCCGCGGGGTTCGTCGTCTTCACCGGGCTGGCCTTCGGCGTCCTGCCCGCGCTTCGGGTCTCGGGGGGCGGCGACTTCGACGCGTTGCGCGCCGGAGCGCGTACCACCGGCGGGCGCACGCAGCGCCTGCGCTCCGTGCTCGTGGTCGTGGAGATCGTCTCCTCGGTGGTCCTGCTCGTCTCCGCCGGCCTGCTCATCCGCGCGGTCTGGAACATCCAGAGCCGGGACCCGGGCTTCCGCGCCGAGAACGTGCTCACCGTGCGCACGGCCCTGTCGCTGCCGAAATACGACCCCGTTGCCCTGCGCGTGCAGTTCTACCGGCAGGTCCTCGGCGAAGTGCGCGCGCTGCCGGGCGTGACCGGCGCGGCGTACATCACCGGTCTGCCGATGCAGATGCGCGGCGGCATCTGGACCCCCGTGTTCGGCGGCGTCGAGCCGCCGCGCGACGGCTCGCACGACGTCAGCATCCGCTTCGTGACCCCGCAGTTCTTCTCCACCCTGGGCATTCCCCTTCGCCGCGGCCGCGACTTCACCGAGAACGACGGGCAGAAGCAGCCGTACGTGGTCGTGGTCAGCGAGTCGTTCGTCGAGAAGCACTACCCGAACGAAAACCCGATCGGCAAGCACTTCAAGATCGGCGGCGCCGAGCGGACGATCGTCGGCGTGGTCGGCGACGTGCGCGTGCGCGGCCTGGAGCGTCAGAGCGAGCCGCAGATGTACCTCGGGTACCAGCAAGTGGAGGACGCCAACTACATCGGCTACATCCCGAAGGCGCTGGTGGTGAAGACGACCGCCGCGCCCGAGTCGATGGTCGGTGCGATCCGGGGCATCGTCCGCCGCGCCGATCCCGAGCAGCCGGTGTCCGACGTGAGCACGCTCGCCGACATCCTGAGCGACGAGACCGCGTCGCGGGTGACCCAGGTGCGCCTCCTCGGCGCGATGGCGCTGATCGCTCTGCTCATCGCCGCCGTCGGCATCCATGGCCTCCTTGCGTACAGCGTCTCCCGCCGCCTGCCCGAGCTCGGCGTCCGCCGCGCCCTCGGTGCGGGGATGAGCACTCTCGTGAAGCTGGTGATTCGCGAGGGTATCGTCCTGGCCGCGATCGGCATCGCCATCGGCGTCTTCGTCGCCTACGCGGCGGCGCGGAGCATGGGGGCGCTCCTGGCCGAGATTGCGCCGAGCGATCCGCTGACGTTCCTGACCGCGACGGCGCTGTGTTTCCTGATGGTGCTGATCGGGTGCGTGCGCCCGGCGCTGCGCGCCGG
>JBIOTX010000404.1:0-23537 GCA_044866315.1 Thermoanaerobaculia bacterium | reverse complement strand
GAGAACGGCAAGGCGTACTTTCTGCGCGTCGGACCGCGGCCCGGATGGCTCTTCTCGCGGGTGGCGATCTATGAGATCCCGGAGGCGGAGGGACGGCGGGTGGTTCTCGGCGCGTCGCTGGCCAAGGGTTTCTAGCTGCGGCCTGTATCCGATGAGCCGCGGTCTGTGCCGATCGAGCTGCGATCGGTTCTCATCGCACTGCAACCCGTATCGATCGAGCTGCAGTCTGTGTGGATCGAGTTGCGCTCTGTGTCCGAAGCATCTGCATCGGCGTCGATGGAGCCGCGGTCTGTTCCGATGAAACCGCGATCTGTTCCGATGAAGCTGCGGTCTGCTCAGATGGCGCCGAAGTCTGTTCGGATCGAACCGCGGTCTGTTCCCATGGAGCCGAGGTCTGTTTCGATGGAGCTGCCCGTGATATCCATGAATCAGCCATGAGAACGGAATTTCCCGGCGCCATCCCTGAGATCCCGGTCAGCGACATCGACACGGCGCTGCGCTACTACGAAAGTCGCCTCGGCTTCGACGTCGACTGGGGCGATCAAGAGGGAGGCGGCATCGCCGGGATCTCCAAGGGGAGCTGCCGGCTGTTCCTGACCAACGCCGCTTTCCGGGAGCACTACGGCAATACCGCTCCCGTGCTGATCTGGCTGAATCTCGACAGCAAAGAAGAGGTGGATGCGCTGTACCGACTGTGGCTTGGGAATCAGGCAAAGATCCTCTCGCCGCCGGAGTCCAAGCCCTGGGGTCTGCACGAGTTCACCGCCGCGGATCCGGACGGCAATCTGTTGCGCGTCTTCTATGACTTTGCCACTCCGGAACGTGAGAAACGTACCTAGCCCTGCCGCGCCCGCTTCCAGCCCCCTTCCCGGACCGGCCATTGCACCGGTTTGTGTGCTGGAGGTGACCTATGAAGAAGAAGCTGCCAGCGCTGCTGGTGCTGGGCCTGCTTTGTTTTGCAGGCACGGCCAGCGCGCTGCAGACGGATGAGCTGCTCGCCGTGACGGCGATGCCGCTCGCCGTGGCCGACGTGGTCGCGCTTCCGGACGTTCCTCGGGACGACGTCATCACCGTAGTGACGACCCTCAATCGCGCGGCCGTGCCCGCGCCGCAGTTCGTCGAAGTGGTGCGGTATGTCCCGGTGGCGCTCGTGGAGCCGGCCGAGCCGCGGTTCGTCACGTTCGTGACCCAGGAGTACGAGCGCGGCGTAATCGGAGAGCCGCTGGCGCTGGCCATCGCCGACCGGTACGACACCTACGGCATCGATGACGTCAACGTCGTCGATCCGCCGGTGGTCACGCTGGTGGAGCGGCGGGAGATCCTGCCGCAGGTAGTGGTGACGCGATTCCAGCCGGTCGAGTTCGATCCGCTGGCGCTGGTCGCCATGCCCCTCGCCGTCGCCGCCGTCGCGGACATCGCCGACGTGCCGGCGACCGATCTGATGCGCCTGGTCACGTCGCTGAACCAGGCCATGGTTCCGGCCCCGCAGTTCGTCGAGGTGGTGCGGTACTCGCCGGTGGTGCTCGTCGATCGCACGGCATCGCCGCAGTTCATCCAATTCGTGACCACGGAGATCGACCGAGGGGTGATCGGACGCCCGCTGGCGTTCTCGATCGCCGAGCGCATCGAGACCTTCGATCCGATCGACATCGATGTCGTCGATCCGCAGCCCGTGCTGATCGTCGACCGCGACGTCATTCTGCCGCCGGTGGTCATGAGCCGCATGGCCACGGGCCATCCGCACGGCGGTCCTCCCGGACAGCTCAAGAAGGAGCTGGGCCTCAAGACCGGCGCGGAGGTCGTTCACGGCACGCTGCCTCGCCGAACCGCGCGAGAGCGGACCGTCGTTCGCGACGACGACCGGCGCGCAACGCGGCGCGTGACGCGCAGCGATGACGGCGGCCGCCAAGCGAAGCCGCGCGTCCGGCAGGAGCGCCGCAGCTCGGCACCGGCCGTACGCGTTCAGAAGGAACAGCCCCGCCCGCAGAAGGTACGCGTCGAATCGCCCTCGCCGCGTGGCCACTCCGGCTCGGTCGCTGCCCAGAAGGGCGGCGGCGGAAAGGGGAGCGGTGGCGGAAAAGGACAAGGCAAAGGCAAGGGCAAAGGGAAAGGATGACCATGCGAAAAGCACTGACCCTCAGCATCGTCGTGCTGCTCGCCCTCGCGGGCGGCTGCAATCAGGATCGCAACGAACCGGCGGCCGTGGCCGCGAGCGGACAGCCTCAGACCACCCAGGCAGCTCATGACATGACCCCGGAGCAGCTCGGAGAGCTCGGCGCGCAGATCCGCAAGAATCCGAACGGCGCGGAGGCCCTGCTCACCCAGCACGGTCTGACCAAGGAGTCCTTCGAGGCCCAGATCCGGAAGATCACCGAGAATCCCGACGCCTCCAAGCGGTACGCCGAGGCGTACCGGAAGGCCAGCGCGTAGCTACTCGTAGCCGAGGTCGGGCGTCAGGGCGATCGCGCTGCGCATGAACGATCCGCTTCCCCGCGCGATCAGCTTGCCGCGGTCGTCGAAGAGCTCGGACTCGGCGACGAACAGTTGCCGCGAGCGGTGAACGACGCGGCCCATCGCCAGGAGGACTCCCTCCGAGATGGGCCGCGTCAGGTAGACGTTGAACGTCACCGTGAGCACAAAGACGTCGGCGACCAGCGAGTTGACGGCGAAGAACGCCGCGTCATCGAGGGCCTTGAAATAGACCGACCCGTGCACGGCGTGCGCGGCGTGGAAGAAGTCGGGCCGCACGGCGATGCGAATCTCCGCGCGCCCCTCCGAGATCGTCAGCGCCGGCCGGTAGTACTCGTTGATCGGAGCGGATGCGTACATCCGCTCCAGTCTCCTGAAGTGAGTCTCGTCCGGCACGCGCGGCATCGTACACGGATCGCGTACCATCACGGGATGCGCATGTTCGGTCTGTTGCTCTCCGCGTTGTTGCTCTCCGGTGGAATCGGCCAGGCCGCCGATTCCGGCGAGGTCCGCATCGTGGGGCCGAAGGGGGAGAAGGCGTTGTCCCGCGTCGATCTTGTCGCCATGCCCTCTGTGGAGGCGACGGTCTCCGATCACGGCAAGCCGGCGACGTTTCAGGGCGTGGAGCTCCACGGCCTGCTCGAGAGCGTCGGCGCGCCGGCGGGGGAGCAGCTGCGCGGGAAGGAGCTCGCCAGGTACGTTGTCGTGGACGCGCGCGACGGATATCGGGTGGTCTTCTCGATCGCGGAATTGAGCCCCTCGTTCTCGGAGCAGAAGGTCCTGCTGGCGGCGACAGACGTGAGACGTGCCGCGCTCCTGGGCTTGCCGAACTGCGACTAGAGATGAGGGGGAGTGCGGCCCCGGCCGGACGGCCGGGGCCTGAGGAAAGAGAAACGCTAGAACCGGAAGCCGACGGCGAGGCGATAGGTGCGCGGGGCGAGGGAGCGGTCCGGGACTTGTAATGCGGCCTGGCTGCTGGGGTTGCCGAAGTTCGGCCCCTTCTTCCAGTGCGCGCCCATGTCCCAGCACTGCTGGGGGGTTGCGGTCTGCGGGCACTCGATCGGCGTCTGGGTGAATGGGTTGAACGGCCGCAGACCGGAATTGATCTGGTTGATGCTGCCATCCGCGTTGAACGTCGGGATTCCCCCCGTGCGCGACGTGATCACATCGGTGTTGAGGAGGGCCGGGTCGACGATGGTGTTGGTATTGAAGACGTTGAGCACGTCGCCGCGGACGAAGAGCGTCACCTTCTTGAACGGGGGCGTGGAGTAGACCACCGCCAGATCCGTGGCCAGGCGATCGTCGGTGCGGAACTCGCCGCGCTTGCTGAAGAAGTAGTTCTGCAGCGTTCCGATGCCGGACAGGAAGTTGTAGCCCGGATTGGTGATGCCGGTGAAGCAGGGCGCGAAGGCGTTCGGTGCCGGGCAGGCGTCGAAGTTCGCATTGCGCCCGGTGATGTCGATGCTCCCTACCGCCGAGTAGGCGAATCCGGCGTCGTACGACTCGATGGCCGAGATCGCGAACGAGCCGAACGGCGTCGCCAAATCGTACGAAGCCCAAAGCCGGGCACGATTGCGGCGATCCTGGCCGAGATACCCGACGGGATTGTAGTTCGCGTAGCCGAGGTATTGGGGATAGAAGATCTCGCCGGGGAGATTGCGGATCGTGGCCGTGCCCCCGCCCTCACCGACGTCGTTCCCCCACAACCTGGACCAGGTGTAGTTGCCGCCGACGACGATCTTGTTGGTGGCGTTCCACTGTCCCTGGAGCTCGATGGCCTCATAGGTGCGCTCGGTGAACTCGTCGTCGTTGACCGTGACGCTCATGTCCACATCGAGGCCCGCGGGCGGGTGGATGATCTGCCCGGGCTCGTTGACCTGGCGGGCGTAGAAGTTGTGCCACTCGCGGTGAATGACGTCCGTGCGCAGGAAGGCGCGCGAGCCGAGCTGCAGGCCGTAGCCGACGGTGAGCTCGTCCGCCGAGGGGGATATGAGCGACTCGCGGAAGATCGACGCGAATCCGGGGTAGCTGGACGTGGTCAGGAGCGCCGTGTTGTTCGTTCCGCCGACGGAGTCGAACCAGTTGAAGAGGATGGTCAGGGCCTCGGCCGCGGAGACGTATGGTCCGGTCGTGCCGGTGTTCACGTCCGGTCCCCGATAGGACCAGGTGAATGTGCCGGGGTTGCCGGCGCCCTGGGCGGTGGAGAAGACGTTGCTGCCGTCGCCGATCTTGGTCACATAGCGGGCCAGGTTCGCCGACACGCGGTGGCGGCCGTTGCCCTGGATGTCCCATACCATTCCCAGGCGCGGGCTGAAGTTGCTGTCGTCGGAGATCTGGTCGCCGTCGGCATCGACGGCGTCGTTCTTGTCGTAGCGCGCGCCGATGTTGAAGGTGAAGTGGTTGCTCAGATCCCACTTGTCGTTGATGAACACCGACTGGCTCTGGATGTCCGTGCCCGGCGACTGGTTGAAGATCGGGTGCCAGGTGACCGTCGTGCCGCTGGTGAAGCGGGGGAACACCCGGGCGCCGTCCACGATCACGCGCGCCGAGATCTGGAAGTTGCTTCCGGACTGGTGGTTGTTGGAGATCCGCTCTTCCTGGAACTCGTCGGCGCCCACGGCCACGCTGTGGTTGCCCCAGCTCTTCGTGCTCAGGAAGTAGGTCAGCTTGCCGGCGATGGCGCCGCTGTTGCGCTCCTCGTTCGTGCAGACGCCGCAGAACACGGGCGCATTCATGCGCGCGCCGCTGACCGAGTCGCTGATCCAGGTGCCCTGGATCCGGTCGGTGAACCGCCCGCCGCTGTTCACGAAGGCGAACTCCTTGCGGTTCCACGACACCTCGCCGACGAGGTTGTTGGTGAAGATGCCGTTGTAGCTGACCGTCTGCAGGGTGTTGGGAAGATCGCGCGAGGGAACGATGCTGGCCTCGTCGTAGATCTGGGGGAAGAAGTTGTTGATCTCCGTATTCTTCACATCCAGATAGGAGCCGACGAGGTTGTGCCGGGAGGTGATCTGCGCGGTGAGCTTCCCTTCGTAGCGCTTCTCGTCGAAGCTGTTGGTGAAGGGGATATTGGTAAAGACGGTGGACTGGCCGACGGCGGTCTTGGCCTTGCGGCCGGCGGCGAAGAACCAGAGCCGGTCGCGCATCACGTAGCCGCCGAGGGTGGCCTCGTACACCTGATTGGTGATGTCCGTCCCCTCGGTGGCGTTCGGGAAGTCCGGCTTCTCCGTCCAGTTCGGGTTGGTGAAGGTGTCCCGGAACGAGCCGGTGAACTCGTTGCCGCCGGACTTGGTCAGGGTGGAGACCACGCCGCCGGTGAAGCGCCCGTACTCGGCGGAGATGCCCATCGTGCTGACGGTGATCTCCTGCACGGCGTCCTCGATGAACAGATTGTGCGGCTGGCCGCGGAGGTTCTCGTTCACCACCACGCCGTTGACCATGAAGATGTTGTCGTAGGACGGGCCGCCGTTGATGGTGATCTGCCGGTTCACGCCGTTCGGGTTGACGCCCGGCGCGAGCAGGGTGACGTCGCGGATGGTGCGGCCGATGGGCAGCTTGGAGATGGTCTCATTGGTGAAGTTCGTGGACACGCCGGAGGTCTCCAGCACCGCCGGAGCCGCGGCCGTCACGGTGATGGCCTCGGAGACCGCCGAGACCTGCAGCTCGGCATCCACGCGCGCGGGCTGCGAGAGCTGCAGCGTCGTTTTCTTCTCGAGCGGAGCCATGCCCGACAGCTCGAAGCGAACGCTGTAGCTGCCGGGAGGGAGGGCCGGGAAGCTGTACCCGCCGGCATCGGTGGTGACGGCGGTGCGCGTTCCCTGCAGCTGCGGCGAGGACACGGTGACGCTGACTCCGGGCAACGGATTCCCTCCGGTGGTCACGACGCCGGACAGGGATGCCGTGGTCTGCGCAATCGCGGGGAGTGCGACCAGCAGAATGAGCCCCACACACGCGACAAGACGTGGGCCGAATCTCATGACTCCTCCTGGACCGATGAGCTGGTTAGAGGGCCGGCTTTGAAGTCGACTGGTGACGCGCCGATTTTTTGAGTGCGGTGACGATACCGCAAATGAGCGGGAAACGGTGGAAAACCGCAGGTGGAGGACAGGAACCTGCCTGTCAGGACAGCAGGCAGGATCGTGTCCTCCACTCGCTGTCACCTTTGCCGGTCCGACTCCTCTAAAGAGGGCGAGGAGGTAGTCCTTTTGAGCTCTCTCAGCACAACGATTCACGGCCTCGAGAAAACGAGCACGCACGAGGCGGAGCGCGCCGTGGAGGCGCTCCTCCGCCTGGTCGGAGAAGACCCGGGGCGGGACGGGCTGTGCGAAACGCCCGCGCGCGTGGTCAAGGCCCTGCTGGAGATGACCGCCGGCTACGACGAGTCGCCCGCGGAGATCCTCTCCAAGACCTTCGCCGAGCACTCCGACGAATTGATCGTGCTGCGCGGCATCGACTTCCACTCCATCTGTGAGCACCATCTCCTGCCCTTCCAGGGCGTCGCCCACGTCGGCTACCTGCCGGGCAAGGTGGTCGGGATCAGCAAGCTCGCCCGCCTGGTGCACTGCTTCGCCCGCCGCCTGCAGATCCAGGAGCGGCTGACCCAGCAGGTGGCCCAGGCGGTCGAGACCCACCTGGAGGCGCGCGGCGTCGGCGTGATCGTCGCCGCACACCATTTGTGCATGGGCTGCCGCGGCGTCAGACTACCGGCCACGCAGCTGGTGACCTCGGCGATGCTCGGAACGCTGCGCAGCAATGCCGACACGCGCTCCGAGTTTCTGCGGCTGTGCGGCACGACCTGAGGAGGAGACGTGGCGACGGAAACGACGAGTGGTCCCGACCTGCAGCAAGGGGTGCGTCTCGACGATCTGGCCGACGGCGGAATGATCGCCGGTCACGTCGGCGAGGACACCGTCCTCGTCGCGCGCCGCGGCGATGAGGTCTTCGCCCTCGACGCGTTCTGCACGCACTACCACGGCCCGCTCGCGGAAGGGCTGATGGTCGGGGAGACGCTCCGCTGTCCGTGGCATCACGCCTGTTTCGATCTGCGCACGGGGAGCCCGCTCGGCGCGCCGGCGATGCGGCCGCTGCGGGCCTGGCGGACGGTCCGCGACGGAGACGTCATCCGCGTGCTGCCGGAGGAGCGCGCGCCGGAGCCGGCCGCCGCATCGGGATCCGGGCACATCGTCATCCTCGGCGCCGGCGCGGCCGGCTCGTTCGCCGCATCAGAGCTCCGCCGGATGGGATTCGGCGGGAAGGTCACCCTGCTCACCCGCGAGGACCGCCTGCCGTACGACAAGCCGAATCTGTCGAAGGATTACCTGACCGGACGCGCGCCGCAGGAGTGGATTCCGCTGCGCAGCGAGGAGGAGTATGCGAGCGCCTCGGTCGACCTGCGCCTCAAGGCCAGCGTCGAGCGGATCGATCCCGCGCGGAGCGAGCTCCATCTGGCGCGCGGCGAGCGCATTGCCTATGAGAAGCTGATCGTCGCCCCCGGTGCGTGGCCGCGGCGCCTCGACGTGCCGACCGCACCGGAGGCGCGCGTCCACTATCTGCGCACCTGGACCGATGCCGACACGCTCCTCGGCGCCGCCGGCTCGGCCCGCAGGGTCGTGGTCGTCGGCGCGAGCTTCATCGGTCTCGAGGTCGCCGCCTCGCTCCGCGAGCGCGGGCTGGACGTCACGGTCGTCGGCCCCGAGGAGCGCCCGCTGGAGAGAGTCCTCGGCCGGGAGATCGGCGACTTCGTGCGCCGCACCCACGAGGGCCACGGCGTGAAGTTCCGCCTGGGCCGGCGTCCGGTGGAGATCCGCGCCGATGGCGTCGCCCTGGACGACGGCAGCATCGAGACGTGCGACGCAGTGGTTGCGGGCATCGGCGTGGAACCGGACGTCGCGCTGGCGCAGCAAGCCGGACTGACCGTCGATCGGGGCATCGTCGTCGACGAGTACCTGCAGACCAGCGCTCCGAACGTCTTCGCCGCGGGCGATGCCGCGCGGTTCCCGAACGGGAGAACGGGCAGGCCGATCCGCGTCGAGCACTGGGTCGCCGCGGCGCGGCAGGGACAGTGCGCCGCCCGCAATGCTGCCGGCCGGCGCGAGCGCTTCAAGGACGTGCCGTTCTTCTGGAGCCAGCACTACGACCTCGTGCTCGCCTACGTCGGCCACGCCGAGCGCGCCGATGCCGTGCAGCTGTTCGGGTCGCTCGACGAGCACAATGCCGCCGCGGTGTACCGCGACGGCGGCCGCATCGCGGCCGTGGCGACGCTGTTCCGCGACGACGTCAGCCTCGCCGTCGAGGCGGCGATGGAGCGCGATGCGGAGGACGAAGCGATCCTGGAGATCGTGCGCCGCGCGTTCTGACAAAAAAGCCCCGGCCTTGCGGCCGGGGCTTCGGGTCGTTCCCTCCTGGACGAGCCGCTTAGAAGCGGAGACCCAGCGAGAACTGATACGTACGGGCGAGCTGGTAGGCCTCGAACGTGGTCGGCTTGCCGAAGGTCGCCGCGTTCTTCGTGTAGTGGGTGCCTTCCACCGGGGTGGTCGTGAACGGATTGAAGGCGGTGGAGGTTCGGGTGATGGTCTGGCTGATGAAGTTCGGATTGATGATCGCGTCTTCGTTGAAGACGTTCAGCAGCTCGCCCTGGGCGAAGAGCTCGACCTTCCAGATGCGCTTCGCGTAGTTCAGCGCGAGGTCGGTGCGGGTCTCGTCGTCCATGCGGTTGCAGCCGCGGCAGAGGTAGTAGGTGGCCGTGGCCGGCGTGCCGCCGACGTAGTTCAGGCCCGTCGCCGCGCCCGGATAGGTGCGGGAGTTGATGGCGAACGACTCGGACCAGGCCACGCCGGAGTTGTAGTGCTGCAGGACGGAGACGTTCAGGGTGCCGAAGAGCTCCGGCATCGGAACGTCGTAGCCCATCCACGCGCGGAGGCGGTGGCGCTGGTCGCCGTTGAGCGGGCCGACCGGCAGGCGCTGGGCATAACCGAGGAGCTCGGGATAGTAGGCCGAGAGCGGCTGGTTGGGAATCGGGCCGGAGCCGGCGTTCTCACCCTCGTCGTTGCCGCGGAGCTTGGCCCAGGTGTAGTTCAGGCCGAAGTTGAAGCGGCGCGGGCGCCATCCGGCCTGCAGCTGCACGGCGCGGTAGGTGCGCTCGATCTCGTCGGTGTTCTTGTAGACGCCGAGGTCGACCGGGATGCCCAGCGGGGTGGTGACGTCCGGACCGTCCTGGGTGATGGTCTGGGCGTAGAAGTCCTTCCAGTCGCGCTTGATGAAGTCGACCTTGGCGTAGCCGGTGGTGGCGAACTGCATGGCATAGCCGAGGGCCCACTCGTCCACCGACGGCGACTTGAGCGTACCCTCGACGACCGCGGAGTAGCCCGGAACGTCGCGGGCGCCGCCCGGGAAGAGCAGGTCGTTGTTGTTCGGGCCGCACTGGCCGGCGGCGTTGCACTGGGCCATGAACCAGTTGAATACGGCCTGGATGGCCGCGTCCATCGGCGTCTGGAACGGGTTGCCGGCCGGGTTGATGGCCGGTCCGTTGTAGCCGAAGTCGATCGCGGCCGGGTTGCCGGCGGCGTTGTTCGCGCCGGCGATGCCCTCGACCACGCGCGAGACGTAGTTGTTGTAGGACGCGCTGAAGCGGTGGCGGCCGTTGCCCCACGGGTCGAACATCGCCGTCAGGCGCGGGCTGAAGGCCTGGTCATCCGAGACCTTGGTGCCCGTGCCGTCCACGGTGTCGTTCTTGTCGTAGCGGAAGCCGAGGTTGAAGGACCAGTGGTTGCTGAGGTCCCAGCGGTCGTTGATGAACGCGGACTTCACGTTCAGATCGCTCTCGTTGGCGCCGGTGAAGATCGGGGTCCAGCGGATGAACGTCGGGCGGGCAGCCACGTTCTCGAAGTTCGGATAGATGTTGCCGGCCGAGTCGAACCAGGTATTCGACACGAAGATGCGGTAGTCGCTGCCGGACTGGTGGTTGTTGGCGTAGCGGTGCTCGGTGAAGTCCTCGGCGCCGATGACGAAGTTGTGGTTGCCGAAGCCCTTCGTGCTCAGGAAGTAGTTGGTCTTCAGGAGCAGGCCGTCGTTGTTGCGGGACTCCGTGTCGCAGACGCCGCAGAACGTCGGCGAGTTGAAGCGCGCGTTGCCGTTGGCGCGGTCGAGCAGGAGCGTGCCCTTGACCAGGTCGGTGAACTTCGAGCCGCTGTTGACGAACTCCATGGTGCGGTGCGACCACTGGGCCTCGATCAGGAGGTTGGAGGTCAGCACGCCGTTGTAGGAGACCGTGCCCAGCGTGTCCGGACGCGAGCGCGTCTCCAGGCTGGCCAAGTCGTAGATCGCCGCGGTGAAGCGGTTGTTGATGTCGTCGCGGGCCACGTCGATGTAGGAGCCGACGAGGTTGTGCTTCGGCGTGATCTGGCCGGTGAGCTTGATCTCGTAGCGCTCTTCCTCGGTGCCGCTGGTGTAGCCGATCGGGGTGAGGACCTTGTTGGTGCCGAGGTTCACGCCCAGGGTGGTGCGGGCCACGGACGTCTCCGCGCTGCGGCCGGCGGCGAAGAACCACAGGCGGTCGCGCATCACGTAGCCGCCCAGGGTGGCCTCGTAGACGTAGTTGTTCACGTCGACGGGATCCGGCTGGCTGGCCAGCGGGGTCTTCTCCGTCCAGGACGGATTGCTGATGCTGTCGCGGAACGAGCCGGTGAACTCGTTGCCGCCCGACTTGGTGATGGAGTTCACCACGCCGCCGGTGAAGCGGCCGTACTCGGCGGAGATCGCGCCGGTGAGGACGGTCGTCTCCTGGATGGCGTCCTCGATGAAGAGGTTCAGGAACTGGCTGCGCACGGACTCGGTGACCGGCACGCCGTTGACCATGACCAGGTTGTCATAGCCCGGGCTGCCCGAGATCTGGAACTGGCTGGCCGAGAACGTATTGCCGTTGACGCCCGGGGCCATGAGCGCGGCGCCCTCGAACGTGCGGGGGATCGGAAGCTCTTCCACTTCCTGGGCGCTCATGGTCGCGGCGATCTGCGGCGACTCGAGCACCGTCGGCGCGGCCGCCGTGACGGTGATGGCCTCGCTCACGGCGGTGACTTTCAGCTCCGCATTGGCCGTCGCCGTCTGCGACAGATTCACGGCCACGGTCTTCTCGACCGGCGCCATGCCCGACAGCTCGAAATGAACCTTGTACGTTCCCGGAGGCAGCGCGGCGAAGCTGTAGCCGCCGCCGTCTCCTGTCGTGGTCGTACGCGTGCCGCCCTGAAGGGCAGACGAGGAGATCGTGACCGTGACGCCGGGCATGGGGTTGCCCTCGCTCGTCACGGTACCGGTCAATGAGGCCGTCATCTGCGCGAAGGCGGGCATGGCCGCCACGAGCAGGATGAGCCCCAGGAACGCGGTAAATCGTGAACCCAGTCTCATGTTTCCTCCTGAATTGTGTTGAAAGGGTGTGACAGAACGGACCGATATGGTCACGATACTGCAACTCGGTGGCCTCTGCGAGACATACGTGAAATAGAACTGGCACAAGGAGTTAGGGGCTGCCTGGCAGCCTCGGCGGGACGGTCGGATTCAGTTTTCCGGATCGTTACTCCCGGAAAGGCGAATCCCGGGGCGACTCAGAGGCGCAGGCGGACCCACCCGCGGACGCTTCGATCCTCGAAAACATCCGCCGCGTCGGCGGCCAGAGTGAGCGCGAAGCGGGGGAAGGGGACGGTGTAGCGGAGCGCGACATCGGTCGCAAAATGCTCTTCGAAGAGAGGGTGGGTCGAGGAGCGGAAGCGCTCCAGCACCGTCACGCCGAAGACCTGTTCGCCGAGGGGAACCTCCACGCCGAGCCAGCCGCGCGCGGTGTGCTCGGGGAAGGTGGCGCCTTGGGCGTCGAAGTCGAGCCAGGCGTAGTTCGCGCCGGCTTCGAGGCGATCGAAGAGGCGATAGGAGAAATCGAGCTGCGCGCCATTCACCGTCTCGTCCTGGAAAGTGCGGCGCAATGCATCGACGCGCACGCTGCCGCTCGTGCCGACGAGTGCGGCGTAGCCGAGGGTGGTTTCGGCGAAGACGCCGAAATCGCGCGGGTCGCTGGACTCGCTGTAGGAGGCGACGATCGCGTGGCGGCCGTTGCCCATGATGTCGTACGTGGCGGCGAGGCGCGGCGTGAGCCGGTCGTCGATCGCGCTTCCCGACTCGTGGCGCACGCCGAGGTACAGGGTGAGCTTCTCGCGCGACCAGCGGTCGCTGACGAACAGCGCGCGCGTCTCCACGCTGTCGTGGATGTCGGTGAGGCGAACGCCGGCTGTGAGAACGTGATCGCCCGCGACGTAAGACGCACGTGCGAAGAGCGCGTCGTCGACGAGCGTGCCCGGCAGCGGCGCGTGCTCGGTGCGCGCGGCCACGGCGTCGAAGAGGAGGTGCGGCCCGGCGACGCCGGTCCAGGAAAGCGACAGCGCGCTCTCCTCGCCCTCGCTGAACGACCGCGCCGGCCGGTCGTTGTCCATCCAGGAGAGGACCAGGTTGTGATTCGCGCCGGGCTGGCCGGTGAGCTTCACCACGTAGCCCCGGTCCGCGTCCCCCCTCCAGCCGGAGGCGAAGAACCAGAGCCGCTCGCGGACGATCCGCCCGCCGCTCGCGGTCTCGAGGAAGTGCTCGATGCCCTCGGTGACCGTGTCGCGCAGCGAAAGCGAAAACTCCTCGCCCCCCGAGCGCGTGCGCGCCACGGGGACGGTGCTGAAGCGCTCATACTCGACCGGCAGCGCGCCGCGCAGCAGCGTCACCTGCTCGATCGCCTCCTCGCCGTAGGCGTCGGAGCTGTAGATCTGGACGTTGTCGACGATGGCGAAGGGAAGCGGGAGCCCACCCGGACCGATGTCCAGGACCTGGTCGGGCGTGCGCCGGATGGGAAGCCGGTCCAGCGTCCGGTCGGAAAAGTGCGTGGTGATGGCGGTGGTCTCGTTGACGTTCATCATCGTCGCCGTGGAAGTGACGCTCTCGCCCTCCTCGCTCGGCTCGATCGTCGCGTCCGCGCGCGCCACGCGCGCCAGCTCCACCACGGCCCGGCGCGTGTACGTCTGCAGACCCGTGCGCGCGAAGGTGACGTCGTAGACCCCAGGCGGGAGGGAGTCGAGCCAGTAGCGACCGTGGGGGCCGGTGACGGTCGTGCGTTCGTGCTGCAGCGCCTTCGAGGTCACCGTCACCGTGACCCCCGCCGCCGGACGGCCCTGAGAGAGGACGCGGCCGGTGAGGGAGGAGGCCGTGGAGGTGGCGAAGGCCGGAGTCGCGAAGAGGATGAATGCAAAATGCAAAATGCAACATGCAAAATGCAGAAGACGGGGGAAGAGGAATGAAGAGGTTCGAGTGAAGAGGGAAGAATGAAGAAACCCACCGCCCCTGCTAGGGGTGGGCGGGCTTCTCAATTCTTCCCTCTTCATTCGAACTTCTTCATTCCGCCCCCGGGCGCCGTCTGCCTTCATCCTTCTGCTTTCTGCTTTCCACCATCACCGACTCAACTGCCGGTACCGGATCCGGTGCGGCTGGGTGGCGTCCACGCCCAGGCGCTTCCGCTTGTCTTCTTCGTACTCGCTGAAGTTGCCGTCGAAGAAGTAGACCCGGCTGTCGCCTTCGAAGGCCAGGATGTGGGTGGCCACGCGGTCGAGGAACCAGCGGTCGTGGCTGATGACGATGGCGCAGCCGGCGAAGTTCTCCAGGGCCTCTTCCAGCGCGCGCATGGTGTTCACGTCGAGGTCGTTCGTCGGCTCGTCCAGGAGGAGCACGTTCGCTCCCTCCTTCAGCATCTTTGCCAGGTGCACGCGATTGCGCTCGCCGCCGGAGAGGACGCCCACCTTCTTCTGCTGGTCCTGTCCGGAGAAGTTGAAGCGGGCCACGTACGCGCGCGACTGCATCTCCCGCGGCCCGAGCTGCACCACGTCGCCGCCGCCGGTGATCTCCTCGAAGATGGTCTTGTCCGGATCGAGGGTGCGGTTCTGGTCGACGTAGCCGAGCTTCACCGTCTCGCCGACGCGGATGGTGCCGCTGTCCGGCTTCTCCTGGCCGATGATCATCCGGAAGAGGGTGGTCTTGCCGGCGCCGTTCGGACCGATCACGCCGACGATGCCGCCCGGCGGGAGCATGAAGGACATGTCCTCGATGAGGAGCTTGTCCCCGTACCCCTTGGCGACGTCGTTGGACTCGACGACGATGTTGCCGAGGCGCGGGCCGGGCGGGATGTAGATCTCCAGCTCCTGCACCTTCTCCCTGGTCTCCTGGTTGAGGAGGTTCTCGTAGGCGTTGATGCGGGCCTTGCCTTTCGCGTGGCGCGCCTTCGGCGACATGCGGATCCACTCCAGCTCGCGGTCGAGCGTCTTCTGGCGGTTCGACTCCGCCTTCTCCTCGTGCGCGAGGCGGTTCTTCTTCTGCTCCAGCCAGGAGGAGTAGTTGCCCTTCCAGGGGATGCCCTCGCCGCGGTCGAGCTCGAGGATCCAGCCGGCGACGTTGTCGAGGAAGTAGCGGTCGTGGGTCACGGCGATGATCGTGCCGGCGTACTTTTGCAGGTGCTGCTCGAGCCACTGCACGCTCTCCGCGTCGAGGTGGTTCGTCGGCTCGTCGAGGAGGAGGATGTCCGGCTCCTGGAGCAGCAGGCGGCAGAGCGCGACGCGCCGCTTCTCGCCGCCGGAGAGCGTGGCCACGGGCGTGTCGCCCGGCGGGCAGCGCAGCGCGTCCATGGCCATCTCCAGCTTGGAGTCGAGGTCCCACGCCCCGGCGGCGTCGAGCTTGTCCTGCACTTTCCCCTGGCGCTCGAGGAGCTTGTCCATGTCCGCGTCGGGATCGGCGAAGGCGTTGTTGATCTCGTCGAACTCCTTGAGCAGGTCGAGCACCGGCTGCACGCCCTGCTCGACGATCTCGCGCACGGTCTTGGTCTCATCGAGCTGCGGCTCCTGCTCGAGGAATCCAACCGTGTGGCCGGGCGAGACCACGGTCTCGCCCAGGTGATCGCGGTCGACGCCGGCGAGGATGCGCAGCAGCGTCGACTTGCCGGACCCGTTCAGACCGATGACGCCGATCTTCGCGCCATAGAAGTAGGAGAGGTAGATGTCCTTGAGGACCTGTTTTTTTCCATGGAACCTGGACACGCCGACCATGGAATAGATGATTTTGTTCGGTTCGGGGTTTGCCATAAGGGGCGGATTATAGGAGTGCGGCGGCAAAGCCGCCGCTCTGCGATCCCAGAGCGGTGGCTGGCGCCACCGCACTCCTAGATCAATGCACGGTCTCGACCGCCAGCTCCTCCACCACCGCCCCCCGCGCGACCACCTCCGCCGCCCCCTCCTCGAACGCCACCACCACCAGGGTCTGGTCATCCTCGGGCGGCCGATTGCGCGTGAACTTGCGGACGGCGTTGAGCAGGGCCTTCTTCATCTCGTCGGCGGTCATTTTGCCGCTGCTGACGATGGTTTCCTCGAAGCGGTCGAAGCCGAAGGGCTCGCCGTCGTCATCGATGGCTTCGATCAGTCCGTCGCTGTAGAGCACGAGCCGGTCGCCGGGCGAGAACTCGACGTCGTGCTCGCGGAAGGCGTCGCGGCGGCGCACGCCCAGGGGGAAGCCCCACGAGGACAGCGCCTCCAGCTTGCCCGTGGCGGCGCGGTAGACGTAGGGGTCGAGGTGGCCGGCCGAGGAGAAGCGCAGGGTCTGCGAGCGCGGATCGAGGATGCCGAAGAAGAAGGTCATCATCATGCGCCGCGGTGCGGTCTTGATGACCACGTCGTTGAGCACCTCCAGCACCGCGCGCGGCGAGGAGTCGTAGTCGACCTGCACCAGCAGCGCGGACTTGGCCATGGCCATGACGATGCCGCTGGTCAGGCCGTGGCCGGCGACGTCGCCGAAGGCGATGCCGATCTCGCCGCCCGGCTGGGGGAGGAAGTCGAAGTAGTCGCCGCCGATCTCCGTTGCCGCCCGATAGTGCGCGGACACGGTTGCGCCGGCGAGGCGCGGCGCGCCCTGCGGCAGCAGCGCGGCCTGGATGCGGTTCGCGGCGTCGATCTCCGCCTTCACCCGCTCGCGCTCGACGATGCGCTTCACGTGCGGGGCGAGGTCGTCGTAGGTGTAGACCACTTCGCGCCGCGTCAGCGAGGCGATGACGCCGAAGGCGACCAGGAGCACGAACGGCACGGCCAGGGCGATGGTCAGATCCCGTCCGAGGTTCCCCTGCGAGACCGACAGCAGCGGCGCGATGAGCGTGATCAGCGAGCCGCCGAAGAGGGCGATGGTCGCGGTGAGCAGATCGGAGGCCAGGAAGATGATGATCGCCGCGGCCATGCCGCCGAAGCCGAACAGCACGCGCAGCATGTTGGGATCGATCGGCGGCGGCGCGACGCTCAGCAGCGTCGCCAGGAGGCCCGCGGTGAGGACGCCCAGCCAGAGCACGCGCCGCCGGTGGGTCCAGGCCATGAAGAAGAGCAGCCCGACGATGGCCACCATCAGCGCGTCGCTTGCGGAGCGAAGCGGCGCGAGGATCGGACCGCCGGCATAGAGGATGTCGAACGTGCCGCCGCTCTGCGAGGCCCAGGCGTGGCCGGTCAGCAGCGGGATCGCGGCGATGCCGAGGGCGGCCGCGGCGACGACGGGTGCGAGCAGCGTCCCGCCGAGGACGGAGCGGCCCACGGTGGCGTTCAGCGGATCGCGGCGGGCGATGGCCTCGAACGCCGCCACCTTGTCGCCCCAGCGCTCGTGGGCGTAGCTCTCGCCCACGGCCCAGGCCAGGAAGGCGATCAGGGCCATGGGGATGTCGGCGAAGAGGATCTTGAAGGCCGCCAGGGCCCAGGACGTGGTCTCTCCCGAGACCGAGCCGAAGCCGGTGAAGGTGGAGATCGGCCCGCGCACGACCAGCGTGCCCGCGATGAGGAGGGTGGCCATCAGGATGAAGATCGCCGAGGCGGCGCCGACGCCGACTTCGCCGGCGTGGTACTTGCGCAGAAAGATGATCAGGAGGATCAGCAGGACCACGGCCATGGCCATGAACAGCGAGAACGTCTCCGCGAGCGCGCTGGTGTCCTCCCCCGTGAACTGCCGCCCGTCCGCGTACTCCTCGGACAGCGCCCAGCCGGAGAGCTGGTCGCCGATGAAGTACACGTTCAGGTACGGGACCACGTTCTTCAGCGGGAACTGCATCGGAACGCGATAGCGGAACACCCAGTCGGTGCGGTTGCGGACGACCGTCGGCCGGGCCGACTCGAACACCGGCGAGGGCGCGGCCCGGAACGGGCGCGACTTCACGAACGCGTCGGCGCGCGGCCGCAGCTCGGCCTCGGTCGCGTTTCTGCCGGCTTGCTCGGGAAGCGGGAGTCGCCGCGCCGAGACCACGCTCCCGCGCTCCCCGCCGACCAGGACGTAGCCCGCGGCGGGCTGCTTGTCCTTGCCGACGTGGAAGTAGGTGACGCGGTAGGTGCGCTGGCGCGGGCCGACCACCGGATCCTCCCAGGCCGCCCCGCGGCGCGGATGCGTGCGCAGCTCCTTCTCCAGGAACGGCGAGGGCGCCCAGATGGTCGTGGCCCAGGTCTGGCCGACGTTGATCCCCACCCCGCGCGCGGCCTTGTCGGCGATGGCCCGGGCCTGGGCCCGGGTGACGGAGATCCCCTTCGGCTGCGACGGCCGGTACAGCGGCAGCACCAGCACGATCGCGAGCACACCGGCCGCCGCCGCGACGAAGGGAAGGATCCGTTTCATGAGCCGGGACATGATAACCGTGGGATCGGACGTGACTTATTACGTAGCAGTGGCGATGCGGTTTCGGGGGGGCAGGATGTCGCTGCGGTAAACTTTGGCGTGTCTCGGGGTGGCGATGAACTACGAGAACATCATCACGATCGAATCCGGTAAGCGTGGCGGACAGCCCTGCATCCGCGGCATGCGCATCACCGTGGACGACGTGCTGTCGTACCTGGCCTCCGGGATGACCGAGGAAGAGGTGCTCTCCGATTTCCCGGAGCTGACGCATGAGGACATCCTCGCCTGCCTCAGTTTCGCCGCCGATCGCGAGGGGCGGCCGGTGGTGGCACGCGATTGAAGCTGCTGCTGGATCAGAACCTGTCGCGCAAGTTGGTCCCGGCACTACAGAACGACTATCCCGAAACGTCGCACGTTTTCCTGCTCGGTTTTCATCGAGCGACGGACTCGGAGATCTGGTACTACGCGCGTTCTCGGGATTCTGTCTGGCCACGAAGAACAAGGACATGATCGACTTGTGCGTTTTCCGAGGCGCGCCCCCCAAGGCTCTCTGGCTCCGACTCGGAAACTGCAGCACCTTGTTGGTTCGTGAGGCCTTGGACCAAAATCGCGAACGCATCGCGGAATTCGAGCGCGACGACAGTCGCGTAGTGCTGTCCATCTTCCGCTTGGCCGCGGTTCCCTAGGCGCATGCGTCGTCCCACCTACGCCCTCGCCATCCTCACCTTCATCAACCTTTTCAACTACATCGACCGCTGGGTGGTGGCGGCGGTGGTGGAGCCCCTCCGCAAGGCGCTCCTTCTCACCGACACACAGGTCGGATTCGTGCTGTCGGCGTTCATCGTCGTCTTCGCGATCACTTCGCCGGTCTTCGGCCGCCTCGGCGATCGGCGCGCGCGGCCGCCGCTGATCGCGATCGGCGTTGCGATCTGGAGTCTGGCGACGGGGCTGGCTGGGTTCGCGCGCGGGTTCTGGTCACTGTTCTTCGCCCGGGCGGCGGTCGGGGTGGGGGAGGCGGCGTATGGCGCGATCGCGCCGGCGCTGCTGGCGGATCACTTTCCGCGGGAGCGGCGGGGGCGGGTGCTGGCGGTGTTCTTCGCCGCGGTGCCGGTGGGCTCGGCGGCGGGCTACGTCCTCGGCGGGTGGGCGGACAAGGAGTTCGGATGGCGGGCCGCGTTCTGGCTGGCGGGGTTCCCGGGGATGGTGCTGGCGCTGCTGGTGCTGCTGGTGAAGGACGCGCCGCGCGGGGGGCAGGACGCACAGGCGGGACAGGCAGGATTGCCTGTCCTCCACTTGCTGCGCAATCGGGCGTATGTGCTGGCCGTCCTCGGCTACGCGGCGTACACGTTCGCGCTCGGCGGGTTGGCCTCGTGGATGCCGGCGTTTCTCGAGCGCGTGCGCGGACTGCCGCGCGCGGAATCGACGGTTGCGTTCGGAGCGATCGTGCTCGTGACCGGCCTGGCCGGCACGTTCCTCGGCGGCTTCCTCGGCGACTGGCTGCTGCCGCGCACGAAACAGGCGTATCTCTGGGTCTCGGGAATCGCGACGCTGCTGGCCGCGCCGCTCACGCTCGTCGGCCTGACCAGCCGTGACAAAGTCGTGTTCCTGACGGCGATCGTGATCGCCGAGGTGCTGGTGTTCATGTGCACGGGGCCGATCAACTCGGCGATCCTGAACATGGTCTCGCCGGTGGAGCGGGCCACGGCCGTGGGCCTGTCGGTGCTGGTCATGCAGGCCCTCGGCAACATCCCGGCGCCGATCGCGATCGGCGCGATCTCGGACGCGAGCTCGCTGGCGAAGGGCGTGCTGATCGTGCCGGCGGCGATGGTGATCGCGGGGATGATCTGGAGCTACGCGGCATGGAGCGGTGGTAAAACAGCGCCATGACGGTCTTCCTCCTGCTGCTCACGATCTGCGGGACCTCGCCCGAGACGACGAGGCGCGCCGAGGAAATGCACGTCTGGAACACGCGCCACGCGCGCGTGGCTACGCATGCGGCGACGCCGGTCCGCTATGACGGCGGCGTGTTCGTGATGACCGCGGATCCGAGCGTCGCCCTGGGCGACCGGCCGATCGATCTCGTCGGCCGCACCGTGAAAGCGCGGCGGCTGGACGAGGAGCGCTTCGAGATCACGAACGTGCCGCTCGCGGCGCGCGAGCGCGGTCCGATGGTGGCGACGCTCGTGCGCGGCAGCGCGGGATGGCATTACCGCAAGGTCGACCTCACCGGCTTCGCGTTTCCCCTCGGCAGCGCCCAACATGCGTCACTCTACGTCTCCGCGTTCGGCGGCATCTACTTCACTCCGCCGCCCGAGCCGCCGCGCTCGCAGTACGCGGCAGCGTCCGCGGTCGCCGCGCCGGTGCCGCTGGTCGCGCCGGCGCTGATGGGGGAGAGCTACAAGTGGAGCGCGACGGACGTGCACGTGTCGCAGTCCGCCGACCTGGTCGTCGTGACCTGGAAGTTCCGGAGCAACGTGATCAGCGATCCGGTCGCCACGCGCTTCTCCGGCGAGATCCAGGCCGTGCTGCACAAGAGCGGCGACATTGAGCTCTCCTACCTGAGCTTCGTCCGCTTCCTCGGCGGTGCGGCGGTGATCACCACCGGCGCGGAGCCGTTGCGCCAGCAGCGGCAGACGCTGGCCTCGGCGAGCGATCCTGCGGGCGACGCGACCACGTATCCGCCGTCCGACGTGCCCGAGAACTACGACGTGCGCAACGTGGAGATCAGCCGCATCGGCGGGGTGGATCTGCTGGAGGTGCGCATCGACGTCGGCCGCGAGATCAAGCCCGCCGACCTGCCGGCGGACGCGTTCGGAAACGTGATGGTCTTCGGCGTCGGCTTCCGCGCGCCGGCGGGCGGCTACGAGTTCATCAACGGCCAGATCCGCCGCAATGAAGTGACCCTGCGCTACGCGGACGGGCAGCGCGCCGACAACGCCCTCTCGTTCTCCGGCTCGTCGATTCGCCTGCTCGTGCCGCAGACCTATCTGCCCGCGGGGCGCTACGAAATGCGCATCCTGATGAGCGATGGTCTGACCCGGAGCCGTGACTTCGTGGACAAGTCGGACATCGACATCCCCGCGGCCACGCGCTCGCTGCAGTCGGACCTGAGCGCGGCGACGACGGTCTCCACGCCACTGGTCGAAGCCTTCACCGTCCCGATGCTGGATGTCTACGGCGTCTGGGACGTCCTGGCTGCGAGCGGTCTGTTCGCGGAGGACGTCGACGCGGTCGCGATCTACACCACCTTCCCGACGGATATCGACTTCTGGGCCGCCGCGTTCTCGACGGGTGGCAATCCCGGTGTAAGCGGCATCGGCGGGGGCAGCTCGAGCGCGAGCCCGCGATCGCCCGCGCTCATGCACATGAACATGGCCGGCTTCTTCGGCGCGCAGCTGCACGAGCTGGGACACCGCTGGCTTTTTCACATCCAGGTGATGGACGGCGGCACCAAGCGTTCCTTCGCCGGCGCCGACGGCTCGCATCCGCCGGCCACGCTCGAGACCACGGCCGCGTTCACGAACGGCTCTTCGCCGATGGGCGGACAGCGGATGTCCCTGCGCGGCGACGGCGCGGTGATCATCGAGTGTGGCTCCACGCGCGGCTTCTCCTGGCTGGAGCTGTACTTGATGGGGCTCGCCCGGCCGGAGGAGGTCGGACCGTTCCTCGAGCTGTCCACCGCGTCGTTCGCCGGCTGTCCGCTCGTGAGCACGGTCCCCAGCAAGCTGATGACGCTGCAGCAGGTCATCGACGCGAATGGTCCGCGCGTGCCGTCGTTCGCCGCCAGTCCGAAGACATTCCGCGTCGCCTACGTGCTGGTCGAGACTCCGCCGACGGCCTCGGACGACATGCTCGCCGTGCTTCAGACGCACCTGTTCGACTTCCGGAAGACGTTCTCCGACGCGACGGGCGCGCGCGGGCAGATCACCATCGCCGCGCCCCAGAATCCGCCGCGGCGGCGTTCCGTGCGACATTGAGGGCATGCAGGTCGGACTGGTCCGGCGCGCCATCACCGCCGTCCTCGCCTTCGCGATGCGGATCTTCTTCCGCCGCATCGAGATCGTGGGCATGGAGCGCGTGCCGTCCGACGGCGCGGTGATCTTCGCCGTCAACCATCCGAACGGCCTGGTTGATCCCCTGTTCCTGCTCTGCTTCGCGCCGCGGCCGGTGTCGTTCCTGGCCAAGGCCCCGCTGTTCGGCATGCCCGTCATCGGCTGGTTCGTGCGCGCGTTCGAGGGCATCCCGGTCTATCGCAAGCAGGACAACACCACCGGCTCGAATCAGGAGACGTTCTCCCGCGCCCGGTCGCTGCTCCAGCGCGGGGGCGGCATCGCCATCTTCCCCGAGGGGACGACCCATGACGACCCGCGCCTGCGCGAGCTGAAGACAGGCGCCGCGCGCATCGCCCTCGGCTCGGAGGTCGAGTCGCTCTACGTCATCCCGACGGGCATCTACTACACCGCCAAGCAGGTCTTCCGCAGCTCCGCGCTGGTGCTGTTCGGCGAGCCGCTGCAGGTGAAGACGGTCACCGTCGACGAGCAGGGCGAGCCGCCGGCGGAGGCGGTCGAGTCGCTGACCGCGGCCATCGACGAGGGGCTCGACGCGGTGACGCTGCAGGCGGACTCGCGGACGGCGCTCGATCTCATCGGGCGGGCCGAGGACATCTTCACCGGCACCGATCGCCAGCCGCTGGCGGTGGAGCTCGACCTGCGCCGGCGCTTCGTCGAGGGCTATCACTACCTCAGCGCGCACGACCCGGAGCGGCTGCAGCGGCTGCAGTCGATGGTGACGCAGTTCGAGACCGAGCTGCGGCGGGCGAAGATCGACGTGCACGAGCTGAAACCACGGCTCGGTGCGACACGCGTCTTTCGCGTGCTGGTACTGCTCCCGATCGCGCTGATCGGCGCCGTGATCAACTACCCGACCTACCGCCTCGTCGGCGTGCTGGCGCAGCGCTTTGCCAAAGGCGAGCAGGTGATGATCGCCACGATGAAGTTCATCGGTGCGCTGGCACTCTATCCGCTGACGTACCTCGTCGTGGCCGCGATCGTGTGGTGGCGCCTCGGGTTGGTGCCGGCGGTGGCCACGCTCATCGCCTTACCGATCGTGGCCTGGATCGCGCTGCGCGTGCTCGAGGAGCTGGACGACATGATCGGCGACGCGCGCGCGCTCGCGCACCGGCTCTTCCGCCGCCGCGGCTACTCCTGGCTGGTGGTCCAGCGCGAGGCCATCCTCGAGGAGTTCGTCTCCGTGGCCCGCGAGCTGGAGGCTCAGCGGCACGGCCAGAAGGAGGCGCACGCGGAACGGTTGTAGGCGTGCCACTCGTTCGGACCCTCCTGCAGCACCAGCCGTCCCCGCTCGCGTTTGTACGGCCACAC
>JBIOTX010000403.1:0-20443 GCA_044866315.1 Thermoanaerobaculia bacterium | reverse complement strand
GAGATCGTCGTCGCGCAGGGTGAGGTCGGTGATCGGCACGATGGGCAGGTTGAGCTGCAGCGACTGCCACGACCCGCCGTCGTCGAACGACACGTACATCCCGCGCTCGGTGCCGGCGTAGAGCAGCCCCTTGCGGCGCTTGTCGGAGCGGACCACGCGCGTGAAGTGATCGTTGGGGATGCCGCCGGTGATCTTCGTCCAGGTCGCGCCGTAGTCGGTGGTCTTGTACAGATACGGGCGGAAGTCGTCGGACTTGTACATCGTGCCGGCGACGTAGGCCGCGCCCTTGTCGAAGGGACTGGGATCGATGGCGTTCCACATGATCCAGGTCGGCGCATCCTTGGGGGTCACGTTCTTCCACGACGCCCCGCCGTCGCGGGAGACGTGCAGGAGACCGTCGTCGGAGCCGGTCCAGAGCAGGCCCGGATCGAGGGTGGACGGGGCGACGACGAAGATCGTCCCGTAGTACTCCACCGAGGTGTTGTCCTTGGTGATCGGGCCGCCGGAGGGACCCATCTTCGACTTGTCGTTGCGCGTCAGGTCGCCGCTGATGCGCGTCCAGCTGGAGCCGCCATCGGTCGACTTCCAGAGGTGCTGCGACGAGGCGTACATCGTGTTCGCGTCGTGCGGGGAGAAGAGCAGCGGGAAGTTCCACTGGAAGCGCTCCGTGGCCCCTTCCGCGCCGTGGCCCATCGGGTTGTCCGGCCAGGGATTGACGTCGCGGAACTCCTGGGTGCGGTGGTTGTACATCGTGAGGTACCCGCCGTAGGAGCCGCCGAAGACCACGTCCGGATCGTCGGGCTTGGCCACGATGTGCCCGCTCTCGCCGCCCGCGGTCTCCTCCCAGTCCTCCTCGCCGATGCTGCCGCCGATGGAGCGGTGGCGGATGCGCACGGCGCTGTTGTCCTGCTGCGCGCCGAGGATGCGGTAGGGGAAGGAGTTGTCGGTGGAGACGCGGTAGAACTGCGCGGTGGGCTGATTCATCTGCGTCGACCAGCTCCGGCCGCCGTCGTAGGAGACGTTCGCGCCGCCGTCATTCGACTCGATCATCCGCAGCGGATCGTTCGGGGCAATCCAGAGGTCGTGGTTGTCGCCGTGCGGCACGGCGATCGAGGAAAAGGTCTTCCCGCCGTCCTTCGACTTGTGGAAGCGGACGTTGACGACGTAGACCGTGTCCTCGTCCTTCGGGTCGGCGTAGATCCGGCTGTAGTACCAGGCCCGCTGGCGGAGGTCGCGGCTCTCGTTGGTCTTCTCCCAGGTGTCGCCGCCGTCGCGGGAGCGGAACACGCCGCCCTCCGCGGCCTCGACGATCGCGTAGACGTTCTGCGGATTCGAGGGCGAGACGGTCACACCGATGATCCCCAGCGGCGCCTTCGGCAGGCCCTTGTTGGCGCTGATGTTCTTCCAGGTGTCGCCGCCGTCGGTTGACTTCCAGAGCGCCGAGCCCTCGCCCCCCGACTCCAGGCTGTACGGCGTGCGGCGCACGCGCCAGGTGGAGGCGTAAACGATGCGCGGGTTGGTCGGGTCGAGGATCAGATCGATCGCGCCGGCGTTCTCATTGGCGAAGAGCACGCGCTCCCAGCTCTTCCCGCCGTCCTTGGAGCGATACACGCCACGCTGCTGGCTCGGACCGAAGAGATGGCCGAGGACCGCGGCGTAGACGAGATCGGGATTGCGGGGATGGATGCGGATCCGCGGGATGTGCCGCGAGTCCTCGAGCCCGGCTTTCGTCCAGGTCTTCCCCGCGTCCGTCGACTTCCACATCCCGTCCCCGTGCGAGACGTTCCCGCGCACGGTCTTCTCCCCGCCCCCGACGTAGACCACGTTCGGGTCCCAATCCGACACCGCGACGGCGCCGATGGACCCGCCGAAGAAGCCGTCGGAGACGTTCCGCCAGGTCTCGCCGCCGTCGGTGGTCTTCCAGACCCCGCCGCCGACCGAGCCGAAGTAATAGACGTTCGGCTGCGAGGCGATGCCTTCGACCGCCGCACAACGCCCGCCGCGGTACGGCCCCACCTCGCGCCACTGCATGGCCTTGAACTGCGCGGGGTCGAACGGGGCGGCGGGGAGGGGGATGGCGAAGAGGAGGGCGAGAAGGACGAGCGCGAAGATTCGTCTCTGCGTCATGGCGGCGCGAATTATAGGAGTGCGGCGGCGAAGCCGCCGCTCTGGGATGAAAGTCGGCGGCGGTGGGATGCAGGTCGGCGCGGCTGGTATAGGAGTGCGGTAGCGCAGCTACCGCTTTCGGATCGAAGAGCGGTGGCTGCGCCACCGCACTCCTAGAACAATCCTAATACTCGATCATCCGCAGCGGCTGGGTGGCCGGGTCCTGACCGAAGCCTTCCTTGTTGTGGTAGTACTGGGTCGAGTAGATGATGATCTTCCCCAGCTTCGAGACGTACACGCCCGCGCCCGCGCCGAACTTGCCGTACTCGTCGCCGGCGTCGGGGCCGGAGTGCTCGTTGAGAACCATGTTCCGGACCAGCGTGAGCACGGGATAGGGCGAGACCAGCTCCGCCACCTCGTAGACGTGCAGGCGGTTCTGTCCGGTGATGCCGCCCACGCCGTCCTGGAAGAAGGCGAACAGATAGAGCGTGCCGTCGCACTGGCGCACGAAGTTGATGTTCTGGTAGCGGTCCATGGAGCCGGACGCCTGGCGCCCCAGATAGGTGAACGACTGGGGCTCGAGGATGTTGTCGGAGCTGGAGCGGTACCAGCGGATCGAGCCGCCTCCGCTGGAGATGTCGCCCTGCACGGCGATGAGCAGCGAGCCGTGGCTCTTGGTCACCGCCACGGCGCCGGTGTGGAAGGCGACCAGACCGCCCTGGAGGTTGTACACGCAGCCGTTGCTGCCGCGGCCGGTCCCGGGCTCCAGCGGCGCGATCATGTTCAGCTCCGTGCTCATCTTCCACAGCGGCTGCACGCCGAAATCGGGAAGGACGCGCAAGTCGAAGAAGGCGATCTTCCCGTGGCAGAGGGCGTCCTCCTGCAGCGCGACGGCGGCGAACCGGCCGAAGACGCTGATCCCGCCGGCGTGGCTGTAGTCGCCGGGCGAGATCGCGTACATGCCCGGTCCGGTGACGATGTCCGCGGACTCCGGCCCGTTCACGATGCCGCCCCAGCGCTCGTATCCGGACTTGGTCGGGAACTTGGCGGCGAAGAGATGGCCGTTGTTGTGGCCGTCCCCGCTCAGGAGCACGTACGGCGCTCCGCCGTTGAGCCGGGCCACGCTCTGGATGTGATTGCCGCAGCACTCGTCGTACTCACCGGGCGGGAAGCCGCCGGGCTTGACGAACAGGCGCACGCCCTGCGGCTGTCCGGCCGCTCCCGGCAACAGGGCCAGCTGCTGCAGGACCAGGTTCGTGGGCGTGATCGGATTTCCGGACGGATCGGTGCAGGTGCCGGCGGTCCAGTTCGAGTCGACGTACTCGTTCCGGCACTCGTTGCACCGGAAGCGCTGGCCGCAGCCGTTGTCGACGGTCGAGCCACAGGCGCCGTTGCAGTAGACCTTCTGCGGCGTGCAGCAGGAGTTCGTGCTCACGTTGCACACCTGCCCCGGCGCGCAGGTCACGCCGCCGCAGACCACCGGCGCGGTCACCTGGACCGCGTGCGGCGGACTGAGCTCGCTCAGCCACGACACGCCCTCGTTCACGATCGCCCACTGATAGCCATAGGTTCCCGCGGTGGACGAAGCAGTCACGGTGAAGCGGACGGTGACCTCGCCCCCATGAGGCACATTGGCCGGTAGAACCACGCGGCTGAAGCCCCAGTTGGTGTTGTCCTGCGGCCACTGCGAGCCGAGCTTGTACCCGGTCGCCGAGCCGGCCGTGGCTGCGGCGGTCCAGGTCGCGCCGCTGCAGTTGAGGAAGGTCACGTTGACGGCGGCCTGCTGCCCGACCGGAAGGCTCACCGGCGGCGCGGTTTCGGAGATGTAGACCGCCGGCGTCATCGCCTGCGCGCAGGTGCTGCCTCCGATGTGGCTGACCACGCCGGACGGGCCGCGGATGGCCAGGTCCTTGCGCACGTCGCCGTTGAGATCGACCCAGCGCATGGTCGCGTAGTACGGAGGACTCCCCCACCCGTTCGCATCGG
Source organism: Thermoanaerobaculia bacterium (assembly GCA_044866315.1). Taxonomy (GTDB): domain Bacteria; phylum Acidobacteriota; class Thermoanaerobaculia; order Gp7-AA8; family Gp7-AA8; genus QHVT01. The sequence continues at coordinate 16,351 of JBIOTX010000403.1, read as the reverse complement.
AGGGAGCCGGGTTGGCGTTCATGCTGTAGACCGGGCCGAACGCATACGGGGAGGAGACGGCGCAGACGATGCCGGAGGCGTCGCGCGCGCAGACGTCGGCCTTGCGGTCGCCGTCGATGTCCGGGAAGGCGATGGTCGAGTAGTACTTCGGGTCCGCCCAGCCGTTCGGATCGCCCCAGGCGGGCCCGTCGAAGCCGCCCGAGAACATCGCGCCGGTGAAGAGGATGCAGCCGACGCTGATGTACGAGCGCGCGCAGACGTCGGCCAGGCCGTCGCCGCTCACGTCGGCGTAGCGGATGGTGGAGCTGTGCTTGTCGACGCCCCAGCCGTTGTTGTTGCTCCAGGCCGGGCCGACGATGGCGCTGCCCCACCCCGCCGCGGTCTTGAGCCAGCAGCGGACGCCGGTGGCCGCGGGATCGCTGCCCGTCGTCCCGCCGCCGCCTCCGCGGGCGCACACGTCGGCCATGCGGTCGTTGTTCAGGTCGGGAAACTGGATCGTCGACCAGTACCGGAGGGTGACGTCCTCCCAGGAACTATGGGTGAACTCGCTCGGACCGGGCTTGTAGGTGGTCCCGAAGCCGGTGGAGGCGAACTCGAGGCAGTAGATGCCGCCCGAGCCGCGGTAGCAGCAGTCCGCCTTGCCGTCGCCGCTGATGTCGGGGAACTGGATGGTCGAGTAATACCGCTCCTGCGTCCAGCCGCCGCCGTCGGGCAGGCCGGGACCGCGAATGGCCGTCGGCGAGAAGCCGCTGCCCGTCGACAGATGGCAGACCACGCCGTTCATGTCCCGGCCGCAGACGTCGGCCTTGCCGTCCCCATTCAAGTCGGGGAACTTCACCGTGCGGTAGCGATAGGGCTGGTTCCATCCGTTGAGATCGGACCACGCCGGTCCGTTGATCAGCGAGCCCGTGGCGAAGTTCCCTGTGCCATTGCCGAGGGCGCAGAAGATGCCGTTCGGTCCTCGGGCGCAGAGATCGGGGAAACCGTCGCCGTTCATGTCGGGATAGGCGATGGAGGTGTAGTAGATCTCGTTCGCCCACCCTGCGGCGTCGGTGAGGAAGTTCGTGGCGATGCCGGGCTTGAAGGTGGTCTCGGCCGCGGAAAGGGACACCAGCGACACGACCGCCGCGAGGAGGGAAGAGCCGACACGCAATTTGTGCATGACTGCCTTATGCGCGTCGCCGGCGCCGAAGGCTAGAGACAATTAAAAACAACGCGATCAACACGAGGGTCCCGAACGTCACCCACCGCCCCACCACGAACGACTCCGGCCAGTACACGAGGCGCAGGTGATGCCGGCCGGGCGGGATGTACACGGCCAGGAAGGCCACGTTGCCGCGCTGGGTCTTCACGCGCCGGCCGTCGAGATAGGCGCGCCAGCCTTTCCACGCGCTCTCGGTGACGAGAACCCAGCCGTCGCGCTCCATGGCGACGTCGAGCTCGTACCCATGAGCGGGGGTGCGGCGGAGACGGGTGACGCGGCCGGGGCCGTTGGGGCGCTGGTAGGGAGTGGTCACCTCATCCGCGCTGATCCATGCGAGCTGGCGGAAGTCGGCCTCGGTGGCCATCTCGTTCACCACTTTGTCGTTCGGGAGGCCGAGGCGCACGACCGGAGGGATGAACGCGCGGTCGAGGGCGTGCGGGTTCTCGACCAGCATCGCGTTCACGCGCTGCCAGCCGGGCGGCGTCGCGGCGTCGGGCGGCACGACCGCGAAGCGCACGTTCATCATCGACAGGATCGGCTTCGCGAGGTCGTCGATGCGGTTGAAGAAGACGGGCTGGGGGACGGACCACAGACGATAGGTGTCGGCATAGGGGCGGAAGGTCATGGCCTCGTAGCCGCGGACGTCCTCGAGGCCGTACATGGCGCTCATGTTGGGCACGAGGGACCAGCCCAGGCCGGCGACGCGGAAGGGCCCCTGCGCGTGGCGCAACGGCTCGAGAGCCGGGACGGGCGGATACGCGGCGCGCGCGGGGAACGAACGGTGCACGCCGCCCTCGCTGAGGCCGCGCTGGAGGAGGATCACCGCGAGTAAAGCCGGAGCGGCGACGCGCATCGGCGCGAGGAGCAGCAGCGCGGCCACGGCGAGGAGCGCGAGCTCGGCGAAGATCTTGTGCTCGCCCCAGGGCGCGGGACCGAGGGTGACGGAGCGGGCGATCCCCCACGTGCCGGCGCCAAGGAGGACGAGCGTCGCGAGGAAGGTCAGGAGCAGGCCGCGGCGATCGCTGCGGCGGATCGCTTCCTCCGCGCCGAGAGCGGCGAGCAGGGCCAGGAAGAACGCCGAGCCAAAGGCGAGGCGCTCGTTGAGGGCGATGTCGAAGAGCGGCAGGCGCTTCATCAGCCAGAGCGCCGGAGGCCACGACGCCTGCACGGCGATGCCGAGGGCCGCCAGCGCAGCGAAGAACCAGGCCGCCGCCGAGCGCACACGCCAGATGGCGTAGACGGCGAGGGCGAGGACGATGCTCCCCACCGCCGCGGTCTCTCCCTGCAGGGTCGGGATGGCCGGATCGATCCACCGCCGCAGGTGCAGGAAGGGAAAGAAGTCGTGTCCCAGCTTGACCAGCACCTCGGCCCCCGGCGTGTTCGGCTGCAAGGTCTTCAGGAACTGCCGCCACGGATACTCGATGGTCTGGGGAATGGCCTCCAGAAGCGGCAGCAGGGCGATCGCGGACAGGAGGAGCGCGACTCCTCCCGCGGCGAAGACGGTGGCGAGGACGCGTCCGACCTCGCGGCGCGTGCGCGCCAGCTGGAAGAGGCCGTACAGCGCGCCTAAGAAAACGACGTGCATGGCGGACTCCGGGTGGCCGCCGAGGACGAGCAACGCGAGGATGGTGGTGAGCAGGGCCCACGAGCGCAGACCCGGCGCGAGGATGCAGCGGTGCGTCGCCAGCAGGGTCCACGGCAGCAGCGCCCAGCAGAGGCCGAACGGCCAGAGGACGTAGAGGGCGAACGAGGTGGAGCAGGCGAAGCCTGCGGCGGCGATGGCGGCGGTGAGCTCGCGGCAGCCGTGGGCGCGGGCAAAGGCGAACGCCCCGGCGCCGGCGAGGAAGAAGGCGATGGAGGCGCTGAAGGTGAAGCTGAGGGCGGGCGGGAGGAGGAGGGCGATCCAGGTGAACGGGCTGTAGACCGCGGGCTGGGACGTCGCGGCGAGGATGTCGCCGGAGAGCAGGTAGGGATTCCAGAGCGGCCACTGGCCACGGCGCACGGACTCGCGCAGCACGTGCCGCCAGGGGATGAACTGCGCGTAGACGTCCGAGGTCGCGGGGTTGTGTCCCTCCCCCATCCCGTACTGCGCGCGCAGCGCGGACAGCGGCGGGGTCTCGAAGGTGCGGTCGATCGGCGCGTACACGCGATTCGTCACCAGCGCCCAGCCGGTGAAGACGAAGGGCAGGAAGAACAGAAAGAGGCCCGCTCCGCGCGAGAGCGGCCGCACCAGCCGGTGGATCAGGGCCAGCAGAGCCAGGGCCGTGGCGGCGTAGACGATCAGAGCCAACGGGGAAATTCTGCTCCCTTGTCGGGGGTCAGATGATCTCCCCCGGCATGGCAAGCTCGTTCGATCCCAGGTAGTCGTCGGCGGCCTGGATGAGGGCGGCGATGTCCGCGGGTCTGGCGCCCGGCTTCACCACCTCGCTGAGGGCGAAGTAGCCGAGGGCGCGGTAGCTCTCGAACTGGGACTCGCTGAACCACTGGTCGCCGGTGGACTCGTGGGGGAAGGCCGAGCTGGTCTGGGCGTAGTTGTAGACGTCGCGCGGCTCCTTCTCCCCGTAGAACGCGGGCTTGATGTAGAGCAGCCGTCCGTCCGGCGCGCCCTCCCCGTCGACCACGCTGTAGTGGATGTCGCCGATGGCGCAGTACTTCTGGTTCTTCCCCGACCGGCTGCGCGGATACATCTCCATGTGGCGCATGACGATCTTGATGCCGAGGTCGATGTTGATCTTGCGGATGGCGTTGCCGAGGTCCTCGAACACGTAGTTCTCGTCGGAGCCGCCGTCGAGCACGACGATGTTGCGGCAGCGCCGCAGCACCATCTCGTAGAGGGCCAGGTTCTCGAAATGCCCGCCGTCGGAGAGGTAGATGTAGGGGTGCCGGTCATTGGTATTGCCGAAGAACTCCGCGATGAGGGTGCGCAGCGAGCTGCGGGGGTTGCGGAGGCGGTAGGTGTTGTCGCCGGCGGGGCCGGGGTTCCCCAGCCACCATCCCAGGCGGACGTTGAAGAGGGTGAGCAGGAACGAGAGCGCGGGCGAGGAGTGATAGCCCATGTTCGGGCTGGCGGCGGCGCCGGAGATGGCCACGGCCGTGCCCAAAGAGATGCCGCCCGGGCCGCCGTACTCGCGGCTGGCGCGGTAGCCGAGGAGGTAGTTGCCGCAGTGCAGCGGGGAGGCGGTGAACGAGCTGGCCTTGCGCTGCTGCCAGGCCAGATTCTCCCCGCTCACCAGGTTCAGGGCCATGTTGACGATGTGGAAGGGACGCCCGCCGGAGGCCGGGTGGAGGTACTCGGCGAGCACCTGGTCGAGGTGCGTGCGATTGGCCAGGGAGCGCGCCGGATCGTACGGCTTCTCCGCCGGCGGCGAGACCTTGAGGTCGTACTCGTCGATGATGCGGTTCAGGTCCTCGAACATGAGCTCGCAGACGAGCTGGTTCTCTTTCTCTCCGGGCCGGTAGTCCTCGAGAAGATCCCGCGTGCGCGGGGTGAGGAGGTCGTACAGGTTCTTGAGCATCGCCCCCGCGGCGCCGCCGGGCGGCTGCCTGAGCGCGGCGACGAAGGTATCGAGGTTGCGGATGCTGTAGACCCAGAACGACTCCCGCCGCAGCTCGTGCAGGTTGATGTTGTCGTAGGGGTCGAAGCCGGTGAACGGATCGGGATGGCGGCTCCAGCGCGAGGCGCCGAGGTAGGCCCGGATCAGGCGGTTCCGATAGAAGGCGTGCATGGAGAACTTGTTCACGCCGACGAACAGGGACACGAGCCAGCTGAGGATCGTGGCCAGGAGAATGGGGACCACGGATTTCACGTGGGCGTTGTCCACGACGTAGAGGTGCTCGATGGCCCGGACTTTGTCCTTCTCGATGGCCGGGAACTTGCCGGTCTCCAGGACGCGCTGGCGCCGGTCGTCCAGCTGCTCCGTCTCCTTGATCTGATACGTGCCGCCGCTGTAACGGGCGATCTCCCGGTCGGTGATGCGCGGGGCCTTGCTCTGGGAGAGGAGGATGCGCGAGGTCAGGAGGGAGATCAGGGCCAGGATGCAGACCACGAAGATGGGCCCGGCCAAGGCCAGGCTCATGTTCCCGGCCGTGGTGGTGTTGCTCCCCTCCTCCTTCTGCCCCGAGCTGCCGGCGGTCTTCCCGCTCTTGCCGAAGAGGATGGTGAACACGCCGGTCACAGTTCCGAAGGCCGCGAAGAGCCGCGGGGCCATGTAGATCAGCACCGGGCCGTAGATGCTGATGCCGGTGAAGACGATCCAGACCAAGCCGGCCACGAGCACCCATCCGCCGGCGCGGGCCCACCACTCCCGGTCGTAGTCCTCGTTGAACCAGCTGGAGAGGCCGACGAAGAGCGCGGCCTGGATGAAGAAGATCACCAGGAGCAGGGGAACGGCGAAGCAGACGAAGATCTCTGCATTGGCGGACGAGAGAACGGCCGGGAAGTCCCTCCAGTTCTCGATCCGGGCCAGTGCCACCGGCGTGCGGGGATCGTTGAACAGGAACGTGTCGGCGAGGTAGAGAAGACCGGTCGCCACCGCGGAGCTCACGGCGGCGCTGATGGTCTCCTGGAGGCCTTTCTTGAGGGTGTACTTCGCGACGGTCGTGCCGTAGGCGACATCGCCGCGGTTCTCGTTCCGGTTCGCCCGCGCGTAGCGGATCATGTAGAAAACCGAGGCCGCGGCGGCGGAGCCGACCATCAGCCAGAACACGAGCCACCAGTTGCGGTCCTGCTCGAACTTCCAGCCGGCGTACAGCGCGCCGCCGATGGAGGCCAGGAAGAACGGCAGGAGCACGAAGAGAAGGAACCCGTTGTTCGTGGACAGGAGATTGCTCTTCCGGCGGTTGCGCACCGGCCGGCTCAGGGCCAGGTACAGGAAGGCGATGAGGAGCAATACGAGCGTCGCCAGTCCCAGCTCTTCGACCAGCTTGGGCTCGTGCCGCAGCACGGCCACGACCACGCGCGGCACGGCCAGGAGGGCGGCCAGCAGCGGGATCAGGATCAGCCAGTTGAGGAGGAGATTGCGGAGGTAGTTGCCGACCAGGGACCAGGTGTCCGCCGACATCAGACCGAGGCGGGGGGTGAGATAGTTGCTGAACTCGCGGAGGTGGCGGATGGGCTCGGGCTCGACGTCGAGGGGCGTCGAGGCCGGCGAGGACAGCTGCGCGGTCACACCTTCCACGGCGTCGGGCGTGCGCCGCACGTAGGACGAGAGCCAGGAGCCGATGTAGCCGCCGCCGGAGACGGTGGAGAGGTAGTCGAACTTCGGCAGGAGGCCGAGCCAGGCCAGGCGCTGGATGACGCCCAGGGCAAACGTCGCGCTGCGGATGCCGCCGCCGGAGATGCTGAGGGCGGAGGGGCCTTTCTCGTGGATATGCCCGTACAGGCCGGGAAGGAGCTCGCGGACCTTCCGCTCCTCCTCCTCGGCGGACAGGCTGTCCCAGTCGACGTTGTCCGCGGGCAGAGGGCCGTGCAGCCGCTCGTACTCCTCCCGCAGGACACGATAGACGTTCAGCGCACGCTCACCCATGGGGGCCTCCTCTCGTTCCATCAGAGGAGGGTCGGTTGAGGCCGGTTTCCCTACCGCACGTTATTGCGGCGGGCGGGTGCTGTCCTGCGCCGGGATGGTGCGGGCGGTGCTCTCCCCCTGATAGGAGCGGCCGGTGCTCTGGGCGTCGAGGTTCCGTGCGCCGACCGTGGGCTTGATCACGCCGGCCGTGGACTGCGCGCCCATGTTCCGGTTGGTGACCTGGGCCTCGAGGTTGCGGGCCGTGCTCGGGGGCGAGGGCGGCGTCGCGCTCGTGCTCGCGGCGGTCGCGGCCGGCTTCTTCGCCGCGGGCGCCGGCGTCGCAGACGGCTCGAACTTCGGCAGCGGAGCCGAGTTCTCCGAGGCGATGGAAAGCCGGCCCTTGCTGGCGGCGACGGTCTCGTTGGTGATCACGGGGGTCTTCGACGCCTTGCGGTTCGTGCGCTTGGCCAGCGCCACGAGCGGCGAATCCTGGGCGGACACGACGACAGTCAGGAGAAGGAAGACGACAGTTGCTCGGACCATAAGTTATTGTAACACGCAAACGACGATCAGAGAGGCGGGCAACGGCTGGTTGGGAAGCCTGGGCTCACGCATCTCCGCCACGACATATCCGGCCCGGGTCAGCACCCCCATCCACGAGCCGATGGTGCGGAAATACCACGGCATCGGCTGACGCCACTGGCCGGGAATGGCGCTGAATGTCTCCGTGCGCCATCCGTCCTCGTAGCGCTCGCCGGCCGCGGCGAGCGGATGCACGGTCTGGATGATGAACCGGCCGTGAGGCGCCAGGACCTTCCGGACCGCACGGGCAAGACTCTCCACGTCTTCATCGAGCAGGGAGAAGTTGGCCACGACCGCGTCGTAGCCGGTTCCCAGCGCCTCCGGACCCGAGGCCACTTCCTCGTACGTCTTCACGAGGAAGGAGCCGCCGCCGAGGGCTCGGGCGGCGGTGATGAGAGGCTCCGATGCGTCCACGCCGGTCACGGCGACGCCGCGCGCCGCCAGCTCCCGGGCCAGCCATCCTTCGCCGCAGCCCAGATCGAGAACGCGCCGAGGGCTCCGCTCGGCGATGGCATCGATCACGGCGGCGTTCGTGACCAGGCGGCGGCTCTCGATGCGCTCCTCGCGGACGGCCTCGCACCAGGCGGTGGAGTTGGCGATCCAGCTGTCGCGGAGGCGTGTCGACTCGGAGGCCATTGGTGAGGAAGTGTCAGTGGGGCTCAGGAATCTGTTTGCTGTTGCAGGTGAAGCTGTGATCGCTGGAGTGCCAGCTGCACGAGAAGACCCACCAGCCCATCCGATCTCCCGCATTGCCAAAATCAACAAACTCGAAACCGCCGCGAATGGGTTTGATCTTGTTGCTCGATGGCTCTCCGCCAGGGCTGACGTAGATCTCCGGATGATCGAGTGCAAACTGCTCCACGTGTCCGTCTTCGAATACGGTGAAAAGGCCGTACTCCCATTTGATGCCGTTCGTGAACTGCCCGAGGTTGAAATCCGGCTATCCATCGCCGTTGTAATCGCCGACGGCCAGCGGTCCAGGCGGTGCGTACCAGAACCACATCGTGTCGGCGATTGCGGGATGAAGAGCAACCGGCGTTCGAACGGTTCGATGGCTTCCGGAGAGCTTCACGGCTGCCGCGAAGTGGCCCTCGATGCGATCCCCGCACGATGCACAAAGCTCCCGGTCGCGAACGCGCTCGGCATCCTGCGACTCGATGGCGATCGTGTCCGCTACGCCGTCGCGATCGACGTCCACCTTGCCCAGAGCGATCACCGAGGGCGCATGTCGGCGCTGGCCGGCGAAAGCGGTGAGCATGAGGATGACGAGAATCAACCGCGCAGCCATGGGCTCATCAGGAAAAATACCAAGACGAAGATGCCAGCGGTCAGGGCGAGCATGGTCATGACCAGCAACAGCACGAATGCGACAGGGGACATCCCGTAGTGAGACCGATAGGGATCGACACCAGGCGGCAGGTTGGAGTCATTGAGCCGGGCCTGCCGCTGCCGCTTGAAGCGAATCCGGTTGTTGTCGAATTTCTCGACCATGATCCAGCCGGCTCGCGCTTCTTCGTCGAGCAGCCGGTTGAGGTGGGTCGGATTTCCAAAGACACCGGTATTGGCGCGGACGATCTTGAATTCCCAATCCTGATTCAAGTCGTCTGACCCGTAGGCGGTCATCTGTTCCTCTTCCCGCTCAGCACGGAGTCGTGCTGCTGCCGCGGCAACACCGGCTGCGCCACTGGTCATGGTACGTCTCCTCTTCGAGGACGACCGAAAAACAACACGTATCCATCGATGTCCTTGAGCTCGAACCCACGCAAACCATCGTCGTCGTCCTCGAGTGGCCGAGAGAACTCGACATTGCGCGACGAGAATTCTGCCGCCAGGGCGTCCGGATCAGGGACGTCGAGGTACGCGTCCCAGCGGGCCCACCCTTTCTTGACGTCGCGCTTGTAGTTCGGCAACGGATCCACACCAACGTCCTTGAGCATGATCATCGCCGCCCCCCTCTGGACAATGCCGAAGAAGATGTCGTCAGGGTCGGGGCCTTGAAAGATGATGTCGAACCCGAGACGGTCGCGATAAAACGACAGCGCGGCGGGGACATCCTTGACGATGAAGAACGGCGCGATGCCGGTAATGTCTGGTTTGGTCCTGTGAGTTTCCACCGCTCGATTCTACGGAACTTTGCCGGCGCTGCGGGCGCAGCGGAGAGTCCGCTCAGGCAAAATGATCGCCGTGCGCAAGCTCGCCCCTCTTCTCCTGGTCCTCGCTCTTCCCGCCCTGGCCCATCCACCGTGGGGGATCGTCACCAACGCGGCGGGCGACGTCTACTTTTCCGATCTGATCAACGTCTGGCGCATCGATCACCGCACGGGTGCGCTGACGCTGGCGCATCGCGGGACGGAGGACGTGCACATTCACGAGATTTCGCCCGATCCCGCCCGCGGCTTCGCCCCGGGCCCACTGCGCGGCTACAGCGTCGAGCTGGACAACCACCGCAGGGAGGAGACGCTCATCCGCAAAAACGGCCGCGTCTTCGTGGGCGGCGCCTACGGCTTCGCGGACGGGACGGGCACGCGCGCACGCTTCCGCAACATCATCGGCATGACGGCCGGCCCCGGCGGCGATCTCTACGTCATCGACGAGAACGCCGTGCGCCGCATTACTCCCACCGGCGTGGTGACGACCATCGCCCGCAACCTTGCCGCACCCGACCCACAAGCGCGGGAGCCGCTTTCGTTCGGCGGCCTCTTCGGACTGGCCGTGACTCCCTCGCGCAGCGTCTACGCCGCCGACCTCCGGAACCGTCGCGTTCTGCGCATCGCCCCTTACGGCACCGTGACAGTCGCCCTGCGAGCCGACCCGCCCTGGACGCCGACCGGCGTCGCCGTCGCCGGCAATGGCGACCTCTACGTCCTGGAAGTGGGCTTCCGCCCGCCCTCGACGTGGATGAAGCCTCGCGTGCGAAAGGTGTCGAACGGCAGGGTGACGACCGTGGCCTCGGTGCGCTGAGCGGCATGTTCATGGCTCGGACCACTCGACACGGACGTCTCGGATCCTCTTCGGAGGTAGATGCTCCTGACCCGGAATGGCCTCGAACCTGCCGCGCATTCGGTGCCCGATCAGGTTCGCTGACCCGATGGCTGGGCGAATCGCTTGTTCGAGGTGGGCATACCGGTCGTTGTGGCCCGGCCGTGCGGGGTGCGAGTCTTCCGTTGCCTCTCCACGATGAAAGGCGGTTACCCACGAACGAAAGATCTCCGCCTGTTCCGCAACGAGCTCGATCGTGTCTTGCGAAACAGGCGTCAGCTCGAATACTGAGTCATCGTCGCTCCGCTCATCCCACCGCACCTCGAAATAGTGTGGCGTGCCGCGAAAGCCAGCGAAGCCGGAGCGAATGCCATCCCGCTAATCCCAGATCACGTAAACACGTTCGAGTGCCATGCGGTTCGATCTGCTTCCCCTGTCATGATGCATCAACCTGGCACGAACACCGCGAGACCAGGTCATTCATGATACGAAGGCTGAACGAACAGGCGGATCACTGAGCCCGAAAAGCTCCGTGGTTGGCGGCATCGCCCGCATGGGCCTGGTCGCGAAAGGTGTGGTCTACCTTCTCTTCGGTGGATTGGTCTGCTATGCCGCAGTAGGTCGAGCAAGGGTGACTGACGAGCAGGGCGCGATGTCCTCGTTGTTTCGGCTCCCGTTCGGAAAATTTCTCCTGGCGGCCCTTGCCATTGGACTCTTGGCTTACTGCCTGTGGCGGCTGTACGAATTGATCTTCAACCCGGAACACCACGAGGGTTTCTGGAGCTCACGCGCGAAACCATTCCTGAGCGCCATCGTCTATGGCAGTCTCGCGGTCGAAGCGTTGCGAATGATCGTCGGTTACGGCAGCGTCGGCGAAGGCGAGGGGGAGACTCGGGAGCAGGCGGCATTGGTGATGTCGCTTCCACTGGGTCACTGGCTGCTGGTGGCGTTCGGCGCGATTCTCGTTGTCAGCTCCGGAAGCGAGCTATGGCAGAACGCGATTGGAAAGAAGGAGCCGGAAGCCAAGCCGCCGACCGCGTCCATGCGCCGATGGTACAAGCGTTTGGCTCGTCTGGGCGAGATCGCACGCGGCGTGATTGGGCTCGTCGGAGGAGCGTATCTCATCCTTGGAGGCTTCCATCGTAGCCCCGGCGAAGTCCGAGGTTCGCGCGGCGCGCTCGAGAAGATCGCCGAGCAACCGTTCGGCCGGTGGCTGCTCTTGTTTACAGCGCTTGGGTTGGTGTTCTACGGCATGGTCCAATTGATGGAGGCCTGGTATCGCCGAAGCAATGCGCGCTGAATGTCCGCCTAGCGGATCACGGTGTAAGCTGCGGCGGGCTTCAAGTGCGAGGAACGACGCGGCGCGCCGGATGCCGCGACTGACGAAATGCTCGGAAGGAGCGATGTGCGGCCGGCGTGACGCTGTGAATCTGGCGATGATGGAGCCGTCGCTGCGCCAGTCGAGTCATTGCGTGGCTGTGCGACCTCTGAGGCCGGCGATCGAGCCGCGGCTCATCGCGGCGCGCTTGGTTGGCACTTCACTGAGCCGGGCCGAAGCCGGGCCGTGCCAACTTCACACCAGTTGGGCCGCGGTGCTTAGAGAGGCAAATACGCCTCCTTTTGTACTGCCTCGATCCCGTACCAGTCGAGATTGGAACCGGCAAGAGAAACACGATCGACATGTGTTCGAAAGTGAACTTGTTCGACTGGAAGGTAGGCCCGTGTCACAAGCCACGAAGTAACCGTTCGAAGATCGGCTGTGCTTGCGATTTTCGCAAGGAGGTGTTCTTCGTTGATTATCGGCACTTCGCTATCTTGCACGTTTGCAAGGCCGATCCAGTTAGCGGAGACTACCGCAGCAGAGATGTGCGAGATCGTATGATTGGTAACGATCGTGACCAGCTTCGGATCAGCTCGTACGGCATCAGTAAGCCGCTTGCATTGCACGACTCCCTTTTCAAGTTCTTCAGAGCGCTCGTCGAGTTCGCGTGGCTCGGCAGGATCGATGAACCACTTCAATTCTAGAAAGAGAAGCGTCTCCGAGCCAGGACCCACGACAGCGAGGTCGGCTTGAAGGGTGTCGTTGTGTCCGCGCAGGTGGCCGTGCCAGGAGTGCAGAAACGGCGGTAGCCTGCGGATCATGCGTTCCCGCATTAATGCTTCTTTCTGTTGTGTGAGCGATGCATATAGCCGCCGCTCAGTGGGTAGGCGATTCAGGAGTGCGGTCAAGTTGCGCTCGGCTGCAGTCCCCATGACCAACGGAGTGCTCAGAACGAGGGTTCCCGCTGAAAGTTCGATAAGCGGCTGGAGCGCGGGATCAGGATTGTCGATACCACACGAGCCATAGGTGAGCAGCTCGATTATCCGCGCAATCTCTCCCCTCGGCAGCATTGTTACGTCTTTAACGGCGGCAATCAGTTCCCGGCGCGGTACGAGAAAGGGAAAGAAAGCGGCGTACGGAAAGTCCTCTGAGCCTGCATGCTCAACGATTCGTTGCCACACGTAAACAACAGCCCGCAATGCGTCGTTGACTTTCCGAAATCCAGCGAGATTAAAATCGCCGAAGCGCCAGGACTCTGGAAGTTCGTAGAAAGGAGCACTGAGACGGGAAAAGAGCCGGTACGCGGCGACCATAACCGGTCGAAGGGTCGGCAGCGCTGCGTGGACAACACCGCTTTCGAGCGCACGACGGACAGCTGACGCTAGTTCGCTCTGATCAAAGTCGTTTGACCCGCGATGAGTCTCGAGCGTCGGCTTCACCAGGAGGTTGTACGCTTCGTATCGTGTTTCATCCGTTAGTGTTGAGGTGACGCGCAGCTCGCGCCCATCGAGTTGAAGGTCGATAATGTCTCGTGACGCGTACGTGTACGCCGTCGCGAACGCGAGGTAAGTCTCGGCGAGCTCAAGTAGCTCCTCGGCCTGCGAGACCGCCTCGACGATGTCAGTTTGCCGCCGTTCCGGAGGAGCGGCCTTCGCGCGAATCCATCCGAGCGCATGCTTCAACGTGTTGATAAGCATGTCGAGCGTGATCGCGCGGTCCTGCCGACCGAGCGTCGTGCCACCCCGACCTAGCAGTGCTTCCGCGACCAGAAGCGTATGAAACATGGCGTCGGGATACGTTCGAGCGAGTAACGGAACGGACTCGTACGCCGCGTCAATCTCGCGTTCGGCAACTCGTGCGGTAGGTTCGACGGCCACGCGACGATGTTAACGGCAGACGCTGTCCTTCCGTGCGCCCAACTCCCACGTCGCTTGGTCCGCGTAGCACGCACACAGATGCGTCCTTCTCCTCTGCGCGATGGAGCACATGGCGCTACTTGGCGCGGGCGTTCTGTAGCGCGGGGAGGAGGCGCGTAGAAGCCTCGTAGCGCGGCGGTTGCGTACTCGCACAACGCGTGCGGCGTTGCCACGTCAAAACCCCAAAGCCGGCTGGAAGCCGGCGGGGCGGCCGGCTAGAAGTCGGCGCTGCGGCCGCCCATGGCGTCGTCCACGGCGGTGGCCAGGTCGACCAGGTATTCGTCGCCGCGGGGGTGTTTGGTGAGGGCGACCAGCACGTAATGGCGGTTCGGACCGCGGATGACGGCGGTGTCGTGCAGCCAGTCCTGCCAGGAGCCCCACTTGCGGATGATCTCCAGGTCGCGGCCGGCCAGGGCCTTGACGAACTTGTGGTCGTCGTGGGGGATGTCGGGGGAGGCGAAGATCTCGCGCATGGTCTTCGACGCCTCGGGGGAGACGAGCCTCCCCTGCTCCAGCATCAGATAGAAGCGCAGGAGCTGGCGCACGGTGGCGGCGTGGGAGTGGTCGGCGACGGGGTCGCCGATGCGCTCGCTGTTCGGGCCGTAGTGTTTGCCGACCCAGATTCCGCCGCCGCGCCTGGCGTCGTAGAAGCCGTAGGAGTCGAGGACGCGCTGGATCTCCTGCAGGCCCATCTGCCGCGAGTATTTGGCGGCCATCTCGTTGCTGGAGGCCTTGGCCATGAGCCCGAGCTCGTGCCGCACCTCCGGGTCGAGCGCAGTCGCGGCCTCGGGGTGCAGTTGAAAGTACGCCAGGAGGATGCCGATCTTGGGGACGCTGGCGGCGTACTCGATGCGGTCGGGGCGGAGCATGGCCAGCTTCAGGCTGCGCAGGTCGAGGACGCCCACGGCGGTCTGGTCCTCGGTCATCTCGTATTTCCGGCGCAGCGAGGCGTCGATGGCGGAGAGCTGCTGCTGCAGGTGCGGGTCGACCGGGGTGTCGTAGTCGAGCGTGTACTGCTGGAGGGTCATGGTGGTGGTGCAGGCGGTGAGGAGGAGGAGGACGCTGACAACGCGCTTCACGAGTGGGAAGCATAGCGGAGGTTTGAAAGCGGCGGCGATGCCGCCGCACTCCAAAACCCTCTCCCCGCGTAGCGGGGAGAGGGTGGAGAAACATTACTTGATGCGGATGGTGGGGTCGCCGAGGAGAATGAAGGTTCGCTTCGTGTCCTTGTCGGTGATGGACTGCTTGGCCTTGAGGATGGCGTCGCCGATGGGGAGGGCGTTGCCGAAGGCCTGGCGCATGAACTCGGCGTTCATCTGGGTCTGCTGGCTGGGCGAGGTCAGGGCGGACGAGGCCCAGACGCCGATGGCGCCGCCGTTGGCGTTGTAGACCAGGGTCTCGCCGAGGGCGTCGCCCCAGAGGTCGTGGAAGTAGCCGTTGAGGCAGTTCATGGCCACCACGAACGGGAGCTTGTCGCCGTTGGTCAGGGCCGCGGCGTGCGTGCCGCGGAAGACGTTGCTGCCCCAGCTGTCGGTGGAACCGTGGCCGATGTAGTTGACCACCAGGCCGCCGCGGTTGAACGCGTTGCGCACGGCGAGGGCCGCGCCGGCGGTGGCGAAGTTGATGGTGCTGATGGTCTGCGTCGCCGGGACCTCGGCCTTGACGATGTTGTTGCTCACGGCGAAGGGGAAGATCGCCGTCGGCCGGTCGTGGACCATGTCGACGTTGAGCGTCCACGGCACGGCCGGCGGAGCGAGGGTGCGGCGGGTGAGCTTGCCCACCACTGCCGTCGCCTGGGCGGCCGTGCGCACCGGGAGGCGGCCGATGGCCATCTGCGGCACGCCGGTGTCGTTGAAGTCGGCGAACCAGTCGTCGGACGAGGTCTTGAGGTACGGCGTGCCGATCAGCTTGGTCGGGACGAAGTCGTAGTTGCCGGCGCCGAGGTAGTTGCGCGGGTCGAAGCTGGCGTCGCCGAGGAGGATCACGTAGCGCGGCACCGTCGTCCACTCCGTCGACCGCTTGAGGAAGTCGCGGATGGCCTTCGGGCTGTGCTGGCCGAACGTGAACTCGTCGTAGAGGTTCTGCACGTCGACCACCGAGGTCTTCAGCCCCTCGTTCTCGCGCGCGGTCTTGAGCGCGCTGGCCGAGGAGAGGAAGGCCCGGTTGGAGATGATCACCAGGTCGGCCGTGTTGGTGGTCTTGTTCCACGTCGACGGCTGGTTGAGGACGACCTGCGCCGGCGGCGCGACGCGCGAGGCGTGGTAGAGCACGACCGTGCGGCTCGCGCCGCCGTCGGGGACGACCACCGTGGCCGCGCGCGTGCCGTCGCCGGCATTGCTCATGGCCACGTCGAGGCGCATCGGGTCGTTCGGGTTGGTGACGTCGAGCGCGGAGACGCTGTCGCTGGCGAAGCCGCCGACGACGAGCTCGGCGCCCGGCGCGGCCGCGAGGGCCAGCGCGCCGTTGTCGGCGCGGTAGAGGTGCGGATAGGTGACGCGCACCTGCTCGACGACGCTCAGGTCGTTCGCGCCGTTGAGAGCCTGGAAGCGCAGGGTGTTGTTGCCGGCGATCAACTGCGAGACCGGGACGGAGAACGTCGCCACGTGGCGCTTCATCCCCAGCCCCGCCCCGCCGAAGAGCACCGGACCGAGCTCGGTGCCGTTCAGCTTCACCGAGACCTTGTGCTTGAAGTTCTCGGTCGCGCCCTGGAGCACGACTTCGACTTCGGCCGTGCCGCCGGTGAGGTCGAGGTTCTCGACGTAGAGGGTGTCGTTCTTGGCCGAGCCGTTGACCACCGCGCCGAAGAAGTTGTCGCCGTCGCCGTTGGTCACGAGGGCGGTGAAGA
>JBIOTX010000402.1:0-3956 GCA_044866315.1 Thermoanaerobaculia bacterium | reverse complement strand
TAGAACATCGACGCAACATCAGCGTGCTTTCCAGCGCGTCCAGAGCGGAGGATCGTGCCGCGCTCCGTTGCGAACACACGTATCGTGCGCGGGCCCTGGGAGGGGGGCTGTGGTCGAATTCAAAGTTGGGCGGGCGCAAACTTCCTGATCCGAGTTGTGCGGGTAGGGAGTAGGGCCTGAGGTGGCTCTCCTCTATTTGAGCAACCCATGTCGCCGCCTTTCCGCACACAATCGACCCAATTAATTGGAGGTATTGTGATCGACGCTTCGGAGGTCTTTAGAAACTGAGCCGCGGGTGCACAGAGCCTAGCTGTGGCCGCCGCTGTAATGGCTGGCGGCATCTGGACGCTAATAACATATCGGGCTTTCAGGCTTCGCGACAAAGCGCGAGCTGACCTCGAGGACATTCAATTGCGGTTGAAGCGCGAACCTATCGTGCAGGTCATCATGGAGGATCCGCGCCTAGTGAAGTTGCACTCTGGAGGTGGGTTCGTTGCATATATCGACGTCAGCATGAAAAATCTCGGGAATGGGGATGTCAATCTAAGAGTAGAGAAACCGCCGCTCCGCTTGGCACGCGTGAAGTTACTCGACGACAACGCCTTGCAACAGGAGCGAGTCTGGGAGACAGATGTCTTTTCTACCATACCTGAGTTGCCACGCCTTCGTAAGGACAAGCTTCGTCCCGGGCTTGAAGAGAGATTCTCATTTGCAGTCGCTATCGATGAGCCTGGAATCTACTTGGCCACGTTTCACGTCACGGTTCCCATGGAGCATCGCGATCTCAAATTCGAACGCGAACCATGGTGGGGCACTAGTCGTTTTTTTAATGTCTCAACCTCACGGTAGACAGCGCCGCCCAACTTCTCACTGCAGCTGACGAGCCGCTTGGTGCTGGCTCGGCGGCCGAGCCGCCTTGGGCCAGCCGAGCGTCACGGCGTCACGCCGGCCGCAACTCGCTCCCGCCGAGCCTCTCGTTGGTCGCGGCGGCCGTCGCGCCGCGGTGCCGTTCGCACGCCAAGCAGCTCGCAGCTGAGTGAGTGATCCGTTCGGCCGACAAATCACAGGTGACGCGTGTCGCACGTTTCCATGAAGCTCCGCGTACTCGCACGCTCAGCGTCGGTCGTGCATGTGATCCGATCGGGCAGCCCAGCGCACGTGGCAGGTAGGAACCCATGTGAGTCGGTGGCGAAACGGCAACGGCTGGTCGGGATCGAAGACGCACACGCGGGACCGGAGAGTAAACTCGCGGTCGATGCTCACAATGGCCAGTTTAACCAACATGTCTGCTGCTGTCTCGATCGACGCCACCAGCGCCGTTGCTGCTCATCGTCGGCGCGTCGTTGAACTGGGTTCTCGTACATCTCGCGCTGCGAAGCTTCTCGTCCGCATCGCTCCGTGCCTCGCACTGCTCGGCCTCGCCTCGGCGGCGACCGCGCAGCAGCCGGCCCCCGGCGAATGGGGGATGCGGGCCCCGGTGCTCGAACCCCTCTCCGAGTTGGCGCTCGCGGAATCGAACGGCAAGCTCTACCTCATGGGCGGCTATCCGCAGAATCGGGTGACCGCCCGTACGGTCCAAGTCTACGACATCGCCACCGACACCTGGGCCTACGGTCCACAGCTCCCGCTGCGTAACAACCACGGGATGGCGGCCAGCGTGAACGGGAAGATCTACCTCATCGGCGGCCAGTTGAACGCCGATGACCCCCCGGGCACTGACAGCTACGTGAACACAGTCTACGAGCTGGATCCCGCGGTCGGTGTATGGGTCACGAAGGCGCCGATGCCCACGGCGCGCAGCTCCGGCGTTGCCGTTGTGCACGACGGCAAGATCTACGTCGCCGGTGGGCGATTGCCGCGCGGATCCGACTTCGCCGTCTACGATCCGGCGGCCAATACTTGGGAGGTGCTGCCGAACCTGCCCACGCAGCGCAACCACTTCACCGGCGCGGCCATCAACGGCCGCATCCACTACGTCGGCGGGCGGCAAGGCAATGGATTGTCGCCCCTCATGACGACCGCGCACGAAGTTTTTGACCCTCAAACGCGGACCTGGACGACCGCCGCCCCCATGCTGCGCCCCCGTAGCGGCATGAACGGGGTCATGGCCCGCGGTTTGTTCCACGTCTGGGGCGGCGAGGGGCCGGGCGGCATGTTTCACGACCATGACTACTACGACCCTCAGACCAACACATGGACAGAACTCCTCGACATGCCTATCGCGGTTCATGGCATTGTCGGCTCAGCCTTCGTGGACGGTCTGATCTGGGTGACCGGTGGCGGCACCGGTATCGGGGGCAGCTCCGGCAGCACTCTTAACCAGGTGTACCGGCCAGCAGTCGGATTGGCGGATCCCGTACCTGGAACGCTGTCCTTTTCATCACCGGCGTTCAGCGTCTTAGAGAGCGCCGGCAGCGCCACCATCGAGGTGCAGCGAACCGACGGCTCCCACGGCGCGGTGAGCGTGGCGTACGCCGTCACGGGCGGCACCGCTGTAGATGGGACCGACTATCAGAGTGTAAGCGGTGTCTTGAGCTGGAACGATGGTGATGCCGCCAGCAAGACGTTTACGGTTCCGGTCTTCAACAACGCAGTAATCGGCGACTCGAAGACCGTCATCCTCACGCTAGCGAGTCCGACCGGCGGCTCCGTCCTCGGCACCAACATCCTGACCGCGTTGACGATCTATGACGACGACCGGCCGCGTCGTCGGGCGGTGAGGAAATAGCGGGTGCATCCGCTGCCCGCTCGACATTCAGCGACCCGTAAAATACTTTCCAGAGGTGGTCACGCCACGTATTGCTGCTCAAGAAGGACTATTCACCCTTCATGCGCGAATTGAAGAACCATTAGATGAGCAGCTTCCGGCTAAGTGGCAAATCGAGGCCATCACGTTGACCGCAGAACAGAAATCGGTGTTTCGCTACCCCTTGTTCCGCCACGGAATCCACAAGGATCATTATTTCCGAGCTTAGAGGGCTTGGCGCGCGGCATGTCGCATGGCAACATACCGTGTCCCCGGCAAGAACCTTGGGCACGTGAGCGACGCCTAACTTTGGTGTGAAGCTGGTGCGGCTGGGGCGGCTGACGTGGCTGCTCGCGGAACGTTGACACGCCGCACGACATCGAGAAACTCGGCGTACGCCTGATGCGCCTCCCGCACGGCCAGCGCCTCGCCGTGATTGGCTCCCTGGGCCACGACGGAGCGCTTCTCCGAGGACGGCGACGCGCCAGGAGCGGCTGCATGAATCGCGGCGGCGTCACCGCGTCCTTCGAGCCGGTCACGAGAAGTAGCGGCCCGGAGTGGCGCCTCACGGCTTCGACATTGCTCTCCGCCAGCAGCGCGGGCGCGATCTTCAGCCGCACGACCGGCTTTGCATACGCCGGGATCTGGTTCTTCGCCCAGGTGGCCACGTCGGGAGCGGTCGCTTCCAGCACGAGTCCCTGGACGGTGCGGTTGGCCGCCACGTGCGAGGCCACGAACCCGCCGAGGGAGACGCCGTGGACGACGATCGGCCGGCCGCCCGCTCGGGTGCGGAGTTGGTCGAACGCCGCAAGGGCGTCGCTCTTCATGGTCGCGATCGCCGGCGTGCCCGCGCTCCGGCCGTAGCCGCGGTAGTCGATCATCATCACGTTCGCGCGCAGTCCGCGGACGATGTGGCCGAGCGCGGCCGCCATGTCGTCGGCTCGGGAGGCATTGCCGCCGAAGTACAGGACCTCCAGGTCAGCATCGGGCTGCCGGACGTACACGCCGCCCAGGGCCGTGCCATCCGCTGCAGTCAGCGTCACGTCTTCGACGGTCCCCGGCGCCCGCGTCGCCGCGGCGCCGGGATAGAAAAAGTGCGACTCGTCGATGTCGAACGTCGCGCAGGCCGTCGCGAAGAGGAGGACTGCGATTGCGATGTACCCACGCATGGGTGGCGATTGTAGGCGACGCGATATATTGGACTCCAATG
>JBIOTX010000401.1:0-63371 GCA_044866315.1 Thermoanaerobaculia bacterium | reverse complement strand
GCCGGTACCGATAATCGCGCTCCTTCGCAGTCGTCCTCATCAGTGACGCGGGGTGGAGCAGTCTGGTAGCTCGTTGGGCTCATAACCCAAAGGTCGCAGGTTCAAATCCTGCCCCCGCAACCAACGCAAACAACTGAAAAGAGCCGCGGTTATCCCGCGGCTCTTTCGTTTTCGGAATACAGCCAGTGTTCGACGGATTTGGGCAGATTTGGAGCCTTTTCGACGCGTTCCGTCTCACACCAAACCTCACACACCCTGATTTGTCACTTCTTTGGCTTCTTACCCAGCGAGCGGAGAATCCGCCGAGGATCGTTCGGCCGAGGCCGTCCGATGCAGGGACGACCTTCGTGCGTGCGAAGACAGCCTGCCATGTGGCGGCCAGCTCGTAACACCTCGCCGCCGCGCAAGCGCGCGGTACGCTCCGCTGCAATGCTTTCACGCCGCGGAAGCTTGTTCTCCAACTGGGGAATGTCCTCGTTCACAAGCGTAGACGTTCTAAAGATCAAACGTGCACCACGCTTTTCGGGGGACGATAGGTACGGTGTCCACGCGTACAGGGTCGACCCTTTGATGCCGATGTAGGCCGCCGTGTGGACAAAGCGTTGGAATGACTCAGTCGGCACGAGCAAGATGGGAACGCCATCGTCGTCGGTAACGACGATGCACTCGATCCAGTGCACTTCGCCCGTATCGAGGTCGACAAAAGGCCAGACTTCGCCACCCATCGGTCCGACGGGGTAGTGCATGATGATGCGACCATCGCCCAAGCGAACGGCGAGAGGGTTGCCTGAGGGTTTTGTACAGCAGGTAGAGGCAGGCTTAGCCATCGATCCTCCCAGGGCGACGCTCTGTAGGCAGAGCTTCGCCAGAAGAGTCGGATCACGGAGACTGCAGCGGCGAACCGCTCTCCGCGTACCGCGGATGGCCCGAAGCTGCGCACGATCGAAACAGTCAGAACGTTCGACGCTGCGACGTTCTCAGGGGAACTTCACCCAATTCCCCGGATATGCTGCCACTTCTCGTGTGGTCAGGTCGTGCGGAGGGGTTTTGATGCACGCCACCATGCTCAGGGACGGCTGCCGATCGTGGCACTGGTGTCGTCCGCGTGTGGATCGACCCAAAGCCGTATCGAGGTGCGAGGGAATGCATCAGGATGCAAGAGCAAAAGAACGCAGGGCGACCGATCCTATCGGATCGCGTACCGATCATACGCCGCGTCTGCATTCACCGTTTGAGAAAACGGCGCGCCATTCCGGTCGATCACCCCTATTCCGGAACATCAAGAAAGGCCGACGCAAACCGCGTGGCCTCTCGAGAAATACTCATTCGCCGACCGCTTCGCCCTCACGTTCCTCGTCCAGAAATTGTAGGTGAGCCGCAGCCACGTAGAGCGCTCCGCGTTGGCGCTCGTCTTGTTGGAGGCTCCCCGACACTAGAACGGCATCGCCAGCCTGCAACTTACGATTCGCACCTTCGGCGAGAGATCCCCAGCAGGTGACTTCGATTTTTGTTGTGATCGGCTTCCTGCTTTTCGGGTAACGATTCACCGCCACCTTGAACGTCGCGCCAACCGCGCCATTGTCGCCGCTGGCCGGCCTAGGATCAGCGAGGAGGCGCCCTGCGATCATTACGGTATTCAGGTAGGGGAGCTTCAACGATTTTCGCATCAATATTCTCCTGTTCGTCCCGACGAAGCGGTGACGCAGTTGATTGATCGGCCGCTGAACAGCGACTCGGATGAATTCGGGTTGAGAGCGGAAGTACAGGACAGCAGGCGCCGACGACGCAGACGCACAGCTATAGGTGGGTTGGTAAGGACCTACGCGGGGTTAAGTTATCGATAGACTAAAACACGTCTATCGTCAAGGTGTGCTTCATCCGAACGGAGCCGCGCTCCCCGTGGGCGATTCCTCTCAAGGCATTCTCGTTGTCGCCAACGTGTCGACGCATAACACGTGCGTTGCGCGCTGACTCACTTGATGGTTGCCTGCACCTCGCAACCTGGACCGATGAAGCGTATGAGATCGTCACCGACAGCCGAGCGCGTATAGAGAAACGAGTACGTCCCGAGGCCTTCGGGTACCGATCTGTTCACCGGACTGAACGCATTTCCGAGCGACGACGATGGGACCAGCGTGCCCGCATCGGAGGTAATCCACTTCACCGCTACCGTTGCGGAACTGCCGACCGGAACCGCAGTCGCGATGTCCACCGCCTTGCAGTTCGCGCCCGGGATCTTGACCGGGACGCTCGCCATCGTCGTTCCTCCGGGCCCAACCGCGGTCAGGATGATCGCATCGTTGTTCGGCAAGTACGGGGAAAACGTGACGGCAACGGAGCCCGAGATTTTGGGCGTGCAGTTCGTGTTGGCCGTGCAGGTGCTTGCCCCCGTCCATGTGGTCGCTCCGCCCGGGCCTTGTGAGGGGTCACCAAAGAAGTTGGCGTCACCGGGATCAATGGCGCCATTCCAGCCTTTGCTCGTTGACGACGTGGTGATGGTCCACGAGTCGGTGTACTGCAACGCGAACGACACAGTGGCGTTCGTTGCCCATTCGACGATGGAGGGTGCTGTGAAATCGGTGATGATCGGCGCGGGAATGACAATGGCAATATTCGCATGGCCCGTGTCCGTGCATCCTTCGCCGTTGCTTGCCGTCGACGCGATGGAGACGACTCCCGACGACCCCGCCGCAATCGTGACCGTCGCTGTGCCTTGTCCCGATGTGATCGCTCCGCCCGACACGTCCCACGAATAACTCGAGGCACCGGCAGGCATTGCTGCGATGAAGGACGCATTGGGATCGACAGAGGATGGAGTTGTGATTCCCGCGGACGGCTTCGTGCAGGTGGTAGTGACCCGATACGTCGTGTTCGCGGACGTGTTGCCGCAGCCGTTTTCCGCGACAAGTTGCAGAGCCTTGGTACCAACGGACGACGTGGTGTAGCGGTACTCGCCGGTCGCCACATCGACCACTTGGCCACTTGCGGGAAAGTCCGTTCCGTACAGGCGGGCTGCGTCTCCAGTCGCACTCCATCGAACGAATGCCGGCTGACCCACGACTGCGTCTGTCACGGCGAGTTCGCGGATTTCCGGCTTTCCACGGACGACGACGTTAACCGATGCGAACGATGGAACACCGTTGACGTTCATGGTTAGGTCTGCGGTGACTGTCCCTGAAGCGAACGGCAAGACATCCACGCTATTCGCCGTGAGCGTCGAGCCCGAGCCGTTTCGAATCGTCCACTGGTACCTGGCCCCGGCGATCACCGGAGCGCTCGCGCGAATGGCTGCCCCAAATTCGCAGGCTTCGCCACCCGTGATCGACACCACGGGCGGCGCCGAAGCAGGCTGCCCGGCAGCGCGTCTGCGCATGGGCGGATTCACCGACATGCCGATCACTTGGCCGTTCACGGGGATCACCTCAGCGTAGCCGTCGCTGGTGCTCATCGACGCCGGCAGCACATCGGCGTACCGCAGCCGCGAGACGGCTTCACCGGAGCTCGCAAAAGTACGACTGACGAGCGGCGCGACGCTTCCCTGATGCTCGTAGATGTTGACCCGCACGAGCCCATTCAGAACGCCGAGCGTCAGCGATCCGACAGCAGGTGTCCCTGCGTTGAATCGCACCGGCAGGAACACGTGACGGCCCGCGTAGCCGACCGGCAACGCGCCGCTGGTGATCTTGATGGCATCTGAGCTTTCGATCACGAGGATCGCGGGCGCGTTCGGAGCACCGAAGTTCGCGAGGACGTTCGCAAACGATTTCGTCTCGAAGGCCGCGAGCGAGAACGGGAGCACTGGCGCGGACGGAAAGCCCGCATCCGGAATCAGCCGAATCCGTCCGCTCACTGGCATCGGTTGCGGGTTCACCACGGTCAAGCCATCGCCATTCCCCGCGGCAGTAAACGTCACGACCGTTGCCGCGGAGGCAGGAGCAGCAAGCATCAGAAGCATCAGCGCAACGACGGCCGACTGTACGAGACAGCTCTCGAAGCGCAGAGTGTGAGCAACTCTGCGCCCAACCCTAACCTGCCGAAAATGATTAAAAGCGTCAAGATCACCGCTTCGATGAACAACCAGAGCGCGAGCGGTTCACCTCACGTCGAAGCGGAGCGGAGTGGGATCAAGCACGTCTCCGTGAACCACGTCCGCAGGTTCTTTCGCGCTATCCCGAACAAGAATCTTCGAGACCGTCTCATCTTCGATCTGATCTACCACTACGCGCTGCGTCGTTCGGAGGTGGTGATCATCGAGTTAGGCGATATCGATCTGAAGAAAGACACGATCGAGATTCATCGTCGAAAGGGTGGCGACTCCCACTCATATCCGCTCTTCGCTCGGACGAAGCGACTCCTCCTGAGATACTTGGATGAGCCGCGGCGGGTGTGGTCGAAGCATCTCTTTCCAAGCCGCCAGAACATCGGCGAGCCGATCTCCGCGTCACTGGTGGCACATCTCTTCCGCGAATACGCCAAGGCAGCGGACCTGCCACGCGATCGGCAGCATGTCCATGTCTTCCGGCACTCGATGGGAATGCACATGGCAGAAACTGGCCTGGACGGGTTGGACATGCAGGATTGGATGGGCCACACGTCTTTCAACTCGACGCGTCAGTACCTGGGCGTCACCGACCGCAGGCGGTCGAAGAGCCTGAAGGCCATGACAAGATCACCGGACATCGCATGAACCGACTTCACGCTTTTAATCAAAAGCGTCAAGTCTCGGGTTCATCTCACGCGACCTCGTCACTCAAGGTCGACAGTTCCAGACTTCGTCGCTTCGTAAACTGATCAGTTCCCAAGAAACGCTCAAACCACACCCCACGGAGCCCCTCAGTGTCTTCCTGCTCTACTAATAACTTCGCCCAATCCACGTTCCCGGTCGCAGGATTTGGATACACTACCACCTAAGCTCCTTGCTAAAGGGCGAAGTCGACCGCGCGCGCGACTAACGAATTTGGCATTCCCCGACATCTCGCCGGCGACACTGCGCCGCTCAGTTGTCACGATGCTGTCTTGGGCACCTTAGACGTGATGCAATGCACAGCAATATCGCAAAACTCTTTGACGACCTTATCCTGAGCGACGCTGCGGCCCGCTTCGGTGTCCATACGGACAGTGGGCGTCGCCTAGGGAGTCACCAGTCGTTCGTGTACGGAGGGCGGCGTACATCAGCGGAGGACGTTGTATTGCGGATTACGCACGTGTCCCACCGCTCTAGACAGTGGGTTGATGCTGAGTTGGAGTGGGTTGAATACCTCGGAGGTCAGGGAGTTCCGGTCGCGCGACCACTGAGAAGCGTACGAGGGCTGTGGTCGGAACGCGTCGGCACTGGCGGCGACTTTGTCGCAAGCTGTTTTCAATTGGCCCGGGGTCATCCTGTAGGCGACGATGACCTAACGCCACGGTTATTCGAAACATTCGGCGCAGTCTTAGGGCGCATGCACCGCCTAAGTGAACATTTCATTCCTGCTGTTCACACTGTGAGGCGTCCAAAATGGTACGACCTTGATACGTACGATGCCTTCACGTTCGTGCCAGCCTCACAGGTGCGGCTTCGCGAATCGGTGCGGGCCATCATAAACGAGCTAGCAACGCTGCCTGAGCACGAACGCACGTTTGGTCTAATTCACGCCGATTTGCATCTCGGAAATGTGTTTATCGATGGCCCCACCATAACGTGCTTTGACTTTGATAGTTGCCAGTACCACTGGTTCGGATACGACATTGCAGCGTTTCTCTTCTTTACATCTCGACGCGTGCCGCGCGAACACCTGCTTGGAGTGCTTGACTCGCTACTGTCAGGCTACTCAAGAGAGCATGACACGGGCCGCTTGCTTTTGAGGCACCTCGGCCTCTTCCTGAGCCTGTGTGAGATAGCAAAGTACATCTTGTACTACAAGCACGGCACTGCCCAGGCGGAACGAAAGGAACGGCGCGAACGTATTAAGGCGTACCGTACGGACATCGAACACAGAAGGCCCTTTCTTGGACTCGACTGGAACGCAATCAGTTCATAGCTTCTTCAAAACGACCTATCGTGAAGAAGATTAGCAGGCGGAACACTCGGGTTGAACATGCGGCGCTTCAGGCCCTAGGCTGCGCTCCGCGGTGCACTTAGGCCGAGCCCTTTTATCAGGCCGACGACGCGAGAACGGCTGCGGAGCATCATCTTGTGCTTCTGCTTACCCTTCTTGCACCCCCGCGAGCACACGTCGAGCGAGATGCATATGCGAGGAAACAGCACGCGAGCTACCGTGCCGCACCGCCGCGACGTCGGTAAGCTATAACCGGAATACACGCCTGAATTACCGCCAGCCATCCGGCCCGAACTGCGGTAAACTTCGTCCGTGGTGTCGAGAATCGAGAAAGAGCCGCTCGCGGGTACCGCGTGAATTCTTCGGTGAGACTAGCAAAGCCGACGCGTAACGCGCGTTACTACTTGCAGCGACTTGTGGTTGCCGCGCGTCCTGTGTTGGCTGCTACCATCGTGCTAGCACCAACTCTTTGGATTTTCGACAAGGCGCAGTCGTACATCGACGGACTAGCGCCTCAAGTCTCGGTGCACGACTTTCGCTGGCTACTTCCGTCGCTGGCCGCTCTCACCTACGCCGGTTGTGCCGCATTTATTGGTTCGCTGCTGCTCATTCGTAAGCACAATGACGACGAGCAAAATAGCCTTCCAGACTTGGTTGTTTCTTACGCACAAGAATTGCAAAGTGCGGCTCGGCACCGCTCCGTGCTCCGCCTACGTGAGGCGATGAGCCCTCTACTTCACGCCTGGGGGTTCCACAGACACCGGCGCGATCTCGGGATTATCGCCGCCGATAGCGCAATCTCGCTTGGGGACGAACCACAATACGCAGCGGCTCTCCTTGACGACATCGGCTGGTCTCAACATCTCCTGGGAAACAGCGATGAAGCGCGCACTGCGATTCAGCGAGCCGTCCAGATTGCCTCGAAGGCCCCAGACAATCCCGCGAAAGCGCTGGTTCGTTACAAAGCCTTTCGTCACCTAGCAATAATTGAGGCGAGTAGTAGAGATCTTCAGGAATCAAACGACTACATTGCAACGGCGGCGAGCACACTCGAAACTGCCATAATGGGCCCTGAACGAAAGCGGCTTGAGATGGCTCAGCTCGATCACGCGCGAGCGGCTATCGCGGTAATCCATCTCGGCCTGAGCAAGTCCGGGCGGCTATCACCCACGGACACTACGGGCTGGAAACTGCTGCAGGATTGTGTGCCCGGCCTAGGTCGGGCGGTCCTGGAGTTTGAAGCGCTCGGCTCGTATAGTAGAGCCGTGAAGGCGCTTGAACTCGCTGCGAGGATCGCTGAAGCCACCGGCGATAGGTTGGCCGCACAAGAAGCGTTCATCAGGGCACAGGCGCTCTCGGTCCAATCTCTCTGGACCGATAGCAGCACAGTCGACGGTATAAAGGGACTCTAATGGCAAAGAATATTGACGTTTACGACGCCAACTTGCAACCAATCGGCACGATTGATCGACGGCGCGCGCATAACCTAGGTCTCTGGCACAGATCGTTTCATTGTTGGATATACCGGAGCTCTCCGACTCCGGCCGTCCTATTCCAGCTTCGAGCACCAGATAGCACTAATTTCCCGGACCTCCTTGACATTTCTGCGGCCGGGCACCTGGATGCTGGCGAAACTGTTGAGGATAGCATTCGCGAGCTTCACGAGGAGCTAGGCCTTCGTGAGATATCAATGGGTGACCTTGTATTCGCCGGCGAGCGCGTCGAGGTCGCTGACCAAGAGAATGGCCAACTGAACAGAGAGTATCAGTCCGTGTTTTTTGCGCGCGTGGAGAAGCCCCTGAGCTCCTATCAACCAGAGCCGAAGGAGGTCTGGGGGCTGTACTGGATTACCATCGCCGATGGCATGGCGCTATTTGCGGGTCATCGCGAATCACTCGAATGTGACGGTGTGGTGTGGGAGGCATCCAGAAATGAGTACGTGGCCGCCAGACGAGCCTTTTCGCCAAAAGCGTTTCTCCCCCGTATTCAGCGCTACTACTTGGCGGCGCTGATCTGCGCGCAGAGGTTGTGCGACGGCGAACACTATATCGCGATATCGTGACTATTCTTGTTGCCCGGCACGCGGAGACTACAAAGAATCTATTGCAGGCGCATGGTCGGTCGGCGGCCTGCGAGATCACTGCCGGAGGCTCGCATGAAATAGATCGACTTATCGCAATAGCGCGCCGTTACGGTACGAGTTGTGTGTCCTACGCTGGAACCCCGCAGGCGGAATTGACCGCGCAATTGCTGGTGGCGCGATCGCAGTTGAAATTGGGTCGATGTATTTCCCTCGCACCCTATAACCTCGGCCGCGTCGCCGGCCTCACAGAGAGGCAGCTTGTCGATGCCTATCCCGATGCGAGTCGAAGCTTAGAGAATTTTCGCTACCGTCTCGCGAGCCTCGATGAGCTTCAACTGCCGGATGGCGAAGACCCCAAGGATCTTTGTGAGCGCTTGCGGGAATGGGCGAACTTTGAGCTGCCGGAACTCGACGGCCAAATCGTGATCGGATCGAGTTCTGTGATCACGATGTTTGGCAACTTATGCAGCGGCGACGGGCTCGAGCCCAGGAGGTACTACAACTTTCCTGCGGCTACCGGGTCGGTTAGGGCGTTTGAACTCACTAAAGACGGTCGCGTGATAAGCACCCTTGAGCATCCAACGCCGATGTGGCCGCGGACGACCTACGCGACCGATTTAGCTGGTAGTCGGGGCACGGCGATTACGGTGCATAACCCTGCGTGGGAGCTGAAGGACTCGCTGGCGATCTTTATCCCTGGCTACTTTGGTAATTCTCGCAGTGGTCCTTATGGCTTGTACTCTGATTTGGCGAGAAAACTGGCATATCGTGGAGTTGAGTCGTGGACTGTTGACCTTCCCGGAAGCGGCGACGGAGCCCCGGTCCGACGCGACTGGAGTAGAGATACAGAAGCCGTTGGAAATGTCCTCGAGTGCGCAACCCAACGGCGATCGACCATAGTCGTGGTTGGACACTCGATGAGTGCCGCGTTGGCGGCACGCGCCGGGGCTGGGAATCCTCATGTCCATTCGGTTGCGCTGGCCCCGTTGGTGAGATGGGATCAGCTAGCCTACGGTCTATTCTCATCCGAGCAGGTCAGGGAACTTAAGAGTGTGGGCTGGATCAATCGGCGCGGCATTGATCTACGTGCCGATTATGTGACTTGCGCAGAGAGCGCATGGGATTCCCACATGGATCAGCTAGCCATGGTCATCCTGGGTGGTGCTGACACATACGCTCCAATAGGCTCTATGGCGTATCCGGAGCGGCGATCGGTGATCGTCGCCAAAGGTGACCACAACTTTACAAGTGCTGAATCGGCGGGCGAGTTACTCACGGCGATCCTGACGCTCGTTTGAATCAGTTGGTGCACACTGAGAGTCAACTTCTGATAGCTCAATCTGGCTGAGCAGTCTTTGCGGGCCGTTAATTGACTCAAAATAGGCCCAGCACTCACGTGGTATAAACGGCCTCCAATCTCCTCCTTGGCGAATAGCGTTCCTCAGGTCGGTACCACTAGTTGTTTGGAACGGCAATTTAAGCAAGAAAGTTTTCTCGCCGCGGTCTCGCCATCGGATTATGTTTCCTTCATCCTCGTCGTCCTTGTCAGTAGTCCAGCGTCGGTAGTCTTCTGGCACGAACTGCCGAAAGACCGACCCTCTGGGGTTGTCGAATCTCGGAACGACATGAATTTGCACCTCAACCACTGGAGCTATCTCAGCTACGATCAGCGTTAGCATATGAATACGCTCCCACACCGAGAACGGATGGTGGGCACTTGAATGCTTGGGATTCGCACGAACCACGGGTGAGGTGTGGTCGTGCGACTCCGCCCAAACGACACCTATGAAAAATGGACCGGGGTGCTCACTAAAGGCCAACCGTAGGATATCTCGGTGTCCTAAGTTTGGGGGTTGAAACCTACCGACGAAGACTTGCCACTCTCTCGTTGTGGTCGGCACAGTTCGATCCGATCTATTTGTACGGCAGACTCAGTATCGACAATCGGCACAGACGACACTGTCGATATTTCTGTGCATGTTATCCCAACAGTCTTGATATCTCCGAACGGTCAGTGAGGCGGAAGCCGACCGATGAAGGCTGGCTTGCGTCCAGCGGCAAAAGATCGGGCCAAGACTTAGTCAATTGTGTCCACGATGCCGTCAGGCCACGGGCATATCCATGCGGTAGGAGTGCGCTCCAGTGAATCGGGTCTTCCGCTGCTTGGTATCGATAATCAACGGACAGGCGGGCGCGATCTGCGCTATTCCGCAATGATCCATGCGCGGAGGTTGAATGGAATAGAACGACGTCGCCCGGCTCGCAGGAAGGGTATAACCAACGTCCTGTAAACTCAGCCGAGCTAGCGAAGGCGTCCTTGTAGTTGTCGATCATCTCGGGCGATGCGAGTTGGTCACGAATCGATTGATCACGGACTATAAGAATTCCGTTGCTTAGGCCGCAGTTGAGTAAGGGAATCCATGCGGTAATGACATCAGCCGGAAGCGGGTTGAATCCTCTATCCGTATGCGGTGGCATGCAATAGGAGGGATGCGGGAAACTCAAGCGGCATATCTTTCGTGGATGCGTGATGGCCGTTGCTTGAAGCAGATGAGATATGCATGTTAGGAGACGTGAATCATTCGCTAGCCCATGAAACGCATAGAGCGCTTGAATGCGGCTATAGACAGTCGGCCACGCATCGTCGGTGTATGTGTGCCCTTCACGGAGGCCCGGCTCACAGTGAAAGTCGCCCTCGCGGACCTGGAGGTTTAGATCAGTCACCCAAGACGCAGCCAGCAGGAGACTAGATATTTGCGACGACAAGTCCTGAATCTTGTCGCTCGACAGCAGTTTGCGAATGTGCACGCAGCCGTGCTCAATCAATGGCGTGATGAGAGAAAGGCGGGCTGGAAGCCTATCCGTCGCGTCGACGACGGGCATCTCGTCAAGAATGGGTGATGGTACCGGCATAGCACCTCCTCCGCGAGCACTCGTCCTGCATCGATCTTCTCTGCTGGGCGGACAGCCGCGAAACGGCCTGCGGAGTGGGCGGACAGCGTTTCTGCGCGCCTTCCGAAATCGGATCTGCGAGTCGAACGCGGAAGTCATTTTAGGACTGAACTGCGCGGATGCTGCATCATCGGCATCTCTTGGGAAACTCGTATCTTGGCGAATCGGCGGTCGATATCCGGTGATGTTAGTACATCGCGAGCAGGCTGGCGTGGGTGCGGTGGCGAGGCGCGAGCGGCTTCGGTTCCGCGGTACGCCAGCCTGAACGTTTCGCGTACGAAGACGCCCACCTGCGAAGGGGCTTCGTCCGATGGGTCGATATCACCAGTCGTATCGTATCAGGCGTCGAAAATGTCAGGTTGGAAGGCGAGCAACGCGCCGAAGGCGAGCCAAGGCAGTTTTTGCTTGTTGCCATGAACGAAGCGGCGCATCCGTGTAGTTGGGCCCGGAGACGAAGACCAACCGACTAGTCGCAGAGACGACGGCAACTATTCAACAAGGCGCCGAAGGTTACGGAGCAACCGCTCTCTCACCTCGTCAACAGGTTCTATCCAGACATCCCCGAGCGAACGGAGCGTACCCTCAACATCCCACGGGACCGCCGGGCGCCCGTCTAGGCGCGCGAATGGACCGTCGGACTCTGGCAGTACGCGATCGCGCGGCATACGAGTGGCTAATGCACGTCCCTTAGCACCAGCAAGCATCGCCGGACCGACGCTGAACCAGCACCCCATATCGATGGCACGCGTCAGTTCGCGCTGCGTCCCCGAAAACCAGTGGAGCACGGGGGTGCCAGCGCGGCGATAGCCGTCCAACTGATTGAGCACGTCGCTGGCGGCGCCACGGCTATGGATCGACAGCACGCGACCGCCTACATCTGCACACATCTGAAGGATGCCGGAGAACACCCGAACCTGGTCAGCCCATGAGGACCGGTATTCAGGCGTACCGTCGAGGCCGATTTCTCCGACATACTGGACGCCGCCTAACAGCTCACGGAAGAGGGGAAGTTCGCCCTTCCGCTGCGCCGCGATCTGCGGATGGAGTCCCAGCGCCGTGCGGATGCGTGACCCAGCCGGTGCGAGGTCCGCCGATCCGCGCCACGCGGAGGGGGTATTGGTCACCGACAGCACGTAGAGATTCCGCGATGCACACTCGCGCGCAACCGCGTGCGGGTCTGGGTAGAGATCCAAGTGACAGTGAAAGTCGATCATGTCACGCGAAGCACGCTGTGGAGCGCGCGCAGTTCTTCCAGCGCGTTCGCGACCATGGCACGGTACGCTGAACGATCAGCGATGTTGCGCGAGCTGAGCGCCCCGCCGAGCCACGCGTCTAGGCCATCGGCATCGACGCTCGCAATCGCGAGCGCGACGGAGCGGACATCGTCGAACCGGGCGTAGTCCTCATCGTTCTTTCCGAGATCCGAAAACACGTACTCGGTCGTGTCGGACTCACCCCAGGCGAGGAAAGCCGCACGACGCACCTGGCAGGGCACACACCGGCCGCAGTGCTTGTAGCCGTAGCGATGGAATCGTCCGCAGCTGGTCGAGCTCACCGCCAATTCGCGCAGGAGCGTCTGGTCGACACACGCCTTGAGCATCTCGCCTTTCGTCTTGACGGCATATGGGTTGACGATCCGCACACGGAGTTCCGCCGCATCGAGGACTCGCTGCAGTCCGCCCAGCGTATCGGGGTGCGCTGTGCGTGTACTGAGGCTCCCGAGGCGACCACCGGTGAGCGGCGGGTTGAGGGCAATAAAGCCGTTCTCGCACACGTAGAGCGGGATCTCCGCACCCTCACGGTATCGGCCGAGCGCTGTCGCCACAAGGACGCCGAAGGTGAGGAAGATCAGCGATCGCGCGCGTTGCGTCGTGTCCTCCTTGCCAGGAGCCGTGGCGTTATGGTTAAGCTGGAGATGCCGCAACCCGCCGCCGACACGCGCTGCGAATGATTCTTGCTTTTTGGCATCCCCGCGCACCATTTGGCTGAGGGCGAACGGCTTCCGGCCGACCGCAACGAGATCGATTCCGCCAACGAGGCTATCCAGGCCACCTGAGAGCAGCGTCACGCAGTCCTCTTCGGGCCGAATCGGCGCGCGTGGTGGCGCGGGCAAAAGGCCACCACGGTGGAAGCGCAAGAACCAGCGATCCGTGGTTAGGAATGCGAGCGTGGCCTGGAGCGCCGCTGCTTGCGTGGACCAGAAATCTGGCTCCGCGACTGCGATGTCCAGTTCGAATTCGCGTGTCCAGCCATCGGGACTCTCATCGCGATGTCCGGCGCAATCGGCAGTCATTACCGATAGGGCGATCGAGAGCAGATCCCACGCACGAGGTACCGCCTCGAGGCGGCGACGCACGATGTCTGTCTTCGCAGCTTCCCCTGCACTGGCCTCGATGTCCGATCCCGGCTGTCCGTACAGGATGACCCTGAGTGCGTCTCCAGTCGCGTTCGGCATCTGGAAGTTGGCAGGGCCGCAAATTAGTCTCATTCGGCGTACCCCTCAAAGACTTGGAATGTATCTGCCACGGCGTCGCGAACAACGATGGCGATCTGGCCGGCAGTTAGTGTCCGTCCGGCGTCACGCAGTTTCCGGAACGACGCACCAACCACCTCCTTGATGTAGTCGCGCGCCTCCTTCAACCGCGCCAGCGCGGCTCCGATACTCGGCGCGCGGTCGCTGATGGTCTTTCCAAGATCCAACTGGAAACGTCGGAAAACATCGGCTGCTGCATACCGCTCGATCGCAAAGGCGCGTTCGACGTCGCTGAGGTTGAGCAGGTCCGCCTCCGGAAACCGCGTCAGCAGTTCGGAGAGCGCATCGCGAATGGATGCCCGACTCGCTTCGGCATCGAGCGTGCCGTCGATCGGACGCACCGCGTCGACCACTGCCGCAAGCACATCGTCGGCGCTCCGTCCGACCAGCGACGCAGGATCGAGTCCGGGCGCCGCGCCGCCGGCCCCACCCCCTGCCAGTGCGGCGAGCGCAGTCCCAAGCGCGGCTGCGGTCGCAGCCGTGCCGCCAAGGCGCCGCGCGGCGGTACGAGCGCCGCCGTAACCTGTTCGCACGTAGTGGCCGAGGCTCCGGCGCAGATCGTCGCGATTGCCGCCGCGCGCATACGAGCCGAGGCTCCGACGCGCATCGCCGAAGCGGCCAGAAGGCGCCACTGGTACCGGAGGCGGTGTGGCAGGAGGGAGTGGCTGCTGGTGGGGCGGCTGATCCGGTGTGGGCCCGGCATCGTCCACAGGCGGATCCGGCGTCCACGATGGAACCATCGGCACGCCCGCGCCCGGCCCGCCGCTAGATTGAGACGTGCCCATGCTTCTCCTGTCTAGTGATGGCAGCTTTTACCGGGGGAGACACCGCGCTGCTCCTCCATGCCTCGAATACGCGTTTCGCCCACGACTGATCGCCAATCCTCGGAACGATGTTCGGCTGGATCTGCGACGCCGGGCGATCGGCGAGAAATGCCGCCAATCGCGCGCCTTGCGGTGGATCCACTTCGGCGACCGCGATGCATGCTTCGAGAATCGGTGGGACGCCCCACTGCTGTTCCTGGCGTGCGCGCTCCAGCAGCCGGTCCATGATGATCGTGGTCTCCGCCCGCGGAACCTTCGCGAGCTGCGGTTTCGCTGCACTTGCCATGTCGGGGTTCTCTAGGAGCGCTGTCAACAACTCCGCCGACGCCGAGGAAAGCCGGTCCTCCGGCGTAATCAGCGGCGCGTGTTCGCGACTGACGTAGAAGGCGCCGCGGAGATCGGTCCCGGCAAGCATCGGCGGGAGTGAGAGCCACTCGGTAATGAACGGCGCGTCCCACGGTACCTCGAGTGGGAGATCGCGGCCGGCGGCTATCGCCTCTTCCCAGTCGCCGAGGAACGTCGGCCGTCCGCGCTCGTCGGCGCTCACGCGCGCCAACAGCTCGGCGTACGCGCGCGGGTCCGCGAGACGCTCGAACAGCAGCAACTTGACGAGAACGGCTTCGTCCACGGCGACACCGTGCGCCTTTGCTATGGCGAGGCGGATCGACAGCGCATTGAGAAAGCGCTTGATGAGACGAGGATTGCCACCGATGTCCGTGGCGGTGGTCATCAGCGGCGCAAGCCGGTCCGCAGCGTCGAACTTGCTCACAAGGTCAGGAGCAAATTGGTCGTGAAGCGTCTGGACGAACGCGGCATCCACACGCTTGCCCTGCCATGTCTGACGCAGTTGGGCACAGATCGCCGCTCTAATTTTCTCCTTGATGTCCG
The DNA here is from genome assembly GCA_044866315.1 of Thermoanaerobaculia bacterium. Lineage (GTDB taxonomy): Bacteria > Acidobacteriota > Thermoanaerobaculia > Gp7-AA8 > Gp7-AA8 > QHVT01. The sequence continues at coordinate 48,053 of JBIOTX010000401.1, read as the reverse complement.
GCGCAAGAGCGCTGTTGTCGACGTACAGCAAAATCATGTACGCGCGGACTTCCTGCGTACCGAGCGGAGGAACGCGAATCGGGACCTGAATGAGCTTATCGAAGTAGTTGGTGACGAGCCGCTCGTCCTGGACGTTTTCGAAGTGCCGGCGCACAGCGTACTTGATCATGTCGTTATCGGCGGCGACCACGAACGCCGTGTTCTTGAGGAACAAGAACAGGCGGATGGCTTCGAGCGTGGAGATCGTGGTCGGCGGAAGGCAGCGATCCAAGTCATCGATGAGCACCACGAGCGTGATGCCCATCTCCGTGAGCGCCTCCTCGAAGTTGTCCCGCAGCGCCTGGATCTCTTTCGGCGGCGACGTCATGCTTTGCGGCTTTACCATCCCCGTTGCCGCTTCTCCGACCTTTGCTGCAGACTGCTCGGCGTCGCCAAGTGCCTTTCCGTCGCCACCGGCCAAGAGTCGACGACCGATGTCGAGCGCTTCTCCCGCCAATCCCACGGGCGGAAGACCCATCGCGAGCGCTACTGCCGACGGGACGGCGAGTTTCGCGACACGGAGCCAGTTGACGCGCTTGAGTAGGTCTCCGACCTTACTCACCGCTTTCTGCCGTGCCTTCGCTTCCTCGGCAAGCTTGGCCACGATGACATCCATCAGCGCCGCGCGTGCGTCGTCGTAGCCTTGATATAGCCAAGCGTTGAACTCTACGAAGACGAACTCGCGATCCCCCTTCGGTCGCGCTGAGAGGGAGCTCTGAATGAGCTTGATCATCGACGACTTGCCGACGCCCCACGCGCCCGAAACTCCGATCGAGACAGGACGACCGTTCGCTTGGACGATGATCTCCGCTACGGTATCGGCGACACCGGAGAAATTCAGGAAGTCACGTTCTGTCTCGTTATCTGGCCACATCGATAGGGGTGGACACGTCTTTCGGCGCGAGATGCTTCATGACGAAGATCCTGCGCCTCTGCTTGCCGATCCGCAACAGTTCCTGAGCCCACAGTCTCTATCCTTGTTTCGTGCACGGCGAGATATCTGTACACCATCCCCAAATCCGCCGCCCTTCTACAAGCTGTAGGGTCGAACGCGGGCACGCGCCCGTCGCCGAGCGCGGCACGCACGGAGTTCTTCCGCTGCCCCAACAGCAATTCTCCCGCTTGTAGAGTGCCTGCGCGCAAACCTCGACCGGGTACGCGACACGGCTGAGTCGGGTTACGACCGAGCAGCAAGACGGGCTGCCTTCGCCTCCGCCGCGATCTCCGCCGCTCGCTGAAGGGTGTACGGGAAGTGCCACGCCTCCATGTAGCCCGGAGCGTGCGCCTCAAGCCGTTCGGCCTCTTCGCGGAAGACGTTAATGTCGTCCGCCACAAGTTCGCTCACATCCACGTGCCGCCGGCGTGCTTCATCGCGAAGGGCAATGACTTTGTACTCCGGGATCTGAACCGTCAGCGTGACCAGGCGCTCACGCCGTGGAAACACCGTCGCTGCTTTCTCGCCGAGCGCACGCTGAATCCGTAAGCGTGTCCACAGCGCGTACGCGAGGAGCACCATCTCCTCCCATGAGAGAAACCCGCCGTTCTCGGCCGAGAAGCGGTTCTTCTCGACCCACGGCACCGACTTGCCGAGCGCCTTCGCGGCGGCCCTTCGTGTGAATCGGCGGCGCTTACGAAAGATCAGACGAATGCGATCAGCGTCTTTCATGTGGCTCACCGGTCTCCACCCTCACGCACGATGACCGTGACCGCGCCGATGACACGGAGATACTGGTCCTCGGCGATGGGCGCAAGGGCGTGGTCCAGTAGCGCACGCCGCCCGCGCTTGATCCACCAGCGGCCGACGAAGGCTCGTTCTAGAAGCATCACGAGCACGAGTTCCGCCGTCGCGGCGTTCCCCTCCGGGCGTGGCTCGACAATCAGGAGATCGCCGCGCTCAATGCCGAGTTCCCGCAGATCGGAGCACGCGGCACGAAAGACGAGATCATCAGCATCGAGCTTCTCGCGTGGGACGGCGACAAGAGCTGCGGCCATACTGGTGTCGATCGCGGCGCCCTGGATAAGCGCGCCCGCGAGACGCACCGTCGTCATCTCCTCGCTCCTCGCAGTCATGCGTGTTGACCTCTGGCGCGGCGAAGATCGCAGCCGCGCTTAAATCCTTCCGAGAGATCACAAAAACGCTGACTCTGCATAGCTCGCGGACTCCTTCGTGCGTCAGTCGACACGGCGACGGCGGATGCGCTCGACGGCACTCGCGTCGGCGTGGGTCAGATCAAAAAGGTCGGATGCGTGGACGGGTGTACGCGCAAGGCGGCGACACGCCGCCACAATGTCCGTGATGCAGCGGCGCGTCGGCGTGATGTGACCAAACCGAACGTGCAGAAGATGCTGACGGCTGTATCCCGACTCCCGAGCCAGATGCGCGGGCTTGATGCCGCGACTCCGCAGGAAGGCGTCAAGCTTCGAACCGCAGCTGCGATCCGAAATCTCGGACTCCGCTTCGATGATGTCCAGGTCGAGCGGTTCATCGGCATCCGCAGGTGGTTCGAAGAGCGGCCGTCTCGCAGCGAACGATGCTGTTGCCACGATCGCGCTCACCATCTGCAACAACCCCCGTCGCGTCAGCCGCAGGTCCTCGCTCACGGTTCCTCCCGGTCAAGCTCGGGTACGCCGTGTTCACCGAGGTGCATCTGGGGTTCGTGGCGCAGCTTGCAGTCGTCACACATCTCGCGCCCCGCGACACCCGACAATCGTCCGCAGAAGCGGCAGAAAGCCGTCGCCCAATCGTCCTCACGCGGGATGAAGTAGGGGTACTGAAGCGCTGCCCGGAAGCCCGGGATCTCCACTTCGATCTCGTCTGCATCCGCGCTGAGCGCGACCTCGAGGAGTTCGTGCTCAAGGACGTCGCTGGCGTTGAGTCGCCCGCGAAAGCCCGCGCGCCGGTTCTCAGCGAGGACGTGCAGCAGGCGAATCTGATAGAGCGGGAGTTGGACTTGGATCTGCCTGACGCGGTTGAGTCTCGGCACCGTATCGCGATGGATGACGTCTAGGGCGCCGTCGATCATGCGCGGCGTCCATCGCCGCAGCGCGAGCAGCGCCACGTCATCCCACGAGAAGAGGAATCCATCGGCCTTGCGGAGAGGCTCGATCTCGCCCTCGTCGATCGCAGCCGAGATCTCCGCTTCGGAACTCCGGGTTAAGCGCCGGGCCTCATCCAGGCTGTACTCGGGCCGGCGCTGCACGAAGAGCTCGCGGATAAGCGCGCGATCAGTGACGCCACCTATAGGTGTCTTATCCGGGCACACGAAGGCTTCGCGTGATTTGCGCATGCGTGAGCTATCTCCGGGTTTGAAGGGTTGATGGCAGAGTGTTGGACGAGGCGTTTACGGGCGCCCCAAGCACGAGCAGACTAGGAACGGCCCACGTCTTCCTTCCCCAACGAACGCCTTTGCGGAAAAGCGTTAGAGTCGCCGGCCGTGCGGAGAGACAGCGCGGAATGGCGCGGAATCAGCGCGGAGATGAGGAGGCGATTAAGTACCTCGCGCGCGAAGAGGTCGAGCGCTTCTTCCGCAGGATTCCGGAGGGGAGGACGCGTGATCTCCTGCTCTTCGATCTCATCTATCGCCACGGTCTACGGCGAAGCGAATCAGGTCTCCTCGAACTCGAAGATGTGCGAGACGGGAAGATCTGGATTGCGCGTCGAAAGCACGGCCTGTCAGGCGCGTATCCGCTACACCCGCGAAGCAAGGAACTGCTGGCGCGCTATCTCAAGGAACGACCCGACGATGGTTCGCTGTATCTCATCCGCAGCCGCCGCCGTGGTGACGGGCCACTCTCGGGCGGCGAGGTCAACCGGCTTTTTCACGCCTACGCGACGGCGGCAGACCTTCCCGCCGACCGCCGCCACGTTCACGTCCTCCGGCACTCGATCGGCGTGCATCTGGCCAACGCGGACTGGGACATCGCCGACGTCCAGGACTGGCTCGGTCACCGGGACATCTCATCGACGCTCATGTATTTCCGCATCACGAACAAGCGGCGCGAAGCCAAGTACCGCTCGGCTCTACGGTCTCACGAGATCGCGCGGACGGATGGCGGTTGACTGCTGCGAACGCACGCTTTTCCGCAAAAACGTCAACTCGCACGTTCAGGGCATTCAATGACGATTCGTCGAGAGAGCGCGGAAACGCCGGCGATACCAGACCGGGTACCGCGGTGAGGATCGACGCGCGCCGTTCCACGATTGTCGATCAGCTTTGTCCATTCGCTCTAGCGTTTCTCGACGTCCCGTCTTGAGCGCCTCACACCACCAAATGCTGCCGCAAAGTACAGCCCGAGTAGCGCGATCGTTAGAACGTCGACCGGGTACGCCTCCGCAGCTGCGGTTCGCTTCAGTTCAGCAGACGAAACCACGGGACCAGCTAGAATCGTGCTCCCCGTGTCGTCCGTCGCATCCGCCACCGCTATTTCCGCGGTTGCGTGCATGCCTCGGTTTACGTCGGCGGCGGCAAGCGCGATGAACTTCACAAGCGCACCGATCTTCATCGGGTTCTCCATCTCCGATTTAGGCGCTGCCGTGAGAATGGCTCGCGCTCCGGGCAACAGCAGAACGCGATAGGAAGTCTTCATCTCAGGTGTCGACTCGAAACCGGCAGCCACGGCGGCGCCGCTGGGCTGGTACTGATCTCTGATCGTCGCGTTCGCATGATCGACGAATGCGAATTCTTTCGCACCCGCGGGTGTCTTGAGCCTTGTGAACCTCGGCACGGTCTGGTTGAGGAGAGAGAATGCAGTGGTTGCACCGTGATCGAACCGCACGAAACGCATGACGTCTTTCGAATCGAGCGGCTCGCGATCCCAGACTTCGAGCCGTCGTTCGAGCAACATCACATCGCGGCTCTGGAGTTCGTCGCTCCGGTAGACAGCAACGAAGTTGTTGCCGACATGGACGTTGACAGCGCCGGGACCGACCATTGGCAGGCGCGCTCCACTCGCTGCGAGGTCGGTGGCCAGGCGACTGGTGGACCGCCGTGAAGCCTCTGCAGTCCCAGCGGCGATCTGCATGACAGCGTCCCACTCCTCCGGTGAAGGCATCCATCCACGCAACCGAATCAGCGGCGGTCGGTCGGCTTCTGTCTGAATCGGCACCAACAGCGACATCGTCGGGTCATTCAGGGCGAGATCACCCGCGATTTGTGGAGAGGGTGTGCAGCGTCCACGAATGATTCGACTCGACCCGGTATCAGCCGGGATCCGGACGGCACATGGGGAGACGGCTTTCCCATTCGTGACGTAAAACGTCAGCGCGGCCGACGAGACCATCGCGTTTGTGAACCTACCGTCGATGACGGCCCAGAACTCGATCTCGCTTGCTTTGCGGACCGCGCCTGCCAGACGACGGACGTGGAGACCTGACCCGGCTGCGCGCAACGGCTCGAGCAGATGGATCCGCATGCCTGACGACCGGAAGGCCGTCGCGGCCGTCTCCCAAGCCGGCACATCGTCGCCGACTGCGCCTGCGAAAACATTGAAATCCAGGATGTGCAACTCGGCAGCAACGCGCCGCGCAAGCGAGACCTCCGCCGTCTCAATCGCCCAGCGAGGTAGGTCGAGATCGCCAGCGGGAGCGGAGCAGCGGCCATCATCCGTGCGTGGCAGCTCGAGCTTCGCCGAGAGCACAAGATCGCGAAGCCGAGCCCTCTCTGCCGGCGAACCGGTCGTCATGAGCCGACAGTCCTCGCCGCACGCCTGGAACAGGCGATCGACCACAGGTCCGAGGTCGACGTCGCCGCAGCGAACTTTAGGCGGTGTACTTCGCGCGCGGCTATGGAGTCCGACGAGTGAAGTGCGGCGGACTGGGGCGATGGCGTGGATGATCAATACCAGGACGGCGAAGGCAAGGGCGACGGGAATCAGCACGATCATCGCGCTGCGGCCACGCCGAATGCGTGATGAACGCCGTTCCGTAGCCGTCAGGGGGCCTGGGATTTTGATCGGAAGATGTGCCGGGATCACACAAATGAGCGCAATAAAGACGGCGGTGATGATGACGATCCGAAGTGATATCCACTCTGTCGGCGGCGAGAACCACGGTATGGCGGCGATCGCGTTCGTCAATGGAGGAGCTCCTCGAATCGAGAGTCGGCGATCGCGTTGACGATCGACGAACTACTGTCTGCAGAAGAGACGACGACGAGGCCTGCCCGGGTGTCGGCCAGCAGCGTTCTGAGATCGGCGACGAAGCGCGCATGTGCGGCACGGAGATCGGTGGGCGTGAACTGCGAGCGATCGACAAGCTGCCCGGTCCCCACCACATAGCCAAGTTCCACGAGGCTGAACTCCCGTGGATCGAAGACGTGAACAGCCGCGAATTTACCGCCGTCCCACTCGAACCGCTCAGCGGCAGAGAAAAACCTCTCATCTTCGTGTAGCAGGTCGGAGATGTACACGAGTGAGCCGAAGTGATCGACGTCTGGAAGGGCAGGCGGTTCCGACGACGGAAGGGCGTTTGTACCGGACGCGACGTACTGTTCGATTGCGTCGTTTCCCGGAGATCCCCAAAACGGACCGAGCGGCGGCGGGGCATCGACGATGCCGACGAGGTGCACGCTGACCTCCGCACCCCGCGCGAGCGCGAGGTGGCTCAGGATCGACGTGGTTCTCGCCGCGGCGGCGATCTTGGCGCCACCGGCTGGCTGCCTCATCGAAGTGCCGACGTTCACGACGACCGAGAGGCGGACCGCAAGCTCTTGGAACCGCATTACGACTCTCGGGATCACGTCGACGTTCGCTGCTAATAGCGCCACGTCACCGAAAACCGCATGGTTCAGACGGTCGCCAGGCTCAAATGTGCGGTACGCAGCGAATGCACCGGCCGGAACGGAGCTTGACGGTCGCGAAAGAATCTGTCCGACAGCGGCGGAGATCGTGCCGGGCGGCTCGTACACCGGGCGCGCCGCGGCATCAGCCCAACTGGTGACGAGATCGGAGTGCACAAGACGCCGCGCGGCACGCCACGTCCAAGCCGAGACGACGAGGAGCGTCACCGCCAACATCATCGGCAGTCGCAGCGGGACATCTCGGCCGGCCAAAAAGTCCTGCGGCTCATTCGAGCCACCAGAGTAGCGCGCGAGCGTCTTAAGCCGTTCAGTCGTGGATAGGTCCGCAAGCACGTCCGCGTCCCGAGACGGACGAACGAGCAGGAGCTTCGATCTCGGGATGCTTACCCCTCTTCCCCCGCTGACTGCACGCAACTCCACGACACAGGGGCGAGTCGGGTCGTTTCGCAGGCAGAGTCTGGAAACGTCGGTCGGCGTCAGCTCGTACTCGAGGCTTTGTTTCGCTGGCGCAGCCACCGCAAGCCTAAGAGGCTGCGCCACATTCTGGCGTGGCTGACATTGCCGGTCGCTAAGCTCCGAACGGTCACACCGCACCGCGATCAAACTCGGCAGCGGGCCGCCGGTCATAAAGGATCTCGACAGCGTGAAACGAACGCGGCCTGCGGGCGCATCGATCACGGAAATGTCGTCGAGACGAGGCAGATCCGACGGAACATCCCGAAGCTCGGCGACAAACCGTGAGAGATCGACCACGCGCTGAAGCCCCCATCGGTCGGCGTTCAGTTGAGGCGCGAAAATCTGATGTTCAGGGGCGACGTTCGTCGGCTGCTCGAAAAGCGAGTAACCCAGCGCCTCCACGTGTCCCGATCCGTAGAGGAATCCGACAGCGAGTGGCCGGTCACTCAGCAGGGCCATGTCGCGCGTCTTTGCCACCGCTGCCACTTGGACGTTCGACTTTGCCACCAGCTTCTGGAACTCCAAAGGTGCGGTGTCAGCTTCGCCATGGTCGTCGATGCGCTCGTCGATGAGCCTGCCGAAGTCGCCGACCGCGATCGATCCGAATGCGACGTCCGTCACTGGAGCGACCGCTTTGGCGATTGACGCGATGACCTCGTCGACTCCCGTCTCACACTGGGGTGCCTCCGGGCAGGCCGTCTTCGAGGTGAGACAGACGCGGTGAACAGTCACTCGCCCTTTCACTTCATCGGGAAGCAGGACGTCGTCGTCCGCGATGGGTGATCGGTCTGCATTGGCCCGGACAGCGGCTGCGATTGCATCGGGATCGATGCGCCTTTGCGGAGGCAGTACACCGTTTCGATACGGCGTGTCGATCAGAACGAGGTGGACGGTCGCGCCGCTCTTTACCAGCTCTTCGACCGGCTTGAGCGCCTCGTGCTTCGGGTCGACCCCGTAGCTGAAGATGACATAAGTGCGCATGACTTCGCGCCGTTTCGGAGAGGGTGCTAGTGTCTTCGACACGGCTACGGATCCGAGGCGGCGAGCGATCGACGATGCGTTCACCATTGCCCCTGCCGTATGGTCCTCGACGAATGCGTCTTCTTCCCGCGTGAGTTGGGTGACTCGAACGAACGTGTCAAGCGCCACCGCTTTCGTGGCGCTCGGTGAGAGCTCGCCGCATTTCAGATTCAGCCTTCTGCAAATCTCGGCAGCGATGCTGGACTGCACGGCCGGCCCCAGGTGAACAAACCGCAAGGCATCGAGTTCCTCAGCCGACACGATCGGCTTTGCGCTACAAGTCGGTGCGAATGGGAGTGTGCCCACTCTCGACCGGTCCCAGATGAACGTCAGTTGCGGCCGCCGGTCGTAGACCCACTGGGAGGACTTGAGGTTCGATAGGAGCGCGCAATTCGTCACGCTTTTCGGCACGCCCGAAAAAAGAATCTGCTTGCCGACGTACACCGACGCAGCAAGCGGTCCGCAAACGTCGGCGAACTCCTCGTCGGACAAGTCGTGCAGAACGACCATGCGAGGATCGAGCGACGGGTTGGGATGCTCGAGTGCGTTCTTTAGCTCGGCTTCGCTCCAAAAGGCGGTCGGCACGACCGCCTCGTGCCAGCGCCCATAGAGATACGTCGCGGAGTTCCATGCGATATCGAGCCGAGCGGCGTTTGAAACCGTCGCGCTGTTTGCCGTCATGGCAGTCAAGCCGAAGCGACCTCCACTCCCCGCCACAACGACGACCGGGTAGAGCGCCGCCTCAATGTAGAAGGCGCCGGTGAGTTTCTTTCCGCCTACCAAAGCCGAACATTGCATGAGGTGGAATCCCGGTTTGAGAGACTTTTGGCGGGGAGTGAAGTCCGCGAGGGAAAACGGGGCCGATACCAGATCGTTTCCTGAAGCCCTCGCCGGGAGCGAAGCGCGCTCAAACTGGATCGGCCTGGGCACGACCCCACGATCGACGGTACAGTTCAGACCGATGGAGCTCACGCTTTGAGGCGAAACGTCGGCGGGAAGGCGCATGTGCGCCTCGAAGACGCTCTGTCGTGAATTGCGGAGATCGTAGTTGGCGGGAACGACGCGCTGGCGGGCTTTGATCGTGAGCCGAGCATCGGCCCAGACGTTCTGATCCTCCTGAATCTGGACGACGTCGACGATCACACCGTTCTTCGCCGCGGCCACCGTCGCTCTTCGAATATCGAGATCGCCCCATCGTCGTGGAGCCGTTACGACGCAGACAAGGCGTCGCGGCCGGTCCAGGACTGCGTCAAGTACGCCGCCGACGCGGCGCGATTGCAGTTCCGTCATCGCAGCATCGAAGGCCGCCTGCCCGCTGGCGAAAGAGGGCGTGCCTGCCGACTGCTTTGCGAGCGTGAGAAGAACCTTCGCAACCGACTCCAAATGTTCAGGTGCCGCCGGGTCGGCGCGACGCAACGCGTCCGCGTTTAGATAGACCGCGTCGTCGACGACGTAAGCTGTCGGAACACTGGGCGACCATTTCGCTTGAAATGCGATGAGCGCCGCCGCCACGATCAGCAAGGTGATTCCGACGACGTCCAGCAAGCGGTCGCCGCGTCGCGACGCCGTTTTCAGTCGCACTACCAGGACAAGCGCCGCGATGAGCGGGATTATCGCCGCGACGCCGACGATATACGCTTTCATCGTCGTCTCGCCGTCAGCCGATGTGCTGCAGAAGCCTCGCGCAGTGACGGACGATGGAATCATCGTCTGCCGCCGTGCTGAGAAGTTTCACGGTCTTCTTCAAGACCGTAGCTGAGTCATCACGGATGTCGCCTTCAACGGCGAGGCACTCGTCGATTCTCGCTTCCACATCCGGGTCCTTCGAAGCGATCGCGGAGACCGATCTCGCCCAGCTGTAGTAGGCGGCGTCGCTTCGCCCGAACGTCGCCATCCACGCCTCCTCCCTCATTTGGTCGTGAACGTCGCTGATAGCAGCGGCGCATGGTGTCTCCACCAGGCGCTCGGCAAGATCGTGCTCGCGATTGACCGGCAGATTCGAAAGGTCATCCACCACACTGTGTCCGGCGCCGAAGTAGTCGGTGAGCAGTGTTTCGAACCACGCACGTTCTGCGGCGCTGCTGTATTCACCACCCGGCAACGCCATGGCGCGCTTGGCATCGTTGAGCCACCTTGCTGCGGCAACGGTACCATCGGCGATACCTTCGACTGGAAGCTCGCGCAACGCGGCCGTCCAGGCCAACCGCCTGTGCTGCGGCAATTCTCGGATGCGATCATAGAAGTCGATCTTTTGCCGGCCGGCATTCGGCGCCTTTGCGAGCAGTGCAGCTACGTCCGACTCCGCCAGGAAGATACGCCTCGCCGCGCGCGAGCGAAGAACGCGCTCGACGATTCTCACGATGAGGCCATCCTTTTTGGCGACTTGCGCCGGCTGACCGCCTTCGTTGAACGACTCGCGCAGCTTGTGCCCGAGGCACTCGATTGCCGTTCGGAGAAGATGCGCGTCCGTGACAACAATCTCGGCGTTTCCGGCCGTCATTTCCGCCTTTGCCACTCCGGCTGCCGTCGTAACCCAGTCGCCGACCGCGCGTGCATCGGGCCCGAACGTGAGAAGCGTACTGAGCTCCTCCATCGCTCGGCCGAGCTCGGAATCGGCATCTCGCGCCGATGCAAGAACGTGTCGGGTGTGCGCCGTCAGGAAGTAATTGCCCTGCGCCTCGGAATCCGGATCACCCCAAAGACAAAGCGTCGCTGCACACGCGAGAACACGCAGATCGCCAGGCACTTTGAGCGTGTATCCGTTGCTTGTGTAGGACTTCTCTTCGCGAGCGAGGCGTTCGGCGAGAACGATCTCCACAAGATCCTCCAGCGGTGGCTGGGCGACCCGGTATGACCGCGCGATACGCGCCTGGAGCGGCGGGCTGAGTTTCTTCGCCGTCACGTCGTAGCCGGCGGGGTTGGCGGTCGCGACAACGACGACCGGGACGTAGAACTGCTCGCCGCGCCGAACGGTTTTCCCTTCCTCGATGAGCGCCAGGAGGTTGTCGAGAAAACCGTCGGAGAAGCGATTGATCTCGTCGAGAAACAGCACCCGCCAATCGTGTGGCGCCCACTGCTGGTGGGCCGCTTCTAACGACGCCACCTCGTCTACGGGAATTGCCGGCCATTCAGGAAAGCTCGCGACCTTTCGAGGGTCGGGCGCCGGTTGTTTGTCGAATCGCCGCAGGATCAACGCCTTCTGTAGCACTGGCTTTCCGCTACCGTCGATGACTAGGATGTCCTCGCTGAGATAGTCGCGAGGAATCTCGCGGTTGCCTTGAAGGAATCGCCAGCCGCCGATGTTCTTCGAGTGCGCCGCGCTTCGAATCGCTTTCTCGGCACAGTACGTTTTGCCGCAGCCGCGCGGCCCAGCAACGAGGACGGCCCGCCTTGACCGAATACCGTCCTCAATCCGGTTGATGAGCTCATCTCCCGTAATGAATAGTCCCGTGTCAGTGGCCGCCACCCGTCGAAGGGGTTTCTCGGCTGCGATCTGTCTCAGGATGTGCTCGCGAAGCCAGATGCCGCCGCGGCTCCAGACGGTTGCATCGGTCAGCGCTTTGCTCATTCGCAAGTTTCTCCCGCGAGTCGGACGCTGTGGAGGATTCCGCGGAGAGTCGGGTCGCTCACGGAGCGTTCAGCTTTCTCGAGAGCGTCGGCTCCGCCGCCTTCAAAACGACACGACGCGCTCGTAGTTGCTACGCGAAAAGCCCGACACTTATCTCCGTTGGAGCTGATGTACGCCGCCTGAACCTCGGCGGCACAGCGGCTGACGCGCGCGATTTGATCGTGAAGCCGCCCAATGACCGCATTGAGTTGCTGCGCTTGATCTGCCGTCAGCGCGCCCTTTTGCTTGAGAGCGGCAAGTGCTGTCCGGAGCTTCGCGATAGCATCGTCAGGATTCTGAAAATCGATCCCGGTGAGATCGAGTCCCTGCGCTCCGGTGGGATCCGCCGCGATTTTCGCGATGATGCTGGTGATCCTCTTCTGATCTTCTTCCGTCGTACTACCGGAGGAGCCAAAGATAGACTGAACGACGTTGGCGATGATGCCACACGTCGTCGGTTCTCCGCCGTAGGCCGTGCAAGCGCCAAATGCGGCGATGCCGGCGAACTTCGCGAACTCGTCGTCGCCAGCCTTGTTGGGATCGGGGCGCGGCGGAAGGTCGACATAAGGCGCTTCCGCAGCGTCGTTCGTGGTCGGCGGCGGAACGACGGTCGGTGGTGTGCCGCCACCCGTTGTGCCGGCCGACCCTGGCTTATCCGATTCCTCGATCCTGATCCGCTTCGCCTCTTCACGCACTGCCTTCGGAGTGTTCTGTTCTGGATGCTCTTCCTCCTTCTTTTGCGCGCTCTTCTCAACGGCCTTGGTGTACTGCTGCCTTGTGGATTCCGCGCGGTCGCGCTCTGCGTCGGTCAGACCCGGAATTTGTGCAGGGAGTGGTGCCTGGAGCACGAGCGACTTGTGGGCGATCTTGGCCTCGTTGTGACTACGTACGAGGGCCTTCGCACTGAGATCTCCGTGCGTCTTCACGACATAGACCAAGGCGCCCAAAAACAGGACGATCATTAACAGCGACGTCCACCAGCGGTTGAATAGGCCGAGCCGGCCGCCCACCTTGATGAACCCCATACCGATCGTCACCACGAGCACGGCAGCGACCGGGATCAGCCAGATCGTATTGGTCGCCGCCCAGCTCTTGGCTGCCTCGGGGCGGTAAAAGTCCGGCATTAGAGTCCACATCACCACGAACGACAGCGTGAGTCCGACAAGATAGAGATCAGCGATCGTGTGCAGATTCGGCGCGGTCCATGGTCGCCGCGGAACTCTTCCAGGGCTCGCGACCGGGGCTGAGGGGGGCTGCACGATGTCCGACATTCTTAATCCTCCGATTTGCTCTGTTTACCGGCGCCTGACTGTCACATGGACCGACAGGTCAGGCATCTTCCCAGGCGTGATCGTAATTTGAGGCGTGCTGATGAGCTCTGCCCCGGGACATATCTTCCCTTCCGGCAACAGAGCCTCCCTCTCAGATGCGGTCGGAGGCGTGTCCGCAAAATAATTCTTGTCGGTAGGCGAGAGCTCCTGTGCGCTGAGTTGGCCACCCGTCGGCGCGACGAAGGTTTGCGATGCGGACGCGAGGGGCAGCGGTGTATTGTTGAATGCATAGACGATTCGAAGCGCCTCGCGAATAGGGAGTTTGACCGTGCTCTTCGCCTCGCTGTCATACGGTCTGTACCTTTTCTTTTTCCACCACAACATCCCGGTGCTACCTTCCTCACGCCTACACCGGGCTTTGGCAACGGCGGTTCGTGCAATCACGACCTTTTCAATGTCGAGGATGGAGAAATCGACGACGTCGCCGGGCTCGATCCGGCAGTCCAAGAGATCCTGAGACTGGCCTCCGGGCGTACCGTCAACGTATGTGACAAGGAACACGGAGGAGCCCGAACCTGGCTGGCATCCCGCATGGGCGCTAACCGCCACGCCGATGATGGACGCCCCCGCGAAAAGAAGCTTCGATAAGCGCATGATCAACCCTTCTGGACGGGCGAACTTACCAAGGGACGTGAGTTATGGGTGGAAGATCTGGATTGTGAGATCGGCGCCTTCGCCGATCGTACCAGTGGCCACCGTCTCGTATTTCTCCATCGCCCTTCGGAAGGTGTCATGCGTCGCTTGCCCGTTGCTGGGATCGATGAAGTAGATCAACGTGCCGTCCACACTGCCATCGCCTTCGATTCCAGTCACCACGCGAGCATGTTTACCCGCTGCCTCCTCGGTTCCGAACCAGAGCGGGCCGTGATTCTTCAGGAGGTCCTGGAAGCCTTTGACCGTATAACTCTTAGGCGCTTCAGCGACGAGTCCGATCGCATCCGCAAAATTCTGAACGTCCGTCTCAGACAAAACGGAATCGTTGGCAAGAAGCTGAGCGTACTTTGTTCCAGCCTTCTTGGCGATCGCCTCCATTCCGATCGATTGATGATTCTTCCACCCCCACACCATCGCAGCAGACGCCGCCCAACAGCCGTTGCGCTTCCCCGTTTGCGCAACCGAGCTTACCTTCGGGTTGACGTGGAACTTGATTGCTGGCGCTGCAAGGGTCGGCGTTGTGCAGACAACAACCAAAGACAGGATCAAAGCCCGCATTTGCTTCCTCTCTCTCGTGCGCGTCTCAGGACCGATGACGATACGGACGAAGTGCCGAGGCAGCAACCGGCCGCCGAGCATGCGCCTAGTTAGGAGGGCCAGGAACTGCCAGATTCCCTACCACCGTCGTCCAAAATCGGCCATGAACACGCGAACGACTGCGTCGCGCCGCTAAGAGAGGGGCGGCTTACTCGCGACGTTGACGCAGTGTCGAAATCCGGAGCAGCGTTCGATCCATCAGCGATCTTTCAGCTATCTTTTCCGGCGTGTTCAACCAAGTCCTCTGGACGCTCGATCACGAAACCGACTCCGGCACGTTCGAACGACTGTGCGCCGATCTCCTGTACCGGACCGGCTACCGGGATATCGTGCCGGTCGGGCGCATGAAGGACCGCGGCCGTGATGCGGAGGAGGATCGGCGCAAACTGCGGATCCTCTTCGCACCGTCGGGGGAGAAGACGTTCTTCCAGTTTTCGCTCGCCGATCGATGGGAAGAGAAACTCGAAAAGGAGCTTAAGAAGGTTCACGACAACGGTCACGATATCGACGTGTACCTGTTCGTCACGACGGGTGAAATTACCGGGGCGCGACGTGACCAGTTGAAGGCGGAGATCAAAGCGACCTATGGATGGGACTTCGAAGCGCGCGATCGCGAGTGGCTGCGACTCCAACTCGAAGAGGCGCACCCGGATCTCGCCGAGCGGCATCTCGGCATCAAGCAGCCGCACCACCGCGCTGAACCCTCGTCGCTCGGCGCGCAGGTCTTAACCGGCAAGGGCGAAGCGGCGGCGCTCTTCAACGCCGGCAAGTACGCCGCCGCGGCCGTCGCGCTGGAACGCTGGCTTGAGGACCATTCCGATGACGCGCCCGCGTGGCGCGCACTCGCCTCATCGCAGTACCAGATGCGCCGCTACAACGAAGCGCTGGCGGCTGCCCAGCGCGCCGCCGCGATCCAGCCCTACGACATCGGCACACGCCGCGTGCTCGGGTCGATCCTCGTGGAGAAAGGCATCCAGGAGCGGGCACGCGCGTCCATCCTTAGCGGCCGTGAGATCTTTGAAGAGGTCGTACGCACGTCGGACTTGGCAGAGGATCTCTACAACCTCGCCAATGCCGGTGCCGCGCTCGGCGAGACCGCGAGCGCACGCGATCTCTACCTCGCCGCGATCGAGCGCAACGCGCATCTGCCCCACGTCTGGAAGAACCTCGGCAGCACCTACGAGGAACTTGGCGAGGTCGAAGAGGCAATCCGGTGCTACGACCGCGCCCTCGCGCTCAATCCAGCGCTACCCGAGGCCCTCCTCGCGAAGGCAACGCTGCGCATTCGCGCCGGGGCCTATGCCGAGGGCATCGACATCCTCGAGCGGCTCTTGGCGACCAATGACGACGCACGCGTGCACTGGAGCGCAGCATGGGCATGGCTCGCCGATGCGTACGCACGATCGGACAAGCCGCTGGAAGCGCTGCAGGTGCTCGGTCGTGGCCTCACGCAGTTTCCCAACAACCGATTCATGCTGGATCTGAAAGCACATCTGCTCGATCGCCACTGGCAGGACGACGCAGCGCTGCGTCTGGAAGCGGAGCGCTATTTCCGATTCCGGATGGACCTCGCGCCCGACGATTTCCGTCCGGTCGCATCGCTCGCCCTCATTCTTGCCACCTTGGGAGACGTTGAGCGTGCATGGGATCTCGTCGCGGACTACCTTCGCGAACCGGACACTGTCGCCGCACTGCGTTCCCTTGGTCCACTCAATCGGGAGCGGATTCACGCCTTGCATTTTTTCCGCTCGTACAAGCGGTTTCGCGCACATACGTCGACCGATGACTATGTGCAGTTGGTCGCGAACGCCGGTCTCGACCTGACCGAATCACAGCGGGCCCGTCTCTCCGCAGCGCTATTCGAGCCGTACGCTGCAGCGCGCGAAGAATTCGAGGAGCAAGAGACCCGCGACGGCGAGGCATTCACACGGCTCGTCGACCGGCACGTCCCGCGCGTCCGGCGTGCGGTCTCGAGTTGGGCGGAGAGCATTTCTGAGGAGATCATCGTGCCTCCGCGCGAACGTCAGGCGGCGGCAATCACCGCCATGGTTCTCTCCTGCCCCCGCATCGCGCTCGTTGAGTGCAGCAGGCAGACCGGCTTCGTCGCCGGCATCCTGTCGTTCGACTGCGACGCGGCGACCGTCGACATGCCAGAGTCCTTGACCAACATCGAGTCGGCCATGCTGAGCGAGGTGCTGAATGCACTAAACCGCCGCACGAAGCTCTTTCGCGAGGACACACC
Organism: Thermoanaerobaculia bacterium; assembly: GCA_044866315.1. Taxonomy (GTDB): domain Bacteria; phylum Acidobacteriota; class Thermoanaerobaculia; order Gp7-AA8; family Gp7-AA8; genus QHVT01. Next base: position 31,310 of record JBIOTX010000401.1, on the reverse strand, counting down.
CGCGTAGGTCGCGATAGCCGTCAGCCTGAGAGCGGCAGTTGCGTGATGCCACCGGCATCCGTGGTGACGTGGCGCTGCACGGGCGCACGCAGTTCCTGCTCCCGCACGGACAGCGGTGACGTGTGCCACCGCGGTACCACTGACCGCGCGCGTTCAGGAGTCGGCAAAGAGTCGCGGGGTGTCGAGATCAATGCCGACCTTCACGAGCGTCTCGCGCGCCTGCTGGTAGTTGCTGATGCTCTCCTCGATCCCCGCCTTCGCTCGCAAGGTCCAGATGAAGTCTTGGTCCTCTGGCGAGAGCGCCTTCTCCACCACCTGCCAGAGCGCCCAATGGATGGCGCCGTGGGCGACCTTGTCACCTACCTTGATCAAAACGCTCACGGGGTGGGAAGGGTCGAAGCTCCTATCCAAGACGATGGCATCCTTCGGGGTCTCTTCGGCGATCTCCGCATCACGTAAGGTGTCGAGTGAGCTCAGGTAATCGTTCTTCGCCCTCATGTCGGAAGCGTTCATCGGACGAATGCTCTCCGGGAGAGGTCCGTCTGCTGCTGTTTGAATTGCTGCCAGGATGTGGCTGGCAACTTCACGAGTCTGTGCAACGAATGTCTCTCGGCTCATCGCGCGGAGGGCAGCGACACGATCCTTGAACGACGGCTTGGCGGCCGGCTCCAGCCGCGCTTCGATCGCTGTCGCGTCGCGCTCGCGAGCCTGATCTTGCGGAGAAGCTGCGGGGCGCGTGGACGCGCTCTCTGGCTCCGATGGGGATTGGTCCGTGTTGCGGCGCATGAGAGTAGGGGGTAGGTGTGATGATAAAAATGAGTATCAAAATAGTATATGATAATAGGCACCTTTTCGCAAGCACGCTGCATGAGTGCATACAACGAGAGAAAGCTTGTGAGGTACGGAGCGCGCCAGCGATGGACTCGGAGCGGCAGTAAGCCTACTGCGTGCGTTGGCCTCACCAGCTTTCGGCGTCCAGGGGTTTCACCGCGCCGTGGTGAATGATCGGCCAGCGCTTCTGCTTCCGTTGGTCGGCGCTCAGCGCTTGCGGAACGACAGGCGTCGCACTGCTTCACGGTTGTCAGGATCATAGGAGCGGAAGTACATCTCGGTGGTCGTAATCTTCGTATGCCCCGCAAGGTGGCTGACCGTTGGCAGCTTGGCGCCTGAGCGGACGAGTTCCGTCACGAAGCTGTGCCGGAGCGCATGGAGCGTGAACGGAACCTGCGCTGCATCGCGCACGCTCTCCACGATCCTCCGCAGTGTCATGTCCGACATGCCACGATTGCTCTCGGACGAGCAGAAAAACTCCGGGCAGGTCCGGCCCGTGGCCGGTCCGACCCCATACCGCCGCCCGATGCGCTGCCGCTCGCGGATGTACTGCACAAGGATGTGGCGCAGTTCAGCGGACATTGCAATCAAGCGTTGCTTGCCGCCGCCGCGGCCTTTTCCCCGCTCGACCCAAATCGTCTCGTCGCGCAGATTCACGTCGGCGAAGCGGAGCCGCAGCATGTCTCCACGCCGGAGCCCCGCATACATCGCGACGGCAAGCACCGCCACCGCCCGTGCGCGCATGAAGGGTGACCACGTCGGGTAGTTCGCTGCGGCGTCGAGCAGCCGTCCACAGTCGTCTTTGGGAATCGCGCGCGGAACACGTTCCGGTAAAACGGGCGGTCGGCGAGACAGGAACGGATTGGGCGTGCCGCTCTCGGCCTCAACAAAGGCGCAGAACGAACGCAGATTGCGCCACCAGGTATGCAGCGCAACGTTCGACACGCGCCGCTCGCTCTCGCGCACGCGTGCCCGTAGCGAGGCCCGCGTGCTATTCCAGCGGCTCCATGCATCAACCGTTTCGGACGTCAGGCCAACGGCGGGATCTCTCGCGCCATCAGGCGCCGTCGCAGCGACAAACGCGCGGAAGTTCAGATAGGCGTGTCGGTAGTTTCGCAGCGTCGTCACGCTCTGGCGCGCGATGTTCCCGGCATAGTCGATGAAGCGATCGAATGCTGCATCGAGTTCACTCAGCGCAAAGGTGTCGCGGATGGGGTCACCCGCGCGGATCGCATGTGGATGCGCTTCTGGGATGCCGTGGTACGACGCGCCGCATGGCGCGCCAGAATAAGGATGTGATCCTCCAAAGAGCGGGGCGGACATGGGAGTGTGGTGGGAAGGGATGAGATGCAGAAGCCCTTCGTCCGAAAATGTCCGCCGCGCCAGTACGCCCCCATCCTTGGAACAAGGATGTGGTCACGCGGCGTGATCACTGACCCGACGCAATTGCACTGTTTGTCGCGTCTGGATGCGCTGTGGAGCCCCCGGCCGGGATCGAACCGGCGACCTCATCCTTACCATGAATCAGGGAGCACGCGGTTTCCACCTCTGCGCATCCAGATGCGGCGCAGCGCGCACGCACGGATCAGCGCGACCGCATCCCACGTGAGATGACGGTCGTGCGGACAGTTCGGGATTGCGAAGGGACTGCCTTCCCTATACGCGTGCCCGAGAACCAATGCAAACACGACGTGCCCGTCTGGGCGTGCGCGGGTGGTCGATCTTCAGAGGTCGAGATGGAGTTTCGCGGCAGCGCGCGCGGCCTCGCCGTCATACACGTGCGAGTAGTGGCGCAGCATCGCAATCGATCGATGCCCCATTAGGTCGGCCGCGATCCGATCCGAGACATCCTCCGTGCGCAGGAGGGTGGCGTACGTGTGCCGCAGCATGTGCGGCGTGACGCGGAAACCGACGGCGTGCGAGAGCGTGCGGAACACACGGCGCAGGACATCGACCGTGAGCGGTGCGGTTGCATCCTGCGTGATGAAGAGTTCCGGCCCCGTCCAGCGCACACGCGCGCGCTCGTCCAGATACGCGAGCAGAAACGTGCGGAGCTGCCGGCTCATGTATGCCGTGCGATCCCGGCCGCCGTGCCGACCCTTGGCGCGGCGGATGAGGAGGGCGTCCAGATCCAGTTTCACATCGCTGTAGTCGAGATGCAGCACCTCGGCGCGGCGAAGGCCTGCGAGGAGCATGCAGCCCACCACGGCGAGATTGCGCGCCCCTTCCAGGCGCGATCGCCAGGCGTAGTTGCGCATCGTCCGGAGCACGGTCTCGGCTTGGCTCCGCGTCAGATACCGCGGCTGGCGTGGCGTTGCTTTTGGTCGCGCCACATACCGGAACGGATTCAGGCTGCCGTGCAGTGTTGCAATGCGATGGAAGACCGCGGCAACACTGCTCCAGTAGGTGCGAATGGAGACGCGGCTCACATTCCGGTCGCGCAGCCACCCAATCCACCCGAGGAGCACACGCATCTGCTCGTCGAGATCGCCACGAAGCAGCGTATCGAGTTGCCCCTCCGCGTCCAGATACGCCGAGAACTGCGCGATGGCCGTCTTCCACCGCAGCACGGTGTTGCGCTGCACACCGTCGATGCGCTCTGCATGCGCGTAGGCGTTCTGAATGGCATCCTCGAAGTGCGCCGGAGACGGAAACGAGAACGGGCGCACGGCCGCGGGCACATAGAGCACACCTGACGCGGTCGACAGAAGTGGCGCACCACTAGCGTGCGCGATGTCCATCGACTGCGGTGGTACTGCGGAAATCGGCGTATCCATCATCGTCAGGGGTACGGTTAGAGGCGGTCACGGTCAACGATGCGGGCGGCGGCTGCTCTGCGGGCGCTACGCTTGGCGATCGCGGACGCGAGGCGGCTTTCCTCTCTTTCGATGGAAGGGGGCGGCGCACCACGTTTGGCTGCGTCCATGGCCGCGTCGATATGTCGGCGCAGTGCTACGGGCAAAAACGGCGATTGGAGGGGTGCCGACACCTGAATGCGGCGTGCCTTGTACGGCCGATCCTTCAGATACCAGTAGCAGGCACCAACCGGGAGGCTTGCGAGTTCTCTCGTGCGCCACGCGATCTCTTCTGCGGGTGTGAGGAGCGGGTCATCGATGGCGTCATTGGGTCGCGTCTGCTCTCGAAACACCGATCCCAAGGGTTCGAAGATGTCACGCGCGAGCATGCGCGCTTCGCTATGCGGAAGCCGGAAGAAGAACTGCCGCGCCGTGTTGCCAAGGAGGTGCGGCCGGAAGTTCGGCGGAAACAGCGAGAGCCCCTGTGCTGCGAGCGTGACGAAGACCTTGTACTTGCGCGCCGCCACGAGGAAGTCTTCGAGTCCGCTTTCGGCTGCCGCAAGCACATGCGCCTCGTCGAGCAGGAGCGCATAGGGCGTGCGCTTGTCGGGTGAAATGCGTTCGCGGCGGAGGGCTGCCGCTTGCAAGGCATTCACAAGGAGGCGCCCCATCACGTCCGCGGTTGGACCCAGATATCCCTTCGCGAGGTTCACGAGCACGGTATCTCCGCGGTCGATCGCGCCGAAGAGATCGAAGGTGGTCGTTGGTTGGCCGAGGAAGCGCTGAACCGCGATGGAGCCGAGGAACGGTTCGAGTTTGTTGAGGACCGCCGAGACGTACATCTCTTCGCGTGCACCGAAGCGCGACGTGAAGTACGCGCGCGTGGATGCGGAGGCGTGCTTCACGATGTCATGCCGGAACGTGGGTGCGAGGAAAAAGCGCGAAAGGTCGGCGAGGCTGTAGACGACACCCCCGTTCGCATGCGCTTCGATGCACGCGCGGAGCGCGTAGCGCATCAGTTCTTCGACTTTGACGCCCCACGCCCACGAGGCCGCGTCTTCGCCGGCGTAGAGTCGCTTGAGCACACCAACGAGAAGATCGACGTGCCTTCCAACATCGACGCCCTCGATCTCCATCAGCGGATTCCAGCCGGGGAGCAGTTCCGGCCGCGTGAAATCCAAGAGGACGAGCTTCTCTGTCTTGAGGGTCAGCGCCCATGCCGCCACGCGCGTGAACAGATCGCCGTGCAGATCAACGAGGGTGAAGCCTTCGTGCTTGCGGAGGTGATGCAGCGCAAAGGTTTCGAGGAGACTCGATTTGCCGCTTCCCGTCGCACCGAGAATCAGCGTGTGCTGGTGCATGTCGCTTGGTGCAATGTGCGTCGCGATGGCCTCCTCGCGTCCGGGAACGTGGTATGTGCCGAATGCGACGCCTTGCCGCTGGAGTTGCGACTGCACGAATGGGTCGCGCGCCCAGAACGCGGCCCACCCCTGCCGTGCCCGCGCGGGTGTTGTGTCAAACGACAACGGAATGGTTTCGGGCATGCGGCGACGTCTGCGCAGCAGAACGCGAACGACGGTTCCGCTCGCAGCGATGGATACCGCCCCCATAAGCATCAGCGACAGAGGCGTCATGCGTGTGAGAGGGCCGGGACCAAGCGCAGAAACAGGAGCACGCTTGCGATGACGACCACCACCGCCGCGAGGATCGCGAGATGCACGAGCGAGCGTCGAAGCGTTGGAATCGCGAGAAAGCGAAGCTGGAGACGCTGAAAGCGCGTCGGCGGCTCTGGATCGCGGACCACAAATCCACCCGCATCCTCCGGCACCAGGAGTCCGTGCGCGCGCAATCTACGCAGGTGGAATGCTGCGTGTGCGCGGCTGCGCAGCGCAGCGATGTCCACGAGATGATCGATGTGCGTTTCGGCGCGTTGCGGTTCGCACCACAAGAAATACAGAAACACGGCAAACGTCGTCCGCCCGATGATCGGAAGCACCTGCACAAACCAATGTGTCGGCAACTCTGCGTGCACTGTCCGCTCGAAGGCGTGGGGCGATGCGGGAAGACCGACGATCTCCACGATCACGGTATCGACGCCCCAGAAATCCTCGACGTGGTAGACGACGAGGCGTTCGCGGACGAGGTGATCGAGCCAGCGGATGACACGCCGATTGGAGACCCGCAGCATCCATGCGAGATCGTTGACGCGCAATGCGAGAAGTCCCGTGCGTTGCCGCAGCGCCTTGGTGAGCAGCAACAGGAGGGCTTCATCGCGCCCAACGCGCCCGACGATGACGAAGAACGCTGAAAGATCCGCGCGAACGGTACTCAGCCCCTCCGCTGGTTCCGCACGGGGTGTGAGGAACCGCAGGCGCGTCGAGTCTTGAAGCGCGTGATCAGGCCGTGGATGTGGACCGCTCCGCGTAGGCTGCGACGGGAAGAGTTCCATTGGAATGGGAGGAGGGAGCATCGAGACTGAGAAGGCGTGTGAGATGCCGAATCACGCGGCGAAGGAGCGGATCGGCGATGGTATCTGGAGACTGCATGCTCGTGACGATCAACGGCCGGACGAGGGCTGCACGCTCACGAACAATCTCGCCAACGGTGGTTCGGAGGAAGTCGATGCGCTCGACCACGAGCACGGGAGCGGCAAGCGCAAAGCGGCGAGTAGCAGCGGAAGGTCGCGCATCACCGCGCAACTGACAGACCGCGATACGAGAGCGCTCGAAACGGCGCACGAGAAACTGCGTTGCGAGCGAGAGCGCGTGAGCGTCATCCGAGACGAGGTACAACCCACGGCCCGTCGTCACTGCTTCCTCGGGCAGGCGGTCGACGTAAGTGCGGAGCATGTCGACCGCGACGGGAGGGAGACCATCGGCCGCAGCCTCCATCGAGTCGGACTTGGGTGGGTGATATTCAGCACGCGCATAGTGGATCGCTGCCTCGACGACTGCGCGTTCGTCACCGTAGGTCGCGAGGATGTTCGCAAACGCTTGCATGCTGAGGCGGCGCCGTCCCGAGCGGTACTGCATAAGCGTCGTTTCGTTCACACCGATTGCCTCGGCCACATCAGAGAGCCCTGCGCCCCGCGTCGTGGCGGCGTGCGACAGGAGCGTCGTTATGAAGTGCGGTGGGCGAGGCACAAGCAGTCGTGGGGAGGAACAGCGCTATTGTTGCGCATGGCGTACGCGCACTTGGAGGACGGAGGTGAAGAACTGGCACCTTGCCAGTACGTCGTCGCATGGGGATGCGATTCTTTCGCTGTCACGCGTGCGCAACGTGCCAGCGCTGTCGGCGAGCCGTCAGGTTCTACTCGATGGTGTCGTGTGTATGTGAGTGAGTACTGGTTGATCGTAGTAAACACAACGACAACGAAACATCGATACCAATCGTGGTTCAGTCTGCACAACGAGCGATATTCGCTTCCAGACGCACTGGACAGCCGACCAGAATGTGTTGTGGTGATTTACGACAGTCGGATCGCTCGCCGCCGCGCCAGTCGGACAGACGAAATCAGCGCAGCGTGATCGCGTTCTGCGCTGGCAAGGTGCCACTGATACCCGGACACCCAGAGCCCTGCGGCATGACGCCTCGTACGCTGGAGACATCCCTTCCAAAGCATCCCACCTCTCACCTATGGCTGACCGCCCCGAACCTCCAGTTGAGATCAGCAGCGAGCCCCAACAGAAGAATAATCCGTTCACCGCAACGACCAGAGAATCGCATCTAGATGCGTTCGGGGCTGCCACGAATCCCTGGGGGGATCAGGGCAGGGATCAGGGCGGGGGCGCTGCACCATCAGCTGCCCCCGCCAACCCCGCAAGCGCCTCGCTCACGTCACGCGACCTCGCGCTCCTTCGCTACCTGGTCTGCCTTCGTGTGCTCACGTACGAACAAATCCAGCGCTTGGTCTTTCCTGCTGCCGATCCCTCGATCGTCCGTCGCCGCATCCGGCATCTCGGGCGTGCCGGTTGGCTCTCGATCTGGGAGCCGCCATCACGGTACGGCGGGCATGCTCGCTACGCGCATCCGACCGCCGCAGCGATCCGCACGATCCTTCCCATGCTCCTGCCAGATGCGCCGTGGGCAGCGCTTGTCAGTCGGATGATGCCGCGCTTCGAGCGCCGGCCACTCGAGTTCGCGAACACCGCTCCGAAGTGGCTTGCGCATCAGCGTGAAGTGAATCATCTCGTGACGAGCATCGCGACCTCTCCCGACCGGACGATTCTTTGGGCATCGAGTTGGGATTGTCCGTTCCCGTCCCGCGTCGGCATCGTGACCATGCCTCAGCCCGACTACGTGCTCGTTGAAGAGGTGGGCGGTACTCCGCAACTCGTCTTCGGTGAGCACGATCGAGGAAGCGAGCCGCTCGACCGATTCGTGGCGCGCAAGATCGCCCTCTACAGCGCGCTCGCAGACTTTCCTGAGTTGTGTGCGGAGCAGTTCGGGATTGCGACATTTCGCGTCGACGTGACCGTCATCGATGTCGTCCGGCGTGCCCCCACCGCCCGTCTGCGATCGCTGCTGGGTGCGGCAGAAGTCTCCCCCCGGCCGGACCTCTTCCGCTTCACGCTCGGCGGTTGGGCACACACATTCCGTACTGCTGCGCCTTGGTTTGATGCGAACCACCCGCCGCAATCGCAGTCTGTCGCGTGGTCAGCACATGCTCCGGCGCTGACAGCCTGATGACGCTGGCACCGTGCCAGCGCCATCGATGATCACTTCGCGTCTGCATGCGACGCGGGCATGGCAAGGTGCCAGAACGATCTCCGCATGCCTGCTCGCGCCGCTCGATCCACGGTTGAATGCAGTTGCTCGGGCAACCCCGACGCACCTTCACAACCTGGACCGGCGAGGCGCGCAGCACCCACCGACGCTCGTGCGTATCGCGCCTCGCCGGCTACTCGCGGAGTCCGTTTCTTCATTCACTTCGCACTCGCGGATTCGAGTCCAGCCAAGACGCGCTCGAGCAAGCCAGGGTCGGGCAACCGCACGTCCTCCCCATTCTCAAGTGCGCGCACGATGTCGGGCGCGACACCGAGTGCGTGCGCAAATGCCTCGACACTGAGGCCAAGCGCCAGCCGGCGCGATCGGATTTCTTTGGGCGTCATGGCGTGGACCGCGTGACGCGCCCGATTCTACGCCTACCCGTACACCTGCCCTCGGCGCTCCCGCGCGTGCGATGCGGACCGTCCTGCGACCCCGTCATGGATCACATCAGTGGCCACTGCGCCACCCCGATCGATCACGCGGCGCATGCGCGCGGTTCTACGTCGTTCGCGCGGGGAACGCCGAGACCGGCGCTCCGAACGAAGGAGAAGCCTCGTGCGCATCATCAATGTCAACTCGCACCCGTACACCGTCATCAACGGCAAAGACTTCGCGGTCTACCGCTGGTTCGCGCCACCGCAACACGGACCGCTCTTCATTCAAGTGGCAGGGCGTACCACGCTCGCGCGCGAAGACCTGCCGACCGAGGATTGGATGGTCATTCCCGGCCGCGATCGCGGTCATCGTCTCGCGACCGCGTGGCGCAAACCGTGGTTCGACTACCGCCCGGACGCAACACGCAAGCTCGCATTTCTCGGCGCATCGACGGAGGGTTCGTACTTTCTCGCGCTCCGCTACATCGCGCGCCGATTCGGTCTCACGGTCGCAGAAACAGAGCTCGCCGGGGCGAGCGATGCGTTCGTGCGCCGAAGCGACACGCACTCCGTCTTCGACACAACCCCGGATCTCGGGCTTTCGCAGGCGCATCTCGTGACACTCGACGTGCCGTCGTATTGGGGTCCCGATGACGCCACGCGACTGCTCGCTGCCTAAGTCCACCAGTTCCCAACAACCGAACGGAGAATCTGTGCAATCAGAAATCATCACCATCCTCATTCCGCCCGGCATGTGGCTCGATGTCGATCATGACGGCAGCCGCCTGAAGTGCGTCATCAGCGTGAACGGAACGTTCATGCACCTCGACGCAATTCAGGTGTACTACGCAGGTCGCGAGTGCCGACAGCGGCCGGTCGCCCGGCGTCTCCAAGAGGACTTTGAGCTGCTCTGCCGCTACGGAAGTGAGGGGCAGTTCGAGACCACCGACATCAACGGCAAGCCCTACGTCCTCGTCGCAACTGCTTTCGCGTAAGACCGGCGCGAAGCGCGGATTGACCACGACTAAGTAGCGCGACTCTCCTCGCCAGCACGCACTTCCCCCTCTCCTCCACACCACACCGAAAGGAGGTCACACCCGTGACATCAGCCGACGTGTCTTCCGGCGTGAGTTACGCCGGCCGAGACGCAAATCACGCATTCGGTTTCCGGCAGTTCAACGCCTCGAAGCACGCGCAGTACTTCACGCCCAACTGGCTCGCGGAACTGCTCTGCGAGATGCTCCAACCGCTCGTCCCACCACGCGGGCCAAGCGATCTCGCCGTTCTCGATCCGACCTGTGGATCGGGGAGGCTCCTCGCGCCGTGGAAACGCATCGGCGCAACAGTCCTCGGCATCGAGCTCGACGAGCTCGCCGCCGATCATGCGCGCTTCGCACTTGGCGCCACCAACGTTCGCACAGGCGACATCCTCGACTATCGCCATCTCATCAAAGGGTTTTCGCTCGTGCTCACCAATCCGCCGTACGGCATTTGGTGGACACCGCCGGATCCCGGTGAGCTATGGGAGTGCGAAACGTCGGGTGGGAAGATCGAATCGCAGGGCGCCACACTTGAGATCTGCGCACGTGCGCTCTGCTACAACGGTCTCCTCGTCGCGATCATCCCCACCTCCACGTTCGAGAAGAGCCGGCATCGCGCACTCCGCGACACGCTCTACGCGAACTTCAAAGGCATTCTCCAGGTCACACTGCCGGATCTCTTCGAGGAAGAGTACGGCATCGGAGTCTCCGTCGATCTCGTTGTCGCTCGCCGTTCACACGCATCCGAGTGGCGTCCCTACACGATGCCGATTCGGACGGAGAGCGCTACGGAGGATCTTCGCTACGCATTTCGCCGCGCCTTCGACGCGGAACCTTCTTCGTTCCTCCCGCTCGCCGACGTGTCTCCCGTTCCCGTGCTCTCGCGGCTCTTCAATGTCACCGCATCAACGACTGTTCGCGTGACACCGAAGGGCTTGAAGGCCGCTCCCGACGCCGAAGGTCTGCTCGCGTTCCTCGATGAAGTCGTGACTGCGTTCGATCCGGTGCGCGGCATCGAGCACGGCATCGTGTCGGCGACTCTCTCGCCGGCATCGATCCTCACGCTCGGTCCGCGTGCAGGCGTTGAAACACTCGCGTGGCTGGGCTTCGAACCCACGATCAGCGAAGCCGATCAGGCGAGGATCACCCGGTTGCAGGAGAAGTTCCGGCTCCTGCGCACCCCGCTCTACCCACCGGAAGCCCACCAACGCCTCGCGTATCTCGACGATCGCAGCTACCCCGCGAAGGCCACCATCCTCACGGCCGATCAGGAACCATGCTTCACCGCAGGACGCCAGTACCACCTGCGGCCGTCGTGGGTACGGAACCGTGAGACCGCGAAGGTCGAAACGGTCACGCAAGACGACAAGGAAGTCACGCTCATCACGTCGGTGGATCGTGGCTATCTCGCGTTCACCGTCATGACGGACTCCGGCCAGCGCGTCTTCCGTGAAATCGACGCAGCGGATGTAGAACTCTTGACTGCCGCCTTCGAGCTTCCCGACGTTGCCGATCTCGAATCTGTCGTCCCTGATCGCATCACGCAGCATCGTGCCAACGTCGCGCGCCGGTCCGCATTCCTGTTCCCGTTTCAAGGTGAAGACGTCGCCCGCATGGCCGTGAAGCCCTTCGGCTATCTCGGCTATGAGCAAGGCGGCGGCAAGACCGTCACGGCGGCCTCCTGGGCACGCACGCGCGGCTTCAAGCGCGTGCTCGTCGTCTGTCCCTCGGGGCTCATCGACAACTGGTTGAACGAACTCCGGCAGTTCGGCTTCAAGGCGCAGCGCCTCACGACGCATGCGAGTGTGGCTGCGCTCCAAGAGGAGAAACGAAGGAGATTTCTCCCCGACGACACGACGTTCTACATCACCTCATTCGAGTTTCTCTCCCTCACTGGTGCGCGCACCTTCGATCCGTGGACGTGCCGCCGCTTCACCAAAGATGGCGGCATCGATCACGAGATCACCGACATCACGAAGACGTCATGCCCCGAGTGCAAGCGGTCGTACGACGCTGTCGTCGAGGCATGCCCCGCCTGTGGAGAAGTCAGTGAATGGAGCGGTGGCCACTGCCGCGCGTGCAAGCATCAAGCGTGGAGCGCGTCGCGCGATGCGCGCCAATGGCCCGCCTACAAACGCATCAAGAAGCTCTTCGGAGCTGTGCTCGTCGACGAAGCGCAGATCGCCAAATCGAAGAACACGCTCCGCGGACGTGCGGTGCGGGCGATGCGGCCGAAAGGTCGGCTGATCCTCACCGGCACCTTGATGAAGGGCTATGCGACGGACATCTTCTGGAACGTCGCATGGCTGCTCGGCTTCGACAATCCGCTCTTTCCCTATGCGTATCGCGGCGGCTCCAAGCGCTTCCTCAACGAGTTCGGTACCTACGAATTCGTCGACCGGCAGTTTGAAGATTCTCTCCACGAGGGCCGCGCGAAGCTCCTCCCGGAAGTCTCCAACCTCAACCGCTTCTGGCGGCTCATGGCGTCGTTTGCCATCCGCCGGCGCAAGGACGACATCTACAACCTGCCCATGAAGCACCAACAGGTGGTCGTCCTCAATCTCGATGACAAGCACCTTCCGTTCTACGCGTCGTACGCAGATTGGGCGCACAAGGCGATCGCGAAAGCACTCCGTGAGGGCGACGGAACCCCGAACATGGGTGTGATCTCCAATGCCCTCTGGAAGCTCCGCTACGCCGCTACGTGCCCCGTCGCCATTGACTACCTCGATCCCGCGCTCGACGTAGCAACCTGGAACAAGCTCGACTACGTCCTGAACTACGTCCGTCGCGCATCTGAGCGTGGCGAGAAGACCATCGTGTTCTCCGGTCTACGCGTCATGGTCGCTGCGATGGTGAAGCACCTGCGCGCGCACGGCATCGGCGTGCTTCCCATCACCGCGGAGGTCGCGACGAAGAAGCGGTTCGGGCTCATTCGCGAGTTCTCGGCGAACCCTGGACTCGACTGCATCGTGGCCTCGCTCAACTGCCTCAACCGCGGCTACACGATTACCGCCGCAAACCACGTTCTTCTCGTCGATCTGGAGTACAGCCCTGAGGCTACCGACCAAGCCGGCGATCGCGTCCATCGGCCTGGCCAGACGAAAGACGTTTATGTGCAGGTGCTGCTGTCGCGCGACACGATCGACCCGCTCATGTGGGAGGTCGTGACGCAGAAGGCGGAAGCCATCCGCCATGCGATCGACGGAAAGGCGCGGTTCCTCGATGTCGCGGAGATCCTGCAGAAAGCAACCGGCGACGTGCAGTTGGAGATCGCGCGCCGCATCGAGCGCATCTCGCTCCTGCCCGTGCCGCAGCCGGTCATACCGCTGGAAGCCGCGGAAGCATCTCTCATCAACGTCCTCCCGTTCCCCCTCATCGTCCCCGATGCGATCGATGTCCCAGTTCCTCTCGCAGACGCGCTCCCGCAACTGCCGCGCGCCAAGGTCGTCCAGCTCTCGCTCTTCGCCTCGATGCTGTAGTCCAACTTCACGCAAGGGGGTGATGTCTCGTGAAATTCTCACGCGCCGTGCGTCCGTGCTGCGGCCATGGCATCGAAGTTTCGTACGACGGCTACTGCACGCTGCTGACCTGCGAGTGCATCTGCCGCGACCACTGTCTGCACCTGCTGGTTACGGTTCCGGGTGAAGCACGCATCGCTGAGCGTCTACACGGCGAACCACTTTTCGGCTGGTGCCGCGCCTGCCGCATGCAGGTGAACGATCACCACATCCGATCGCTTCGCCCGCAACGCGACGCGCGCGCGGCGATCTACTGGCTAGGTGAGTCCGATGGTTCCGGAGACGTTCTCGAAGCACTCGCTGCCGCCGACACACCCGTAGACCCGCAACTCCCACTTTTCTAGCGCTCATCCCCCACCCAACCGCGCAGGGGGGGACTCTGCTGGGCCCCTGTGACCGCACAGACCACCACACCAACTTATAGGAGACGAATGCCATGCGATGCATTGGCTTACCCATCGTCCACGCTTCCACGTCCAAGATTCGGCCGCTGCACGGAGAGAGCGCATGGGCATAGATGCAACGACCGACTCGAATCAGCGTCGTATGATGAAGATCCCCGCGCTCAACGTAGTGCACGTCTGCGGAACAGTCGTAAGCGCGCCATACGGTCTCTCGTCTGGTGAGCGCACGGCGGGCGCACTCTTCGATCTGAGTGCCCGAACGTACGAACGCGGCAAGAAGGCAACGGCGGTTCGCCTCACCATTGTCTGCTGGACCGCACTCGCCGAGGCGGTTCTGGCGCGCGTCCATGCAGGTGACGTCGTGCTCATCACGGGTGCACTGCAGAACCACCAATCAAGCCGCGGCTCGCTTCAAGTCACGGCTTCGGTCATCCAGTTCCTGACAACAGAGACGAATGGCGCCTCGCTGAGTGATTAGACCCGTTTTCTTTGAAGAAGACCGCGCTGCGGTCTTCTTTGATATGACGAAGGAGGCGGAAACGCACGGCATCCGGATACTTCGCGATCCACAGTTGCCCTTCGCGTCATCCCAACGCAAACCACTTTCTTCGATCCGCCGCGCAGCCGAGCGGTAGAGCCGAAGCCGCGCTAAGTTACGAAACGCTTCTTCCCGCGATACCAACGATCACGTCGTTCTTATTGCTTTGCGGGCAGCCGCGATCGCAGCCTTGATACCTTTGTCGGCGCGGATGGCGTTGATAGCGGCATGTTCGGCGGCCGGGATCGAACGCAGCAGCACGACAAGGGTTCCTGCGATGCCGCGTGGATGCCCCTTCTTCCCGCCAGTGCGACGTTTCCTTGGCTTCGCGGGCGAAATCGCTCTCCCTGGCGCTGGTGTGCTTGCGCGCGGTGTTCCTGCGGCTTCACGAAGGCTCGTCAGCCGCTTCTCAATGTCCGCGATCTCGCGGCCCATGTCAGCCACATACCGCTGAACGTCGGCGCGCGAAATGCGCCGCTCCGCGATCAGCCGTTCCACGATCCACCGTGCCTGTCCTGGCGTGACATCCATGCGCCGTTCCTCCGATCGCAATGCTACATCGGACGGTGGCGCATGCGCCGGGATGCCTCGTCCGATGACCTTCGTGATGACACCGTAAATCGACGAGCAACAACTTGGAGGACGCCACGGCGGGTGACGGACATCGACGCTCCTTGCGGTGGTGATGTCACGCCGAACCGGTCGTCTCGGCAAAAAGAGTAGCGCGCAAGCGGAACTTACGCGTGGTGCCCTGCTCTTCGTAGAGTTCGCGCTCCGCCACGTGAGGTCACTCGTACGGTGTCGAGGTCACCGCTCGACCAACGACCTCTGCAACCTCTTTCGAGTCCATCGTCGAAAACGATTCCTCCAGTTGTGCGCGAACAGCATTGATGGCGTCGATGAGACAGCAAACCCACGTCCCAGACACATAGATGTCCGCACGGATCTTCGTGCCGTCTCGATTCGCGTGGCGAACACCGGTATCGACGTTCGCTTGTTTCTTTAAGCTCCGGAGCTCGGCGACGGGAGTACCGATCAGCGTTGCAAGATCGTCCCAGCCGATGCCGAGGCCAACGACCAGCCACTCCAATCCGCGATAGACATACACCAGCGCTTCGTGAGGATGTGTCAGCGCCAAATGGACATCCTCGGCGGCACGCCGAAGCAGCGTCTGCGTCGTGAGCGCGGTGAACCAGTCGTGAACCCGCGTGATCGCTGCGGGGTCGCCCGTATCCGGAACCGGGTCCGGCCAGTCGAGCTCTGTAGTCCAACTCAGATCGCCCTGGATGTTCCGCATGAAGAAGCGACCGCAGGCCTCCGGCTGGAACAGGCCAACCCGCGCGAGAAGGAGCGAGCACGCGATTCGCTTCACCATGAAGTGACTATCTGCGGCTTGCTCATCCAGATCGTCGATCAACTTCGATCCAGTCCGCGCGAGATACACACGCGCACCGCCTCCGTTGATATGCCACTCGATGTCCGTGTCCTTCTCTGCATATCCGATGTCGAGCTTCGGCACGAAGAACCCGCGCCGATTCGAGAGACGGAACATGCTCAAGCAGAAATCACCCACGGAGACCTCCTACGACGTTGGTTGTCGCAGATTCTCGTCGAGATCCGGCGCACATCGGACACAGATGCAGTCGCCTTCGTGAACGATCACGGGGATAACGGCCCAGTCCCACAGGAACAAGACCCACACTTGCAACCGCTGCTGCTCCGAACGAATCACCTTAAAGAAGAACACCTCCGTGTACTCACCCCAGGCAACGTTCTCCTCAAGCATTTGGAGCAGCGGCTCTGGCGGCCGGTTGTACGGATCATGCAGGTTGAAATCGTATCGCCAGTCCTCGGGCATGACCGTGTGCCAACGGAGGAAGTGCAGCCCGCGGACAATCTTCTTCGCCACGCGGTAGATGCGGTCATACTCGAAGGTCTTGCGTACCTGGCCAGCCTCATCAACGTAGAACTCCCGACCAACACGTAGTCGAAGGTTCCACTCGGCCGCCGTCAGAATCAGCTTGTCGACAGACTTCCAGATCGCCGGTCCGGCCTCCGTCCGACGCGCAAGCGGTGCGAGGCTCTGAAAGAAATACTGCTCATCCAACATGTAAGCGCGGTTGCAGTCTCGATGGGTGTAGACCACATCGAGCTTGCTGAAGTTCTTCTGCTTGCGCAGCGCTTCCGGGAAGAAGCTCTGCGGAGGCACATGATCACGCGTGCGATCCTTCCCCATCGCCTGTCCGCACAGGTAGCAAATATCCGGAGCCTTTCGTGCCTTCATTCGCTGTCCAGAACGTCGGATCGCTGGTTTGATTCAACCCGCATCGCCCTCACATTCCCTCCGCAGACTTGTCGCCATCTTGTGGCCCCGACTCGACCTTTGCTCTTATACGCTCTGCTCCCTCTTTCACCAGCGAGTTCAGGAATAATCCAAAGAGCAGAGGACCGAGAATCACCTCAACCGTTACCAGCAGTCGCGCCCGCGACGTCACTGGCACAATGTCGCCGTATCCTAGCGTGCTGATGGTCACTGCGCTAAAATACGTCATTCGCACGAAGCTATTCTGCTCTTGCCACGGGCGACCCGAAGCCGTGTCTGCAAGTGCCAATAGCAAAATCTCGTCCGCCAAGGTCATCCGCAAGCAAGCCGCCCCCTCCATGTCGCCACAAGGAAACAGTTCGGACACGTTCACATTGACGCCAGAAATAACATGCGGCGTCGCCGTTACGTATAGCAACTGGCGGGTCGCAAATTCAGGATCGCTAAAATCCGGCTTCCGGTTTCTCGCATGCTTGTCTATGTCCAACGCCACTATGACGAGCCAACTCTCGCCACGTTGGCGCTTCTCCACAAACTGGTGCACAACGATCTGAACGTGGCCAGGTTCAAGAAGGACCTCGAATCGTGGTGATGTTTTGTACGGCGACTCTGAGACGGGCTTGCCATATAGCAAAGGCACAGAGACGGCGCCTTTCGGGTCCGCTTTGCCATCAGCGAGGTAGGTTCGCCTCAACCGTTCACCTATCGCGGCGGATTGTTCCTCGACCATCGGCTCATACCGCGCCGTCGCATTGTAAAAATCGCGCGCTAATACGAAGTAGAAAAGCGCAAAGACGGGAATTGCCGCCAGGTAGGCGACAGCGTACCCAAGGCTGGGGACTCGGCCGGCCCACTCGGCCAGCTTTCTCAGCCCGTCTACCATCGGCCGAAGAAACCTTCGTGTTTTAGAACGCATGATCAGGCCACCGTGCCTCTCTTCATCCGACCTCCCACGAGAGCATCGTGCGTCATGACTTGAGACATCCGGCTCACATAATGAGAGTGAAATAGTCGCTGTCCGCTGTACCTCTATCCGACGTGATAAGACGTAGCCGCATCAACCAGTGATACCCGCCAATTCTCGCAACACGCGGCTGAAGTACCACGCGGAAGGCCGTCGCATCGTTCTCAGCCACCTTCAGCGCTGGGACGGTATGCACGGAGTACACGCCCGGCGCCGGCGACACCGGTAACTCATACGACACGAGTGCATCCAACACTTCGGATTCTCCCATCGAGGCCAGCGGGGTCGCGCTTATCACATGCGCCTGGAGTTCCGTCAGAATAAGTTGTTCGCTCGACCGGTTCGATACCGCGACATACAGAACCGGCACGTTGTACTTCGCTTTCCGCCCAACGCGTTCAAGTGCAACGCGGTGTACCGCCGTGGCCCTGAACGAACGATGATTGTGTGCGCGTGCAAGCGCCTTCTCGTATTCCTTTGCCTCTTTACTCGACGGGAAGATCTGACCGTATTCCTCGACGGTCCCATCCGGGTTGTACGTGATTGTGTTTCCTCCAATCGTCGGCCATCTTGGTCTCTCAGGGTCGAAGACAAAGGTGTCATACGGACAGAGTGCGGAGTCAGCCACGAGACTATCGACACGAAGTGCGCTCGGGCGCTTGCCATCGCTTTGAGGAACACTGGCGCTGAGCCGGAGTCTTGGTAGTTGCGTCTCAAGCCCTCGCAGCGCCAGTTGCACGCGTCCCCATTCAAACGCATCTGCAACAGGAACATCGGCACCGATCGCCGCAAAGAAGCTCACCGCAAAGGCCCTCGCCGCATCATCATCGACTTCCGCCGACATGCTCACGACCGCAGGCACGTACTTTAGGAGTGCCTCTGCATGCGAGTCGGAGTAGCACGCATTCAGAACCACACAGGCAGGCGGCTCAAGCACACTGAATATCTTCGCGAAGGATTCCGCATCTACCGCACGAGTTTGGCCGTCATCATCCTCGAGACAGAGAAGACCTTCATCACCGTGCCCGGCGAAGTGAACGATGAATGGCTCCTCTTCGAGGATTGCTCTGCTCACGTCGCTCGCCCGGGCCGCGCCGATCTGTCGCACACGAAAGTCCCCTCGCCAGAGCGATGATCGCAACTCGTGCTCGATGTCACGGAACTCTGCTGCAACGCGCAGCCGGTCCTGATCGGTCGGTTCCGCCGAGATCAGCAGGATCAACCGCGAGCCGAAGCCGTCGAATGGTCGTCGCCGACTCACTTCGGTGCCTCCGGTGGAACGCCTGCATCGCGTAGACCCGAAAAGAGCATCCCAAGGGCCACCACTAACAGGATCGTTCCTGTAAGCGCTGCCACGTTGGTTGCGAACTTCGCGTACCACGTGTTCGGGGAGATGTTGCCGTACCCCACGGTCGTCATGGTGATCACGCTCAGATGAAAACAGTCCGAAAGGACTGGTCTGATCGCCTGACGCCTAAACCTGACCACACTCTCAAAGTCCGCACGCACGGCCCACTCAGCTCGGTAGCGCTCTGGATCTTCGAGGTTCCGGTAGATCCCGCGGGGCAAGAAATCATCCACCGTCCCCCACAGGCGATCCTTTATCCCAACAAAGGCAAAGGGCGTTTCGGGATATGGGTTGAGTCGCTCAATGCGATGCCGAGCCAAATCCTCGCCCGCATACCTGTAGTAATGGTAGTGGTCGATGGCATATTCGTGATCCCCGATGAACTGCATTGAGAAGAAGACGCCGGCGAACACCACGATCATGCATAAGTACGAGCTCACCACCACCCGGACTTGCGTCTTGCGTGCGAGCCGTCGCTGGAATGAGTGATAAAGGACGAGCAGCACAACGGCCGCGGGCACCAGGTACGACAGGAAGAGAGAGCCAATCGCGCACACGGCGAGAAGCACACCAGAGCTGCTTGTCATCATGCCCAAGAGATAGACAGATGTGATCGACAGCGCGACCGAGACCAGACAGCCCGCCGCGACCTGCAACGCCGGCCTCGTTCTGAACGGAATCCAGCGCATACCGCTACAGGATATTCAGCTTATCGAAGAGGATGCGGTTGCGCTTACGTGAGTCCGCAAGCAGCTTCTGATACGAGATGATCTCGATGTACGCACCATGCTGCTTGCGATAGCCGAAGAACCCCAGGTGATCAGGTGTGGGGTCGAGATCGTACTCACTCGCGAGGGTTTTCACGGTCGGCGTGATGTCGCACACGATGTAGCAGTAAAACGGCGTGGTCTCTGGGATCTGCACGTGCTTGCCTGTCCGATCGACGACATGCCCCGCCTTGATCTTAGTGATATAGCGGATCACCTGGCGGATCGGGTTCTGCTTCTCTTGCGCCAGATCCTTGCGCATCGGTTTCTTGAATTCGATGATCACCACCGATTGATACGGCGCTTCCGTATCTACGAACGCAAGCGGTCCATTGAAGATCACGATGTCAGCCCGCTCGTCGTCTTCGCTCTCGATCGCATCCATTGCATCCATGCGCGTATCGGAGGCGAGATACCGGTGATACGACAGACGCTCATCAATGAGCCACAGATTTTGTTGCTCAAGCGGAACATCGTCTGACGTGGTACGCAGCGGGAAGATCAGTTCGTGAACCGCTTCTTCCGGCGGTCGTTTGCCATCATCGTCGGTACCCAGTTGCTTGGCCAGCAAGTCGATCACCAGCTTTCTGTGGCCGATGTACGCGGCCAGCTTCGCCGCGCCAAGCGAGTTCTCTTCATCGAGAAACTTGCGCATGTTCTCGTCGCCAAGCGTCAGATCGCTTTCTGTGTTGAGGATGGTTTGCGCCCGCTGCCGGAGCGTCGCCTCAGCCTCGTACTGCGCTTTATGCAATGCGGCGTCGAGCCCGGCTTCGTTCAGACCTGCCGGTATCTGCTCGACGACATCTTCACGGTGCTTCAGCAGGAATCGGTACTCCGGCGCCTTGTTTTCAACGTAGCTGCGGATCTGCTCGCGTTTCTCGGTGACGATCGTGCTGAGCAGTGGCCCGAGGTACTCACGGACCTTCTGCGCAGCGCCCTTCCGAATCTCGTCGACGCTGACGACGTTCGGCATGAGACCGTCCGACTCCTTTGGCAGCGCAAACTCGGTGCGCTCCGGGTTCACGTTTTCATCGAGTGCCTCGCCTGACACGTAGGCTGCGACCACGAAACTCCCCTCATCGTCCGTGAGCTTCCGCTGCAGGTCGGCGATCAGGGTGCCCAGCGACTCGCTGGTGACCTCGCGTGTCTGCGCGCACAGGTGAAGGCGGTGCTTCGTCTCGCGTGTTTGGTAGAGGCGGAACGTTCGCACCGAGAAGTCCTTGCCCTTGATCGCAAAGCTGCGTTCATCGGTTTTCGCCGAAACTTCCTCGTGAAAGAGAACGTTCACGTCAAGCGTCGCGCCTGTGTCTTCGTCACGCAGCGTCACGTGCGGGCAATCTGGACGGACGAAGTGCACGAGGGAGTGCTCGATGATGTTGTGTGCGATCCCGTCCAGAGAGCGTGGGCAGGTCTTCTGATACTCCTCATGGAGGCCAACGAGCTTCACGCTCGTGCGCCGCGGCGCACCGGTGGCAGGCTGCACCTTTTCGCCCGAGACGCCTTTGGGTTCCTTGAACGTGAATGTTCTCCGTTTCCGATCGCGCGCCGACCCAAATACGCTGTCCACGAGCACGACATCGAACCCTTTCAACCACATCAGCCGCCCGATACCCTTCCCACCTCGGTCGATCTTGTAGTCAGAATCCGCGGTCTTGAACGACTTCATGTTGTCGTCATCGAACCCGACGCCGCTGTCCGTGATCGTGAAGCCGACGACAGGGTCCTCCCTGACTGTTCCCTGCTTGTCGTCCATGTTGGCCTGCGCGTGGCCGCGGTGGATGACGATCTCGATCTCCCGGTCGCCGTCGCCGTCGCCGGCGTCGTCGATCGCATGGAAGGAATTGAATAGCGCCTCGTAGAGAGGGAGGAGCGGACGTGACACGGGGAGATGCGTGTTCCGCAACCTCCCAGCGAGGTTCATGTCCATGCTTGGCGCTCCCTCCGTCCTGCTGCTTGCCGCCGGCGTCGTCACGCCGTGCGGTCATTATCTCGGCGAGTATACGGTCCACGCTGGGTAGACCGAAGATGTGTCGGGCGTCCAAGGCCTTAGCTCACCCACCGCTCGCCCATCCCTCCTGCCGCCCACCACCCGTAGATCCCGGGAGCGTCGGCTACGCTCTCTCGCATGGAAGAGCTCAAGATCCGGCAGAAGATCGGCGGCATCTGGCACGGCGACGTCGAGGGGCGCTCGGAGTCGACGAGCGGGCGCTGACCGAGGAAATCGCTGCGCGGAAGGCACGCCAAGCGGCACGTCGCCTTTCTGACCATTCGGCTTCTGCAAGAAAGAGGAAGGAGGGGTAGCCGGAGCTACCTCCTCCTTCTCTTCAGGTGAGCTGACCAGTTCACCCGGTACTGCTGTTAGAGAATCGCGATGCGAATCATCGCGAGGCGGCAAAAACAGATGCCGCGGCTGCGAGCATCCCCATTGCCAGGAGTTGGCCGGCGATCACGCCGAATACCAGCGTGCGGCCGGAACGATGCGCTTTGCGAAGCGCTGCGAGCCCTTTTGGGCTACTGTCGTTCACGTGCGTTTCCACCTGTTTGCACAGATGGCAGCGCCGTTGAAAAATTGACAGATCGCCGTCAGCGGTCACATAGTGCGTCAGTCGGCTCGACGTACCATCCTTTGCACAAGAAGGGCACGTAGCGGTCGACACCATCTCTGTCCACGTGCCAGTCATGACCGTGGATTAGCAGAAGGGCCCGACTGATCTCCAGTCGGGCTTTTCGCAAACGCATATTCGTGAAACGGTTTGCCACAGATGCACAATGAGGCGATTCGAATATCAGGAAACGCTGCGAGAAGAACGCCGAGGTAGTGCATCGCCTCGTGATCCGACATCGCGTCGAAATCCTGGTATTTCGTAAGCGCCTTCCAACAGCCAAGGACGCTGAAGGTGCTGCGCAGTGTAGTGAAGAGTTCACGCTGCTGCTTTGATGGCATAGAGATATGAGGTTAAAAAAGAACGCGTGTGGGCCCCACCCGATGAGGGTGGTGGGTATAAACACCGAAGCTTGGTCAGCTCAATCGTGAGCGTGACACACGACGCATGCCTGCTGGACCGGCCCGTCCAAATCAGGTGCGCCGCGTGTGGAATGTGGCCGCCGACCGCAGCACGCCAGCAGCTTCTGCCGGGATGCCCGCCTGAGCGCAGTAGTCTGAGACCATTCTCGCGATCAGGTGCTCCGGGATCCCCCGCCGCAGCCCCTCGGCGGCGATTTGAAACGCCGTCGTGTTGCGTTTCCCCGGTGCGAGGGATCGCGCCATCACCCAGCCGACATACCGGTTGAGCGCATCAAGTTGCGCGGTCTCATCGAGCGACGTTAGATCCACGATAGGACGCAGCGCACGCTTGCGCGTCTTTTTAATCGAGTGCGCGGCGAGAATCTCGTCGATCGAATATCGGCGATCGGCATGCACCTCCTGAAGCGTCACCACGACCGCGTTGGCTTTGTGGTGCATGGAACCGGGCAGGCGCATCACGCGCGGCAGATCGCACACCGTTGGATCGGTTCCATAGAACCGGGCGAGATGCCTCTGTCCGGCCGTAAACGCCTCCTGTTCCTCTCCGCGCCTCAGAAGCCAATACACGTGACTCCCTCGCGCTGAACGCACCACGATCGACGGGGGAAGCTTGAGGGCTGCCTTGCTTGGACCATCCTCGTCGATAAAGAGCGCGCGGAGCGCAACGATGTCTGCGGCCTTCCGTCCGCGGCCATTCGTGGCGTTCACGGTGACGAAGATTCCGGCACCCTCCGCGTTCAGATGCGCCAGGGTTCCTGCCGCGACGCGGAGGGACGTGTGGAGACAGCGAATCAGATCGGATCTCCCGCTCTTGCGATCATCCAGTGTTTGAAAACTGACCGGAGTTGTCCAGCCGTCGCTTCCTGACAGCGCCCCGAGAAAGGTCGCGGCATGCTCCGCATCGAAGGACATGACCTCGAATACTGCGAATGCGCACGTGGCCTTCGGACTTGGTCTAAATGCTCAGTGATGCCGATCGCGGATCTCGAGC
Organism: Thermoanaerobaculia bacterium; assembly: GCA_044866315.1. Taxonomy (GTDB): domain Bacteria; phylum Acidobacteriota; class Thermoanaerobaculia; order Gp7-AA8; family Gp7-AA8; genus QHVT01. The sequence continues at coordinate 7,619 of JBIOTX010000401.1, read as the reverse complement.
ACGTCGCTCGCTGCCGACATCGGCAGTTGGCTCCTCAATGCGCGTGCGATCCACGAGTGGCACATAGCCAATGATGGGCGCGCCGTCCGCGCTCCGTCCTTGCACCTGCATGAAGACCGGATCAAGAACAAGACGGCCCACGTAGTCGTAGAGCGTCGTGCGATCGGCGGCGACGACAGGGTTCATCTTGAGGTCGCTATGCGCATAGTCGAGGTGAATGGTGTCCGCAGTCACGATGAGAAACCGCGACGCGACTCCCGCCACCTCCTTCGCGATCACCCGGGCAACGGTCTGGGCGTGTTGCGCGGTGGCGCAGTAGAACACCACGCGATACGACGCCAGATCTGCACAGCCGGCAAGGTCGCGCATCAGCGTCGTTCCACCAGCGAACCATAGCGCGTTATAGGTCTTCACCTTTTCGGCGATGGCCTTTGCCCCCTGCTCGCCGGTCTCCGCTTCGAGCACGTAGCCAGACCGACCGAGCGGATGATCGATAGTGAAGAAGAAGTCGGGTTGAATCCGCGCGGACTCACCCGATGCAGTGCGAAACTGCCAGTCGATGAACCCATCGGGGACGCGATGCGCGATGGTGTAGCCCGCCTTCCGCAGGCCGTACCACACCACCGCCAGAAACGTTGCTCCCAGGAGAAAGTGTGGCACCGTGGAGGTCCGTCCGCCGCAGTACTTCTCCGCGAGCACGCCGTTGTTTTCCAGCATGCTTGCCGCCATCGCAGCATCGATGCCGCCCGCGGTCATGAGCAACAAGAGCTTCTCCCGCATCGCCGCACTCTGCGCGAGGTACGTCTTCCGTTCAGGGCCTGCGAGCACAGTCACGGGATCGCCGGCATCGATGGCGTAGGACACGTAGCCCGGCTCCATGATGTAGATCGGAAAGCGCGCGCCGACGACGTAGGGCGTGATGGGCGGATAGAAGCGCGAGAGCCATTCGCCATGAAAGAGCTGCGCTTCGCGCTCCTTCCAATACGAGCGCGGCGGAACGAACGTGGGGCAGTGCGAGGCGAGCAAGATGGGCGTGGCGTTGCCGGGGATGATGCGCAAGTACGCGCAGTCGGTCAGGAACGCGACATCGCGCGCCGTCAGTTCAACGGCGGGAGTCGGCTTGGTTCGACGGTAGCGGGACTTCAACGTGCGGCCACGAGATGTCGTGTGCGGGAAGGGGCTCTTCGTCGTCATGCGCTGGCGCTTCCTCAACGCCTGCGATCGCCACGGCCGCGGGCGATTGGACGCCGCGGGATCGTGGGAGCGGGTGTTGGTGATGGTGGAGGTTCCTCGGGCTCCACTGCTGCCGGGTGTGGTGCCGCGGGAGGTGCGACTGAGCCCACGAGAAACGCCTGAGGCGTGTAGGGTGCGGGCGCGACGCTGCGGCTCTCGAAGTACGCTTCTTGCGACGCGAGAAACTGCTCGTGTACGGGAACACCGCAGAGCACTGCGGGATACTCGATCGCAGGGGCCAGCCGAATCACGCGGCCCGACCCATCGAAGCGCACGTTGGCATGCAGACGTGGACGACGCAGGGCCTGCTGCATTAGCGGAAACAGTTGCTCTTCGCACGAGAGAATGTGGAGGACGTCACTCTCGGACGCGCTTACCTGCTGCGCTTCTCCCGTCGAAACCGCCCGCGTCGTCGCTTTGCTCTGGGAGACACCCTCGCTCGCGCTGTCGCTTTCGATACTGCTTCGCCCGCGGCTCCGCACGCGCCCGCGCGTTTTGCCGGTCCCCTGACTCGTGCTCTCGTGCGAGCCGTCGCTGTCGCTCCAAAACTCCGATGCGCCTTCCTGTTTGCCCCAGTTTGCCACTGTGCCCGAGCCCTTCGATGTGCCATAGGCTTGCGATGACGAGGATCCGGCACTGTGATGCGATGAGTCACCGATGCCCTCGCGCTCGGAATACTGAATCTCGCCGTCGCGCCCAAAGAGCATCCCCATACCCTGGTCTCCGGAACTCCCATAGCCATCCGATTCGTTCGTGCCGTGGCTATCCGACTCGGACGCACTCTCAAAGGTGCTCTCCCCTCCGCCCTTCGATTCCCCGCGTTGCTCGCCATGCCCGCGACTGGAGGACAGAGATGTCCCGCTCGCATGTCCTTCATGCTCCGACACCCCTGCCGACACCGACGCAACGGCGCTGCGGCCTGTGGCCGTGCCGTGGCTGTGTTGCTGCATCGTGCCCTCGCTCGTGCTCTCACCGTCCGTCCGTTGCTGCGAACGTGTCTCGGCGTGGGCGGAGGAATGTGCATGAAAGGTCTGCACGACGTCGCCCGGATGAATCCAGCGCGTGTGCAGGACTTCATCCTCGGCCTCCGCGCGCGTGTTCGGGCGCATGGAGATCTCGAGCGCCGTGAGCGTCGAGAGTTGTTCGGGCATCGTGTCGAGACCGATGTCTTTCCACTGCGCGAGATTTTGAAACGCGAGGATGTAGCTCACGTCGACGTTGCGCGCGATCGCCATCGCATCCGCGATATGGAGCGGCAGCCATTTGATTTCGTCCGTGACGACCGTGACGGGAACGTACGGGCCGCTCCCGGTCACTCTGCTGGAAAAGAGCGTGTGAAAGATGCCATGCACGGCTTGAAGCGCTTGCTTGCGCTTCACGCTGTCGGTGAGGCGTGTGGAGAGACTGAGACTCTGCCGGCCGAAGGCGACATCCTCTGGCGCGAACGTCTCACTGCTTCCCAGAAACCGTCCAAGCGCCGCGCCGGGTGCAAAGTCCATGAGCGCGTTTCTGGTCGACTCGGTTTGCTCAAGGTAGTACCGCCGCGTCGCCGGCTTTTCCGGATCATAGAGGCTCAGGATCTGACGAAGTTCCTGTATCTGCGGGCCGAGAAAGGCGCGATCAACGGGAGAGAAGGAGCGCGATTCGATTTCACGAAACACGAATGACGCAAACAGGCGATCATCGATGAGTTGCACCCCGTCGCTGATCCCGCGGCCCGCGGCAACAAGCGCGGTCAGCAGTGCCGTGCAGATACGGCGAAACCGGACACGCACTTGTGGGTCGAGCGCGTTGAGTTTCAGGTCCAGCACGAAGAGCGTGCGATCGACCACCTGCGCCAGCGTTTCTTCGACGTTGTTTGCGAGAGTGCGTCGCTTGAGCAGGTTGATACGAATCGGCATGGCTGAGGTCGCACCATCGTCGATGACGCCGAAGGCGTGACGCGTCTGCAGCGTCTCCACGAACGTGCGCACAAACCGCGAGTGCGTACCGAGGCCCGACAGCAGCGCCGTGAGATTCGCAAGAAAGGTTTGAAAGCGATACTGGCCGGTGCCGCTGAAATCGAGATGGAGCACGTTGTGGGAGAGTCCGAACGTCATCAAGAAGTTGCTGAGCAGCGTCGTCTTGCCGCTGCCGATCTCGCCGCGGACCGTGACCCCGCGGCGCAGGTCAGCGAAAGACACGGTGCAGGGCTCTCCGGTGTCAGGGTTGACGCCGAGATATAGGTGTCTCGTGTCCATAGCGATCCTCCGTTCCAACGTTGAAGTGCGCGAGTACCTTTTGTGCCGCTGCAAGAGCTGCCTGTTCGTTCTTGGCCTCCGTCGTGCGCTCGTACTGCGCGGCGAAGGCACGCGCTTCTTCGAGCGTCAGCGGTGGCTGTTGCCACCTGCGCGCGAACAGCACGCGGGCGGTTGCCGCCTGCGCATCCGGGGGAGACATCGTGCGCAGAAACTCATGGAACTTGATTGCCGCAAAGCCGTGGTAGCAATTCTGTTCACCGAGAAGGACCGTCCCCGTTGAGACGTCCAGAGCGACGCGCGCGCAGTCCTGTTTGAGCGCCGCGAGTGCAGGATCGGGTGGTGGGGGTTCCGTGGGCACCGCTTGTAGTTGCGCACGCTGTTTGGCGCGTTGCTTGGCCATCGCAATGTCGTGCGCGATCGCTGCTGCTTCCCGCCTCCGCTGCCTGGCCGCGCGCTGATCCTCGGCGAGTTCCTGATCGGACGCATCGCTTGCCGCTTGCCGAGCGCGCGCGCCTTCGTCGGCCCGGGCCGCTGCGACGGCCGCCGATGCGCGCCGCTCTGCTTCCTGTTTGGCGGCTTGGCGATTCGCCCGCGCCTGACGTGCGTGCGCTTTCTCGGCTGCACGCACCCGCGCACGTTCTTCACGTCGCCGGCGCGCGTCATCGCGCAGCTTTGCCGCTGCAGCCGCTTCGGCGTGGCGCCGTGCGCGTGCGGCGTCACGCGCCGCAGCGCGCTCTTTGCGTTCCGCTGCTTTCGCTGCCTGCTCGCGTTCTTCGCGCGCCCGAAGGCGTTCGTCAGCCGCATCGCTGCGCGCCCGGACACGATCCTCCGCGTCTGTCTGCCATGTCAGGCGCTGCACGGCACGCCGCTGTTCGCCCACTTCGTGGTCGAAGCGAACGTGCGCAAGCACCTCGGGCCGCCGCAGCACATGAACCTCCAGCGATTCGACGCGTGCGCGCAGTTCATCTTCGATCGAGTGTTGTCGGCGACGCGTGTGGTCTTCGGACACTTCGGCGCGTCTGCGCTGCGCATCAATGAACGCATTGCGACGTGCGAGCGCGCGCATGACTGCCTCGTCACACCGCTCGCGCGCGCGCGTGTCGATGGCGAGACGCGCGGCGGCGAGCGCGTCAAGATGCATGACTGCCGCAAGCTCCATCCGCTGCCGAAGAACCTGCTCTTCGTACGCATCGCGGCGTTCGGTCTGCCGTTGCACGAACGCCACATCATGCTGGTGATTGCGAAAGACATCCGGCTGACTGCCGACTGTCGGAAACGGCGTCGTTGCGATCGCTTGTCTGGATGCGACGAGTGCTTGTCCTGTCGAACCAGAGTGCACCACGAGCGCGGTTGATGTTGGGATTGTGGTTCCGCGGGTGCCGCTCGATGGACCTTGGGTGGACAGTCCGAAGAACCGGACCAGCCATGATCGCAGCGCGTCGTCTTCCCAGGCGAGATAGACGCAGGCGAATATCCCGCCCCCGCACAGGGCCAGGACAAGGGCGCGACCGACTTCAACCCAGTCATTCATGGGTCATCTCCCTTGCGAGCCGCATCGGAGTGGAGAGTCGGAGACTCGGGACTGATGCGGCAGCGTCCTTCCAGCGCACGACGAAAGCCCCAGACCGAGCCAAACATGCGGAAAGCAGCGACTGGCGGCAGCGCGAGGGCGCAGACCGCGCGTTCGGTCATCCCCGGACTCGTTAGAGCCCGGGACTGACACCGGAACCGTGCACGCTGAAACCGAATCCGATCTGAGTGTCGCAGGCATGGGTGCTACTCCTCGGAGTTCCGGCCTGACGAGCGACGGCGTCGCGGGCTTACGAGCGAAAGCGCGAACGTCGCGATCGCACGGCCGTTCTCCGCCGCGAGTCCACGGCTGCCCATCGGGAACACGTCGTTGAAAGAGAAGCCACCACCTTCGATGAGGATCGTGACCGACTCGTCGCGTCCCGGTTGAGCATCAGACCCGCTGGCCACAGTCACCGTAGGACTCGCCGCATCACCGCGTGCACTCTCGACGTGCTCAGTTCTGTTTTCGTCAGTGCGCTTCATCTCAACACTCCTTTTCCTGCGTCGGAGTTCTCTCCGAATCGCTGACGGCAGCATGAGACGGAGCTCGCGTCGGTTGCGGGGGCGCGTCCAAATCGAAGATGGCCGCTGATCGTCGTCAGCGCGGCGGGGGTCGCTCACCGCACGCTGCCCGGCGAGGTCCGAGCACCGCTCGCATTTGCTACACTGATGGTGTCGAGGGCTGCACGACTGGCAGCTGTCGCCGACACCTTCCTACCCGCGCACACGCGCGACCGTTCTGTCGAGAGCTGCACACCGTGGCTATCGCCGACATCTCACTTCCGTTTCCCGAAGAGGTGTCTGCATGCAGCTCCGCAGTGTTTTCGACGCGATCGGATCTCCGCACACTCGTCTCTCGCATGGTGGTTCGCGATGACGCGAACCACCATGCGCATGAAGGCCGTTGCCGGCGAGAAAGGGATCTATCGCCGAGGTACGAAGTTCCTCGTCAAGGCGGCAGTTGGCGGCGACGAACAGTACGCCGGCACGCATGATTCGCTCGCCGCAGCGAAGCGCGCACGCGCGCTCAAGATCGCGGAGATGCTGCGCGAGCAAGAGCGCGGTCGCCCGAAGCGCTACGACGCAGCAACAACGTTCGAGACGTATGCGGAAGAGTTCCTGACGCGGCGTGGGACGGCCACGAACTCGCGGCCGTTTGCGGCAGGCACGCTTCGCTCGACTGAGACACACATCCACAAGCATCTTGTTCCCGCGTTCGGCGAGCTTCGCATCGGGAAAATCACGCCGAGCAAAATCGAAACGCTGTTTGAAGAGATCGCGACAGACGCGAGTCCGAAGTACCGGCGAAACGTGTTCCAGACGCTCTGCCTGATCTTCGATGATGCGTTCCGCAAGCGGGTCATCCCATACGATCCGACCGAGCATCTCCCGCTTCCAAAGGTGCCGCGAACGCGGATCAAGGTTCCGCCACCAGAACTCGTGCGCCGCGTCATCGATGAGATGACATCGCCTTGGAAAGACGCAGCGCTTCTTGCCGCGAGCTCGGGTCTGCGCGAAGGCGAAGTGCTGGCGCTGGAGTGGTCCGACATCGATGTCACGACCCGTCGTATCCGCGTCACGAAGTCTCGCGATCAGGCAGGCGGACAAACAACGCCGAAGACCGACGAATCCGTACGCGAGGCGGTCGTCACGGAAGACACCCTCGCCGCGCTCTTCGCGTATCGCGAACGCGCACGGGCGGAGCGCGCAGCAGCTCGCGCAGCGGCGGAAGCGACGCTTCGCCAAGAACTCGCACGCCGACCGTATGTCCGAACGAGTCCCAGGAAGAAGGCGACGAACGCTCCGCCACGCCCCGGACGGGTGCGCGGCGAGTCCGTGCGGGCGTTCAAGGCGCGCCGACTGCTCGCGAATCTCTCCTCACCTCACTGGGAGATCTACGTGTTCCCGGCCGCGATCATGCCGCTCAAGAGTCGGCGCGTGCGCGTCGAAGGAAAGCAGCGAAAGGACAACGGCGCTGACGCGGTCTCGAAGAAGAAACCGCGACCGCCGCGCATGCCGGTGCTCGAACCGCGAAACCTCATCCGCGAGCTTCACCGGGCGGCGGCGGTCGTCGGCATCACGCTCCGGTTCCACGATCTGCGGCACGTGTGGGCAAGCGTCGTCCTGCAACTCGGCGGTGACAGCGCACTGAAGTTCGTGTCGAACAACCTCGGTCACACGACGAGTTCGTTCACGCTCGACACGTACGCGCACTTCCTTCCGAACCGCGCCGCCGCGTTCCTCGCACCCATCGATACGATCTTCCACGGCGCGGAATCTCACAAACCGTCTCACACCGTGGGGGTCGAGAATCACGGAAACCGCGAGAATACGGGCGCAAACGAGGGTGCCGGCCTGGGCAGTTCGGGCCACTCATAACCCAAAGGTCGCAGGTTCAAATCCTGCCCCCGCAACCAACGCAAAGAATGACTTAGCCCGCCGAAAGGGGGCTATTTTGTTGCCACCGCGCGCCGCGGCGACCGAAATCAGCGCGTGGCCTTGCCGCCCATCGCGAGAATGTCGTCCAGCGGATTGCCGTCGCCGTCGAGGTCGAGCATCGAGCCGAGTCCGCCA
>JBIOTX010000400.1:0-12251 GCA_044866315.1 Thermoanaerobaculia bacterium | reverse complement strand
GCTCTGTGATCCGGATACCAGAGCGGTGGCTTGCGCCACCGCACTCCTATATAGCGCACCCCAACCTGAACGCCACCTGAACGTCCCGTTCAGACTTCGTTCAGCGCCGCGCCCCTAGTCTCCGCGGCGATGCGACGTTGGCTCCTCTTCATTCTCATCGCCGGCTGCGGGACCAAACAAGCCGAGCTCCCCACGCTGCGCGTGACCCGCGGCACGCTCACCGACGCCACCGTGGCCATCGGCACGATCAAGCCGAAGGTCGGCGCCGAGGTGAAAGTGGGCTCGCAGCTCTCCGGCGTGGTCGCGGAGCTGAAGGTGAGCGTCGGCGACCGTGTCCGCCGCGGCGACGTCCTGGCCGCGCTCAAGGATGCCGACTGGCGCGCCCGCGTCGCCGCGCTGCGCGCGCAACTCGCGTCGTCCGTCGCGGAGAGGGAGTACGCCGAGAGCGAGCTCGCGCGCGCGGAGCGCCTGCGCGACCTCATCCCGCCGACGCAGCTCGACGGCGCGCGCAAGACCCTGCGCGTGCGCGAGGCGGACGTCGCGCGTCTGAGGGCCAGCCTGTCCGAGGCCGAGATCATGCTCGGCTACACCGTCATCCGCGCGCCGGTGTCCGGCACGATCGGCTCGGTCTCCACCTACGAGGGCGAGACCATCGCCGCCAGCTTCGCCGCGCCGACGTTCGTGACCATCGTCGACCTCGACCGCCTCGAGGTGCAGTCGTACGTCGACGAAACGGATATCGGCAAAGTCCGCGTGGGCCAGCGCGTGAGCGTCCGCGTCGACGCCTATCCCGGCCAGAAGCTGGACGGCGTCGTCGCGGCCATCTATCCGAAGGCCCAGCTGATCAACAACGTCGTCAACTACGTCGTGATCGTCGACATCGTCGACGCACGCGGCCTGCTCCTGCGCCCGGAGATGACCGCGCACGTCGACTTCATTCTCGAAGAGCGGCGCGGCGCGGTGAGCATCCCCCGCAGCGCGCTGCTGCGCGAGGGCGGCCGCGAGTTCGTCGTCGTCCGCGACGGCGAGGCGTGGGCGCAGCGGCCGGTGAAGACCGGTCTCATGACCCCGGAGCGAATCGAGATCGTCTCCGGCGTACGCGAGGGCGACGTCATCGTCGCCGACAAGCAGGCCTGGAAGGAGAGAAAGCCATGATCGAGATGCGCGACCTGGTGAAGACCTATCGCAAGGAGAACGCCCCGCCGGTGAAGGCCATCGACCACGTGTCGCTGCGCATCGAGCCCGGCGAGCTGCTGGCCATCCTCGGTCCCTCCGGCTCGGGCAAGACCACGCTCATGAACGTCATGGGCCTGCTCGACCGCCCCGACAGCGGCGAGTATCTGCTCGACGGCCGCGCCGTCCATGACCTCGGCGTCGACGAGCTGGCTCGCCTGCGCAACCGCTTCATCGGCTTCGTCTTCCAGTCCTACCACCTCCTGCCGCGCACCACCGCGCTGGAGAACGTGCAGCTCCCGCTCTTGTACTCGGATCGGAAGGACTACCGCGCGCGCAGCGAGGCTGCCCTGCGCGCGGTCGGCCTCGCCGACCGCATGCATCACCTGGCCGAGGAGCTGTCGGGCGGGCAGCAGCAGCGCGTGGCCATCGCCCGGGCCATCGTCAACGAGCCGTCGGTGCTCCTCGCCGACGAGCCGACCGGCAACCTCGACTCCGCGGCCACGCGCGAGATCATCGAGCTGCTCAAGACCCTCAACGCCAAGGGCACCACCGTCGTGATCATCACCCATGAGCACGAGGTGGCCAAGGAGGCCCGCCGGACGATCCGCATCCATGACGGCGCGATGGTCGCCGACGAGCGAGGTGCCGCATGAACCGCGCCCTGCTCGTCCGCTCCATCCTCACCCGCATGCGCCGCTACAAGCTGCGCACCCTCTGCATGGGCCTCGGCATCACCGTCAGCGTGCTGGCCACGGTGCTCCTGCAGACCGCGTCCGTCACCGTGAAGGACGCCTTCACGCGCTTCATCCGCCGCATGTATCCCGCGGACAGCGTGCACATCATGGCCGGCACGGGCTTCATGGGCAGTCGCGCGGAGCGCTCGAAGCTCAAGCTCGCCGAGGTGGAGACGGTGGTGAACACCCTCGGCATCACCGAGTGGGACCCGGGGGTCATGGCGGGCGGGCGCGACGTCGGCGAGGGCGGCGCAAACATTCGCGTTGGAGTCATCGGCCGCTCGCACATGGCCGAGCGGGTGCACAGCCGCTCCGTCAGCGACGGCGAGTTCTTCACCGCGGACGATGTCCGCCACCGCGCCAACGTGGCCCTCATCGGCACGACCACGGCCAGGACGCTCTTCCCCGGCGAGTCGCCGGTCGGCAAGACGCTCTTCATCGACAACGTCGCCTTCGAGATCAAGGGCCTCCTCGAGCCGGCCGGCGTCGACCCCCACGGCGGCGACATGGACAACACCATCTGGGTTCCCTACACCACCCTGATGGACACCATGCTGCGCGTGGAGAACATCTCCGGCGCGACCCTGATCGTCGGCGATCCCGCGCGCGCGGAGGCGGCGAAGAATGAGATCGCCGCCATCCTGCGCCAGCAGCACCAGATCGGCCCGGGCCAGGAGGACGACTTCACCGTCATCACCCCGACCTTCATGTACGGCCTCGTCGAGCGCACCTTCCGCACGTTCGGACTGTTCGTGCCCATCATCGCCGGCACGGCGTTCCTCATCTCCGCCGCGGTCATCCTGAGCATCATGCAGATCAGCATCAAGGCCCGCGTGGCCGAGATCGGCCTGCGCAAGGCCCTCGGCGCGCGCCCGCGCGACCTGCGCACCCAGATCGTGCTCGAGGTCGTGCTCATCACCGTCGTCGCCGCGATCATCGGCATCCTCCTCGCCCAACTCGGCGGCGCATGGCTCGGCCCCGTGCTGGCGAAAAAATTCGGCGCGACCAAAGGCATGACCCCGCCGCCGCTCGTCCTGGCGATCGCCGTTCTCGCCGCGCTCGGGACAGGCATCGTGGGCGCGCTCCTGCCGGCCAACCGCGCCGCGAAGCTCGATCCGGTGACCGCGCTGCGGACCAAATGAACCTGCGCCTCCAGCTGCGGATGATGCTCGCCGCCCTGCTGGCGAGCGGCACGCGCGCCGTGCTCGCCCTGACCGCGGTGGCCCTGGCCATCGCCGCGGTCATGCTCATGCTCGCCGCCCAGACCGGCGCCCGCCGCGAGCTCGAGGAGATCGCCGACCGCATGGGCAAGAACCTGTTCATGGTGCGCGCCGGCCAAGTCCTCCCCCCGCCTGGCCGCGGCGGCTGGTACACCTCGGACAAACTGCGCCGCGAAGACGTCGCCCTCCTCCGCCGCGAGATCCCCGAAGTCCGCGAAATCGTCCCCATCCTCGAGGCCAGCCGCCCCGTCGCATTCGGAGGCAAGCAGATCGTCACCAGCGTCCGCGGCGTCACCCCGGAGTTCCTCGCCCTCCGCAACTTCCAGGTGGAGGAAGGCCGCTCCCTGGAGGAAACTGATCAGCGCGACCGCGTTGCCGTCGCCGGCGCCTTCATCGCCAAGCGCCTCAACGACGGCTTCCCTCTCGTCGGCGAGACCATTCTCATCGCCGGCATCCCCTTCAAGGTCGTCGGCCAACTCCGCGAGAAAGGCATGACCGCCGACGGCCAGAACGAAGACGATCAGATCCTCATCCCCCTGGAGACCGCCCGCAGACGCGTCTTCAACGCCGAGTCCCTCTCCCGCCTCCTCGTGCAGGTCGACGCGCCGGAGCACATCCTCGCCGTCCAGAACGCCACCCGCGCCCTCCTCCGCCGCAGCCACGACCTCGGCGAGGGCACAAAGGACGACTTCGAGATCCTCGGCCTCGTCCGCGTGAACATGGTCCGCCAGATGAGCGCCGACTTCGTCGCTACGCTCACCCGCCTCTTCGCTCTTGTCACGCTGGCGGTGGGCGGGGCGGGCGTGCTCGCGGTGACGTATTTGAATGCGAAGGAGCGCACGCCCGAGATCGGGCTGCGCATCGCCGTCGGCGCCCGGCCGCGCGACATCGCTGCGCTCTTCGTGGCCGAGGCGTGCCTGCTCAGCGTGGTCGGGGGGGTGGGCGGGGTGGTGGTGGGTGGGGTCGCTGCGCTCGTGCTGGGGCGGGTGGCGGGGTGGGGGTTGGGGGTGGATGTTCGTGGCATTGTGGTGCCGCTTGTCGTGTCGGTCGTGCTGGGGCTGATGTTCAGCGTTGGGCCGGCGGTGAGAGCCTCGCGGATCGTGCCGGTGGAGGCGTTGAGGGGGGAGTGAGGGGGGCGCCTCGAGCGGCGTATCCTTAAGGGAGTCCTATGTCGCGCTCATCGCGTCGTCCGGGCCGCATCACGGCTCCTCTTGCTGCCGTCGTGGCAGCATCGATCACTGCTGTGGCATCAATCGTTGTAGCAGTACTTACACTAACGACTCCCAAACGAGATCGCCCCGAGACCCCCGTGCCAACCGACACTGTGACGACTACAGCTACGGACACCGTTGGAACCGACAAGCCAGATGGCAAAGTTGTCAAGGTTGCCAAGCACGCAGGGGTCCTGCTGATCGCGGAAGCTGCTTTCCGTAATGGAACGGATGAGCTCCTCAGTATCGTCAAGCCAGTAAGGTTGGCCCGCGAGCTCGGGATCGCAGTAGTACCAGTAGACGAGACCTGGGTCGATGAACGGGTAGCGAGCCGCCCGGCACCGGCTCTTTTAATCATTCACTCGAGCGCCTTTCAATACATTTCCCAGCCGAAGCAGCATGAAAAGGCGCTCTTTGACTTCATCGCTACGATCAGCGCTCGTCACCCTTCCACAAAATACCTCGTGTACAACGCGGGTTTTTGTGACGCTACGATCGCTGCCCGCTGGAAGTCACGGCTTCAAAAGTGGATGGTCTCCAAGTCGCCACAATCCTCGACGGTTCACCACAATGTCGACACTTTTGGGTTTGGGTGTGCAGAAGGTTCAGGCACTGGCGCGCCGGTGTCCATCCAGGCGAGCGTGTCGCGAATACTCGAATCACGTTGACTTACGCATGAGCGAGTCTTTCCTGGCTGTGACTGCACGTGACATGCGACGAATATGACGACCCAGCCGGCCATTGATTTTTGCGAGATTGCGTCGAGCGATACATTCGAGCTATTCGCGCGCGAATTTTTTGAAGCGCTAGGGATGCGCATCGTAGAGCCTCCGGCGCGCGGGCCGGATCTCGGACGCGACCTCATCATCGAAGATTTGATGAAGGGGACTTGGCTCAGTGAGCCGAAGAGATGGATTGTCAGCGCGAAGCATCACGCACACAGTGGCAAGGCGGTGGGCGCGGCGGATGAGATCGACGTGAAGGGGCGTGCGGATTCTGCGGGCGCCGTGGGATTCCTCGGGTTTTATTCGACATTGCCGAGCACCGCGCTTCGCGATCGTTTGCGCGGACTATCGACGATCAAAGTCGAGATCTTCGACGCCGGACGCATCGCAAACCACCTGATGACAAGGCCGGCGCTGACGCCGGTCTTCCAACAGTACTTCCCGAAGAGCTGGCGCTACGTCCATCCGGCGACGGAGCTCGATTTCGTCGTCGCCGCCGAGACCGATCCAATTCGGCCGGACCAACATGTCGTGATCGAGCTCGCGCCGTTGCTGCGTGATGCGCGCCAGCAGATGCGATTCGCCGACCCGCGCGTCGAGCGCATCGTGGTCGCTGCAGTTCTCGCGAGCGACCTCCGAGAGGGACGGCTCGCACTGCTTTCCCGCTTCATCTCCTTCGAGCCCGCGGTATGGCGGTACCTCGTGCAGTTTCTCCAAGAGGAGAAGCCGGACGCCGGGATGTTCGCATCCTTGATCAGTGCGACCAACGAGCCATTCTTGCTGCGGAACCTCGTCTCACTATCCGGGGCCCTCGGCCTGCACGGATGTGCAAAAGCGATCTGTGAGAAGACGCTTACCTGCGGTCGCTACGACCGCGCACTTGCAGAGCGAAGCTACTCCTTCGGCATCTCTTCCTTCTCCGCCTGCGCCCGCCGTTCTCTGACGAACCTCGGCAAGGCAATCCTCCCGCAACTCGAACAGTACCTTGCGCACGCGCGCGAGCACCGACAGTGGAAAGCAAAAGCGGTTTTCGAGGGGGCGAAGGCAGACATTGTGAGAGGTTCGCGGTGAGAACACCCGCCTACGCTACATCCAAAAAATCCGGCGGCGCGATCAGATTGCGTTTCCGAAGCGACTCTAGACCGGCACTCTGAGCCCGTGCAAACGATCGAGGCATCTGCTCGAGCCTTGGATCGAGGATTAACAACTCCGGTGCAGGGCCAACATTTGCTGTCCAGGGCGGTGGCATGCTGCCGCTCCGAGAAGCGAGGAGCTCGACGATCCCTGCAGCCACCGCGAGCTCACGCTCTGTTAAACCGAGTGGCTGCTCTAGTCGCTCCCACTGCACGCACTCACGCCGTGCGTCGGCCGCGAACTGTCGTGCCGTCAGCAGGTCGCCATTCAGCAATGCTCGAACAAGGTCAATTAGGTTCATGGCTGTTGCCTGCAAATCGTCAGACTCATACGACGCGCTGTCAAGCTCGCACTACCCGCAACACGGCTTTAGAGTCGGCGACTCCTATAAGCGTCGGAATTCGTTCCTCATTTACGGACCTGCTCCTGCCGTGCTAGTGTCGCGCATGAGGACACTTCCAATGCACGCCACCGACTTGGAACTCGAGCAACTCTACGTCACGCACTATCCGTCGCTCCTGGAATCCGCGATCTCGAAGAAGGTCCCGCCCGCGGAAGCGATAGAGCTGGCGCACGTCATCCTCGTGGGCTCGCTTCTTCAGATTCCCCGGATCTCGAATTTCGATGCATGGATCCGGGGTTCGCTGGCCTCGGCGATCGCAAAGCGCGCCGTGGGAGCCTGAGCCGTGTCGGACGACGATCGCGTACGGCGCTTCCCGCTGGCGAATGTCCGCGCGCACGAGTTCTATGAAACGGCCCGGAGACTTCAGAACGAGCGCAGCCTCGCCCCCAGGTTCGTCGACACCGTCTTACGCGAAACGCCTCGGAGCTCCTGGCTCACGCTGGTCGAGCGCGCGGACCTGCTCACCTGCGGCGCAGTCGAGTACTTATGCACGCTCGTCTCGGAGAAAATCACGCATGACCTGAAGTACGCCGAGGCTCTGGCCAATCTGGCGACGGCCCTCGCCGATGCAATTCCGGGAGGGGAGTATCCGGCAGTGACCGTCGGTCAAATCCGCGCTTCGGCATGGAAGAGCCTCGGCAACGTGCTCGCGGCGCTCGCTCGATACGACAGCGCGGTCGAGTCTTACACACGGGCCGGGGGTTTCATCGAGGAGTTTCCCCTTGCCCATGACCAGGCGGTGATCCGCTTGAATCTCGCAATCACCTACCTCGACACCGAGCGCTTTACCGAGGCCTTCGGGCTACTCGCCGAATGCGAGCGGGTCTTTAAGGACCACGGCGACACCAATCTCACCGTGCTCGTCGGATTCTACGAAGGCTTGGCCCTCCACCGCACGAAGAAGTACCGGGAGGCCAGGGAAACCTACCTTCTCCTCCTCGCCTCCTCGACGAATATCGAGAAAGCCACGCTTGCCGCCCTGCACCAGAGCATCGGTTACTGCTCGACGGAGCTCGGAGATTACGCGGCGGCCGAGGACAATCTTTCGAAAGCACTGGCTCTTCGCAAGGAGGTCGGACAGACGCTCGACGCCCTGAAGGTCGAGCACTACCGGGGAATCCTCCTTCTCCGTCGGGGGCTCCGCGAACAGGGGATCACCCACCTCCGCTGGGTCCGGCACCAATACCTCAAAGCCTCTCTCGCGGAAGAGGCGGGACTTTGCGGTCTCGAGATCGTCGGGGCCATGCTCTCGGGAGGTGAGCCCGACGTCGCCGAGGCCCTCGCGCGGACCATCATGAACGAATTCCTGGCCGCGTCGCTGAACACCCGGGCAATCACCGCCCTGGGCTATCTGAGCGAGGCCATCGCCGAGAAAAGGGCGTCACCCGAGCTCGCGGGCCAGATCCAGGCATACGTCCTCTCGCTCCGGTCCAAGCCGGAGCGAGAGTTTCCAGATCTACCGATGCTCAGGGACGCGGAGTAATGATGCCGTCCCCGAAGGTCCGCAGGACGTTCTGCAGCACCCGGGCGATCTTCGCGAGCGGTGGTTCTTTCCGCCGGCCTTGCGAACCCGGCTCACCAGACACACTCACGGCCAAAAACAGGGAAAGCGCGGCCACTCCGAACACACGACGCATGGATTCCTCCTCAAACCGGCTCTCGCCGGCGGTTAAAGGTTGAGGAGGGCGCCCCCCGCGTAGGAGTGACGGGAACCCGAGGTCCGTCACCCAGCGTCTCGATTATGTCCCATTTTGGACAGACACCAATCCGTGTCTGAAGGCGGTAGTCCGCGTGGTCGGACGACGGGGGATATCCTTTCGACTGATGTACCGACTGCTCGTATTCGTTCCGATCCTCGCGGCGCTGATTGCCACGTGCCTGTTTCTGCTGCAGGGTGGCTTCGGCGGAGGACACGGAAGCTTGGATCTGCCGATCGCTCTTCTCGGATTTCCTGCAGTGCTGTTCATCGAGAAAATGCCCCATCCCGCCGCCGTCGAGCGCCATGACCTTGCGTTGATCATTTGGTGGCCCGCGGCGTTGAATGTGGTCATCTGGGCGATCGGCATCACCCTCGTCCGCTGGCTGATTGCTGTCCGCGGTGGAGGCGCTTAAGGGGAGGAACAGCGCCTGTATCGTGCGGAACAGAAGGTGTGTCGTGCGCCGCACGCGCGCTCATCCGCGCGATGGAGCCCTTGATCCGCACGATAGAGCGCTCTGATCCTCGCGATACAACTTCTATCGTCATCGATAGCGCTGTCCATCAAAGAGGACGCGCAGGTGAGGCCCCCGATGGAGCAGGTGTTTCTATTTTTACCGAATGCGACGGTAGCCCTACGGTACTTGTTGCTGCGTGAATCACTCGCGACCGTAGCGGCAGCCTTTGCGCGGCTGCTCGAATCAGTCCGCAGGCTGGGCGAAGCAAGTTGTTGCTGCCCGAATGCCGCGACGTGCGTCGCGCGATCAAAATCGCAGGTTTTTGGAGTCCTTTGTGTCCTCCGCGGAGCACACTCCGCGCTGGGCCGAGCATCCGCCTCGCCGCGTGCAGCGCAGCAGTTGCCAAAATCCGCTATCCGCATCGAAGACCTGCCGTCGCGAGTGATTCGCGCAGCGTCGCGCACCGTAGAGCTACGGTGGGGTTTGATTCGTGGAGCGACACGCGTCATTCGTGCACGAGCGCGTGCGCTTCGCGGAGCGACACGCGTCATTCGTGCACGGGCGCGTGCGCTCCGTGGAGCGGATGGACTGGTAGCGCGATCCATGTTCATCCTGAAACGATCACCGCGCCCCGTCCGCCCGCCGCAGCAGCTTCTTCACCGGCCCCGCCACCCGCTCCGCGATGAGCGCGTAGCCGCGCGCGTTGGGGTGGATCTCGTCGCTCTTGAGCGCGGGGTCGCTCATGATGCCGTCGAGCAGGTCGGGGATGAGCAGGCAGTGCTCGTCGTCGGCGACGCGCTCGTACATGTCCTCGTAGCTGGGGCCGAAGGTGGGGAAGCGGTAGCCGAGGAGGACGACCATGGCCCCGGCGCTGTGGATCTTGCGGACGATGGCGCGCAGGTTGGCCTCGGTGGCGGGGACGGGGGATTGGCGGAGGAAATCGTTGCCGCCGAGGCCGACGAGGACGACGCGGGGGTTGTGGGGGAGAACGTCAGTGTCGATGCGCGCCAGGGCGGACTCCGTGGTGTCGCCGCTCAAGCCGGCGTTGATGACCGGCGTGCCGAGGAGCGCCGCCAGGCGCGAGGGGTAGTCCTCGCCGGGGCCGGCGCCGTAGCCGGCGGTGAGGGAGTCGCCGAAGGCGACGAGGCTCACGCCGCGGGAGTCGAGGTTTTCGACCTTGGCGCAGGCGCAGGCGAGGGCGAGGAAGGCGGCGGCGAGGATCGTCCGTTGCACGCGGACAGGGTACTCGCCGCCGCTCCTGCGGCTACTGCTTGGATGCGTCGGTGGTGGTGGCGGACGTGGTCGAGGTCTCGGTCGTAGCCGAGGTCTCGGTCGCCGGAGGAGCCGGCGCCACCGCGGTGTCCGTGGCGGGAGCCGCCGTGTCGGTCATCGTGGTCTCCGTCACCGTCGTCTCCGTGACCGTAGCGGTCTCCGGCTGCGCGGGCGGGTCGTCCTTTTTGCTGTCGCAGGCGATGGCGGCCACCGCCAGCATTCCGATTGCAATCCATTTCGTGAGCAGTTTCATGTTGATCTCCCTTCGCGTCTCAAGATCGGGCAGGAAGGGCAAAGAGTCTTGAGATCGCGCTGCGGGAGTTCTGGGAAAGTTCTGGGATGCGGGCTCTGATCGGTGACGCCACGTTCGACTCCGACGCGCGCACGCTGCAGCGCGGCGGCGAAGCCGTGCACCTCACCGGCAAAGCCTTCCAGCTGCTGGAGATCCTCCTCGCCGCGCGGCCGAATCCCGTCGAGAAAGCCGAGCTGTTCGCCAAGCTGTGGCCGGACACGTTCGTCTCCGAGGCCAATCTGGCCAGCCTGGTGAAGGAGATCCGCGCGGCGATCGGGGACGACGCCCGCGCGCCGCGCTTCGTCCGCACGGTGCACCGCTTCGGCTACGCGTTCAGCGGGCCGGTGACGGAGCTGCCGGAGCGCAGCGCCATCGACTCCATCGCCGTGCTGCCGTTCGCGAACCGCTCCGGCCACGTCGATCTGGACTATCTCGCCGACGGCCTGGCGGAGTCGCTGATCAACACGCTGTCCTCGGTGGAGGGGCTGCGCGTGGCGCCGGGCGCGTCGTCGTTTCGCTTCCGGGACGCCGACCTGGCCGCGGTGCGCCGCGAGCTGAACGTGCGCGCGGCGCTGACCGGCCGCATCCGCGTCGCCGGCGACACGGTGAGCCTGCAGGTGGAGCTGGTCGACCTGGGCAAGGACGCGCAGCTCTGGGGGCGGCAGTTCCGCGCGCCGATCGGCGGGATCTTCGCCCTGGAGGAGGAGCTCTCGCGCGACGTCCTGGCCGCGCTGCGCATGCGCGTCACCGGCGAGACGGACCGGCGGCTGAAGAAGCGCTACACGGAGAGCGCGAATGCGTATCAGCTCTATCTCAAGGGACGGCATCACTGGAATCGCCGTACGGCCGAGGGGATCGAGCGGGCGATCTTCTTCTTCGAGTCGGCCATCGACGCCGACGCGGAGTACGCGCCGGCCTACTCCGGCCTCGCGGACTGCTACATCGCCCTGGCCAGCCGCGATCTCTATCCGCCGCAGCAGCTCTATCCGAAGGCCGAGGCGGCGGCGCGGCGGGCGCTGGAGCTCGACGACTCGCTGGCCGAGGCCCACGCCTCGATGGGCGCGATCCACGAGGTCTTCCACGGGAACTGGGAGCGGGCGCAGGAGGAGTACCTGACCGCGCTGCGGCTGAACCCCGGCTACGTCGCCGCGCGGCAGTGGTACGCGCTCGCGCTCGCGCACCGCGGGCGGATCGAGGAGGCGCTGGCGCAGATGGCCGTGGCCACGGAGAACGATCCGCTGTCGTTCCAGCTCAACGCCAACGTGGCCGTGATCCACTACCTCGGCCGGAACTGGGATGCGGGGGAGGAGCACTGCCGCCGCGCGCTGGAGATCAATCCCTACTACGAGCCCGCCCACTTCACCCTCGGCCTGATCCACCAGCAGCGCGGGGCCTTCGACGAGGCCCGCGCGGAGCTGGAGCGCGCGCTGGCGATCTCGAAAGGCGAGCCGCACGTGGTCGCGGCCCTCGGCGCGCTGGAGGCGGAGCAGGGCGACACCGAGGCGGCGCGCGCGCGGCTGGAGGCGCTGGCGGAGCTGTCGCTCACACGCTACGTGTCACCGGCGCACTTCGAGACGATCCACCGCGCGATCGAGCAATATCAGTCGCGGTTGGTGAGCTCGTAGCGCGCGAATCGGCCGCGGGCGTCGAAGCGGACGACGAGGTATTCGAAGTCGATGCTGAAGCCGGAGCGATCCGGGCCGAGGATGTAGACGAGCGTTCCCGCTTCCGCGCCGGGATCGTTGGACCCGCCGAGGATCTGCTCGACTTCGGCGCGCGTACGCGTGGGGAGGATGTCGTAGACGATGTCGCCGAGCATCTTCTGGCGCGGGGTGATGTCACCCTTCACGTACGAGGCGGAGCCCGGCTCCGACCACGCGGCACGGTCGAAGTCGCGCACGAAGGAGCCGAAGGGGAGATCGCGGTGGAG
>JBIOTX010000399.1:0-21051 GCA_044866315.1 Thermoanaerobaculia bacterium | reverse complement strand
GTGTGAAAGTGAATCAGGCCGATGAACGTCACGGCGTAGCCCATGGTTTTTCTCCTCTATTCTCGGACCGCGCGCGGCGGCCCCTCAGCTTCCAATGACCTGAACGGCAGCCCAGGTGGACATGCTCACGTCCCTGCGCTGCATCGACTCGATCTGCGCCGCCCGGAGGGCCTCGGCCGCCGGCATTCCCTCGGCCAGGCGGGCGTGCAGACGCGGGAAAAAGATGGCCGCCTCGCGGTCGTCGATCGGCCAGAGCGTTGCCACCACCGACGGCGCACCGGCGGTGAGAAAGCCGTGGGCGATGCTGATCACGCCTTCCGCGGCGCGTCTCTCGCCGCGCGCCGTGCTGCAGCCGGCGAGGACGACGACCGCCGTCTTCCGCAAGCGCAGCCTGGCGATCTCCGCGACGCCGATGCGCCGCCGCCCCCCGTCGTCGCGCATCGAGATGGAGGAAGGCTCGAGACCGCTCTCGTCCCCCGTGGCGTGGCCGCCGAAGTGGATGACGTCCGCGTCCGGGGCCCGCCGCGCCAGCTCATCATGGCGGGCGGCGTCTTCGTAGAGACGGATGGCGCTCGGGTACCGCAGCGCAACCTGCTCGGCCTCCGATCGGACGAAGGCCAGCGCTTCCTCGCCGGCGCCGGGGGCGGAGTTGGCGATCACGAGCGCGCTGCGCGGAGCGGGAGCGTCGCGGCGTCTCTCGGCGGCCGCGGCGAAGACGGCCGCACTCGGCGCGACGACGATGGTGTGGCTCTCCAGGAGGTACGCTCCCCGGCCGTGGACCAGTGCGCCGTAGGCCACCGTGGCCGTCGTTGCGTCCGGAACGAAGACGAGGGTCGTCGCGCCGACGAGGCGGGAGGACACCGGCTCGACCAGCGTGCGGTGGAGCGCGGCGGCGGAGCGTTTCGCGGTGGCCACGTGATTCGACTCCAGCGCCTTGCGAAGCCCCTCCACCTCGGCGGCGAGCGCATCGCGGCCGCGGGGGACGGCCACCGCGGCGACGCCCGACCGGTCCGCCGTGAAGATGATCAGCCGCGAGGGAAGAGCGACGTACTCCACCACCACGGTCTTCTCGGGCAGTTGCGCGCGGTCGAGAGACGGCGAGCGACCGTACGAGTCGAGCAGCGATCGCGCGCGGGCACGCTCCGCGAACGCGAAGGCCCGATCGACGTCGCCCTGATCGAGCGCAAGGGCGACGGCGTCCTCAAACAACTCCTCGGCGCCGTGGAAGGCACCCCAGCGCGCTTCTCCCGCCGGCAGCGAGGCGCGATGGGCCTCCAGCTCGGCGATCCCGCGCTCGAGATCGGCGGCGGCGCCGGCCGCGTCGCCATGCTCGCGCAGTGCGCGGCTGCGCTGCAGGAAGAGGCGCGGACGGTACATCCGGTCCGCCTTCTGCTCCTGGAAGGCCATGGCCGTGGTCAGAAGGGCCACTGCCTCTTCAGGCGAGGGGGGCACCATCGCCCGCACGATGAGCGCGTCGTTCTGCAGATACGCGCGATAGCCCGGGTCCTTCACCTTGGCGATCACGCCCGAGGCGCTCTGGATGTCGGCGCGTGCACCGGCGACGTCCTTCAGGCGCTCGCGGACCGCGGCGCGGTAGTGCAGGGCCTCGACGAGACCGACGTCGTCGCCCATGCGGGTGGCGATGTCGACTTCCAGATTCAGAAATGCCGCCGCGACCGGCCAGCCTTGGCGCAGCATCGACTCCTGCACGATCGAGGAGACGGCCTTCTCCAGGCGGAGATCCGACCGCCCGCCGATGCCACGGAGCGCGACCATCCGATGGCTCCAGGCCGTCGACCGATGTCCGATGCGGTCGTAAACCACCGCCAGGACGCGCGTGGCCGAGGCCGCGTTCTCGACCTCGCCGATCCGTTCGTACATGGCGATGCTCTCGCCGAGGAGGCGGATGGCCTCGCCCCATTCGGCACGGGAGGCGTGGCAGACGCCGCGCTGACGGGTGAGCTGCGCCCGGCAGGCCAGGAGATCGGGAGGGATCTCCGCGCGCCACCGCTCGACGTCCCGCAGGGCCTCGTCGTGGCGTCCCTGCTCGTAGGCCGCGTTGGCCGCCCACAGGCGGGCCACGAACAGCATCGGGCTGCGTCCGCGCTCGAATCCGGCCGCCGCGCGGCGGAACAGGGGCTCTGCCTCGATGGGCTGATTGTCGTCGTACAGCTGGCGCGCGCGCTTGTAGTCGGCGTGCGCAGCCGCGAGCGTCGCCCGGCCTGCCTCGTCCGCCTGGTCGATCGCCGCGACCGCGCGCTGGACCATGCGGTCGCCGTTCAGACGGGCGATCTCCCCTCCGATGTCGCGGGCAAATCGAAGATGCCGGCTGGCCGCCGCGGCTTCGCCGCCGATCGTTGCCGCGCCCCAGCGTCCCAGGATGTCCGTCTCGGCGGCCAGACGCGCCTCCTCGCGGCGATCCCGGGCGAGCGCCCGTGCGGCCTCGTCGCTGCCGGCAAGCTTGTCGTACTGGCGCTTGAAGAGATCCTCGAGCGGAACGACGGGCTCGAGGTTCCGCAGGTGCTCGCGGGCTTCGACCGCCCATCCGCTGGTGGAGTCGGCGGCCAGGAATCGCTTCCATGCCTCACGCGCGTCGTCTCGCAGGCCCAGTCGCTCGATGACCAGGGCACGGTTGAACAGCGCCTCCGTGAAGCGATCGTCCGAGGCCAGAGCCTTGTCGGCCGCCGCGAGCGCATCGGCCAGCAGCTCGGGCGCCGCATAGCGGATCGAGGTGACGTAATACGCGGCGGCCAGATCGCTCCAGGTGCCGGCATCGCTCGTCGAGACGGTCGCCGCCGAGAGCATTTCCACCGCGCGACGATCGCCTCCGCCCAAAAGCTCGGCGACGCCGCCGACATGCTGCTCGGATGCCGTCGCGGCGCCGCGCGTCGGCGCCGGCGTGGAGCCGGCATCATCGGCTTTCTTCGCCGGCGGCCGGAACGGCGCCCAGGGAAAGCCGCCGCTCAGCCGCGGCTCGACCGAGCGTGCATCCTCGCGCGCTGCAGCAGCCAGTGCCGCGACGGACATCTCCGTCCCTTTGCGGCTGGTGCGGTATGGCCGGACGATGGCCACCGCGGCGAGGACGCCGATCGCGATCAGGCTGACCTCGTACCAACGACGCGACGGAATGCGCCGGATCTCCCGAGTCATGGCGACGCTTGCTGCCACGTGTTGTCTCCTCGCCGATGGGAGGGACATGGCAGTGGGATTTCTTTCTGTCGTTTTGGAACTGTGATGGAGGATACACCTTGTATACGTTGCTGGTGGTCGGCGTTGCATTGGTGACGGATGAGCCTTTCCACAGGCCATCCGTCACAGCCGGGCTCCCTCGGCCGCCCGACATTGGCGCGCGAAGGAGGAAGCAGCCATGCCGATCAGGACGGGGACGGACATCCAGAGGTGGCATGGCTGCAACCTCCTGGTTTTGATCAGTGCTCAGTGCCGCACGGCACGGCGGCGCGGAGGGTTGTCGGCGATGATCGCCGTGGCCAGGCTCAGCGCGACGCCGCAGCGGTTGGCGACGCGCGCCCAGTAGCGGCCGGGGGACGGCGCGCGCAGCGCGCTCGCCGTCGCGCCCTCGACGGGCATCCGCGTATCGCCGCTCTCGCCGGCGAACCATATGTACGACAGCGGCAGGGCGCCGGTCGCTGAGACGGTGAGCGTTCCGCCGGAGCCGGAGGGCTGGGGCGGTGATGGCCGGCTTCGCGCAATCGGGGACGGGTGCGCCGCGGTTCGCGCGCACGAACTCCAGCTTGCGGCGCAGCTGGCACGCCGGCGAACTTGGCGCCGGAACCCGACAGGAGCTGCACCCATGTCTCCAGTATGGCGCGGCCTACAGTTGCGCTTCCGCGAGAAGCGACGGGGCGTCTACGGTGGCGTAATCGCTCGGGGCGGGTTAGTCGTAAGCGCCAGAACAAGGACGACAAACCTGCCGACTGCTGCAGAATTGCGGAACCGCCATCTGGCTATTGTTTAGCGGTCTGGGACAAGGAGCAAGTGATGCAAGTCAAGCTGTTCTGGGTAAATTCGCCCTGGGAAGACTCCGGTTTTGTCATTGAGCACTCTGGCGGGAATGCCCGCGCCGGGGAAGCTGAAATCAATGACTGGCTCGCCAGGAATCCGAATATCGACATCAAGCACATCAAGCAGTCTGTATGTGGCTATGCCAGTCTCATTTCAGGAGTATCAGCGTGGGTTGTTTCTGTTTGGTATACGTCCCGCGCAGAACCATCCATTGGATAGCATCATTGTGAAGCTGTGATGTGCGGCAGGCGGCGTGCCGCGTCGGCTTCGGCACGTGGGCCCTTCATTGCCGTACCGCGCGTTACCCCGGATAGACCGTGTCCTCCGGTACGTCCGTGGGACTTTCAAAGTCCAGGCGGTATCCATCCGGATCCTGTACGGAGGTGACCCATAGGCCATTTCCGACGAACGGTCGCTTGGCCGCGACGCCTTTGGCGACAACGTCGTGGTAGATCGCCAACGCGTCATGACACACGAAGCAAATGGAAACGCCCTGTCCCAAAGGCCCCTCGGGAGCGCCGCTGGGATGTCCATCTCGCCAATACTCCTGGAGCATCAGGGATGCATCACCAAGCTGAAGCAAGCACCACTGAATGCGACCGCGGGCCTCCGCCGGGCGCCATTCCTTCGTCAACCTGAACCCGAGACCATCGACATAGAAGCGAAGAGATGCCTCGATGTCGGTCACCATGAAAAACGGAACCGCCTGTTTCACGTTTACCGTCGGCGCGGCATCGGTTGCCATCGATAGCTCCTCACGTCAGAAACGCTCTGACCACCAGCATAACGCTCATCGTTTTGTGACGGATGACCATTCCCCGGTGGCCATCCGTCACGGCGGGAACCGTTCCTCCGCCCGACATTGGCGCTGCAAGGAGGAAGCAGCCATGCCGATCAGGACGGGGACGGACATCCAGAGGTGGTATGGCTGCAACCTCCTGGTTTTGGTCAGTGCTCAGTGGCGCACGGCGCGGCGGCGCGGCGGGTTGTCGGCAGTCGTCGCCGTGGCCAGGCTGAGCGCGACGCCGCAGCGGTTGGCGACGCGCACCCAGTAGCGGCCGGGGGACGGCGCGCGCAGCGCGCTCGCCGTCGCGCCCTCGACCGGCGTCCGCGTGTCGCCGCTCTCGCCGGCGAACCAGGCGTACGACAGCGGCAGGGCGCCGGTGGCGGAGACGGCCAGCGTGCCGCCGGAGCCGGAGGGTTGGGCGGTGATGGCCGGCTTCGCGCAGTCGGGGACAGGCGCGCCGCGGTTGGCGCGCACGAACTCGAGCCAGAGCGCGCGAGCCTCGGCGTCGGCGCGCACCGGCGACGCGGCCTCGAAGTAGTTCAGGAGCTGCTCGTCGGTCTCGTCGCCGCGCAATTCCCAGGCGTCGGCGAAGCCGAGGTAGTTGTGGGCGTTCCAGCCGTACTTCAGGGACGCGGGACGGCTGGAGTGTCGCTCGCCGCCCGGAGGGCCGGGCCAGATCCACGGCGCGCCGGTGGCCCAGACGAAGCGGCCGTCCTCGTGGCCGGCCGGGTGGTAGCGGGCGGGAACGGGATCGTCCGCTCGCTGCACGCGCAGGCGGGACACGCCGTGCGAGCCGAATCCGCCCACGAGCACGGCCCCGCGCGGATCGACGGCGACGAGCCACGGATAGTGCGGCGCGTTGGTCTCATCGCGCGCGCCCCAGCCTTCGGGATAGGGATTCCAGTGCTCGCCGAAGACGAAGCGGCTCGTGCCGCCCTCCGGCGGGAGCCAGGCGTAGATCTCGTTGAAGTGCGAGCCGCCGTCGCCCTCGATCTCGTCGCCCACGGCCTTGCACCAGTAGATGCCGTTGCGCGGGCCGCTGTGGCCCCAGCGGTCGACGTCGAGCCAGGCCCACCCGCGATAGTCCTCCTGGAAGTTCTGGTGGACGTTGCCGAGGAGGCTCGCGGTGCGGGTGCGCGGATCGAGACGGCGGATGGAGCCGAATCCGAGATCGAGGAGCACCAGGTTCCCGCCGCTGTCGACGCGGATGCACTGCGGCATGTAGACCTCGGGGTCCGCGCCGGTGAAGCGGCTCAGCGAGCGATTGGCATCCTGATCGAACACATCCGCTGCGCCTCGAGTGCGCAGTCGGTCGGCTATGCCCGGACTGCCGAAGAGCGTGGTCACGACACCGTCGCGGCTGATCCTGCGGATGGCGTCGTTGTCCTGATCGGCGACGTAGAGCGCGTCGCTGACGGGATCGAACACGATCGATGCCGGGCCATGAAAGCGCGCCGCGTGGCGCGTGCCGTCGGCGAAGCCGGGCTGGTGATTCGGATCGCCGGCGAAGACGCTCACGCGCACGCGGTTCGTCTGCAGGTCCTCGATCTCGATCTTCCAGACGCAGTGGTCCTCGTATCCGACCACGTACCAGACGCTCTCGTTCTTCGGATCGATGGCCAGGTCGAGCGGCGTGAAGAACTCGCCGCGCCCGTCCACCCACTGCCCGCGCTTCTCCATGACCGCGCGCACCGCGGACAGCGGCTTCGAGCTCCAGACCGGATCGCGGCCCGGCATCACCCGCCAGCCGGCGACGGTGACGATCTCGCCGTCGGGCCTGAGATACCGCGCCGGCCCGCCGGTCTCGACGAAGGCGAAGCCGCCCTTTGAGTCGATCTGCCCGGAGACGTACGCGCTCATCCAGCCGACCCCGCGCGGGCCGTCGCGGAAGGGGAGCTTCTCGTGCGCCGCGCCGACACGTAAGCCACGGTGATCCTGGCTCTGGTTCGGATCGAGCGCGCGCGCGAACGGCACGCCGGGATGCGGCGGGTCCTCCCACCACAGCTGCGCGCCGGCCACGTAGCTGCCGTTCGGCGCGAGCTGTTCGAGATAGAGATCGGCCTCGTGCGGCGGCGCGGCCCACGGCGTCACCTGTGGATTCGCCGGATGCCCGACCATGCGCCGCTGACGCGAGTCGACGTACACCACTGCCGGCCCGAAGTCGCCGTCGCCGTTGTAGCCGGTCACGCCGTTGATGACCGGCACGAGCGGGCTCACCGGCCGCCCGCGCGTGAGATGGAGAAACGCGCGGTGGGGCTTGAAGTCGCGGTGATTCGTCCCGCGCACCTCCACGCTGATGTCGTGAAACCCGTCCGCCAGTGCGTCGAGCGCGGGATTGTCGATCCGCAGCGTGAATGCGAACCCGCTCGCCGGCGCGAGCCAGTCCGACACCGGCACGCCGTGCACGGTGTAGCGCAGCTCGATCCCGCTCTCCGCCGGCTCGATCGTCTCCGCCGCCGAGCGGCTGCCGCGAAACAGCTTCACCCTGAGTCCCACCGCATCCGCCTCGGCCGCCGTGTGGTGCCCGCGATGCAGATGCATCCAGTGCGGATCCTCCGGCTCCAGCCCGGAGCTCTTCAGCACCTCGACCGACACCGGCGCGAAGTGCAGCGGCCACTCCTGCGCGGCGACGGAGCTCGCCAGAGCGACCGAGAGGAAGAGCGCGAGACGCATGGGAGGTGCCCATTGTCGGGCGGGGTGGGGGAGGGCGGGTGTGCGTGAGGTCACGTTGTATGCTTCAGGTCCCCCTATGACACGATTTCCTCTCTGGATACTCTTGTGTACCGCCCTTTGGAGCGGCTCGACCGCCTTCGCCGCCACGTTCGTCGTCACGACGACGGCCGATGCCGGTCCCGGCTCGCTGCGCCAAGCCATCCTCGACGCGAATGCAGCTCCCGGCGCCGACGACATTCACTTCAACATCGGCGGAGGCGGTCCGCAGGTCATCGCCGTCGCATCGGCGTTGCCGAACGTCACCGATCCGGTTGTGATCGACGGCACGACCCAGCCGGGCTTCACCGCCACGCCGATCATCACCCTGGATGGGAATGATCTGCTCGCCGACGGGCTGGTCGTTCTCGCTCCGAGCACGATCCGCGGGCTGGTCATCGTCGACTTCGGCAATAACGGGATCACGGTCGTCAGCACCGGCACGACCATCGTCGGGAACTACATCGGCGTCGATGCCTCCGGCGCCGCCGCCGACGGCAACCAGGGTCATGGAATCCAGGTCTGGGAGACCGTCGACGGCGTGGTGATCGGAGGTCCGGGCGCGCTGGATCGAAACGTCATCTCCGCGAACGTCGCCAACGGCATTCAGTTGTCCGGCTTCCTGGCCGTCGCGGCCTCGGACAACAACACCATCCAGGGCAACATCATCGGCCTCGACGCGGCGGGGATGAATGACCTCGGCAACGGATTCAACGGCGTGGCCGTCGATGGAGGAAGCAACAACCTGATCGTCGGCAATCTGATCGCCGGAAATACCAGCTTCGGCATCCGCATCAGCGCGCTGAATTCCGCATTCAACGCGACCGGGAACACGGTCCAGGGGAACCGCATCGGAACCAACGGCGCCGGCACCGCCGCGGTGCCGAACGGCCTGCAGGGAGTGGCCCTGTTCGGGCCCCAGCAGACCACGGTCGGCGGCGCTGTCGCCGGTGCGGGGAACTTGATCTCCGGAAACGGCGCCGATGGAATCATCGTGAGCTCCGGAGGCGACTTTCCGCAGGTGCCCGCCGCGGGTACGGTCATCGCGGGCAATCGAATCGGCACCGACGTGACCGGAACGGCCGCACTGCCCAACGGCGGCGACGGCATCTCCGTTTCCGGCGGGGCCGTCGGAAACCAGTTCCTCGGCAACTCGATCGATCTCAACGGCGGGCTCGGGATCGATCTCGCCGACGACGGTCCGACCGCGAACGACGCCGGAGATCCCGACACAGGACCGAATCGTCTTCAGAACCATCCCGTCCTGACGGCGGTCACCGTCGCCGGCTCGACCACGGTGACGGGAACATTGAACAGCACTCCGGCTCGGACGTTTCGCGTGGAATTCTTCAACAGTCCGGCCGCGGATCCCTCCGGCTTCGGCGAGGGGCGGACGTTTCTCGGATTCATCACCGTGACCACGGACGCCGGCGGGAACACAGCCATCGCCGCGACCCTCCCGCCCATTCCAGCAGGCACCGTGATGACGGCAACCGCCACCGACCTGACCACAGGGGACACGTCCGAGTTTTCCAACGCCGTCGCCCCTGCGTTCGTGTCCGCCATCCCCACGCTTTCGGAGTGGATGCTCCTCCTCCTGGCAGCACTCCTGGCGTGCGGAGGATGGATCGCGCTGCGGAGATAGCCCGCCATGCGGTGTGCGGCCGGTCACGGTTTCCGGGCGACGAGTCCCACCGCCTCGCGCCCGTCCAGCTGCAGCTGCGGGGGAAGCTCCGGCCGGGCGATGAGCTCCGCCTGCTCCACGACGAAGCCGGCCTGGCGAAACACTCGCGATAACGTCTCGGGGTCCACGAGCAGCATCGACAGGAACGGGTTGAGCCACGGTTCCGGCCCGTACTGCAGCACGTCGGGCACATAGCCCGGCCACGGGTCGCCGGCCCGCTTGCGGGCCTCGTATACGGGAACGAACGCCTTCAGATTGCCGAGGTAGGGGGAGGCCGTGGTGAGGAAGACCTTCCCGTTCGGGATCAGCCATTCGAAGAGGCGGCTGGCCGCCAGTTCCAGGCGATCGGGGGACAGGAAGTGCACCACCTGGGCGACGAGAAACGCGCCGATGCTGC
This sequence comes from Thermoanaerobaculia bacterium, assembly GCA_044866315.1. Taxonomy (GTDB): domain Bacteria; phylum Acidobacteriota; class Thermoanaerobaculia; order Gp7-AA8; family Gp7-AA8; genus QHVT01. Next base: position 11,451 of record JBIOTX010000399.1, on the reverse strand, counting down.
CCTGATCCAGCTCGAGGTCCTCCGGGAACGACGCGGCAATCGTCCGCAGCCGATGCCGGCAGGCGCTCGGAACGCGCTGCTCGAGGATCGCGAGATGCTCCTCGTCGACGTCCACGGCGATGACGTGTGCCCCTGCCTCCAGCGCGGGGATCGTGGCCACGCCATACGCCGCGCCGATGTCCGCCACGGGCGCGGAGGACGTCCCGGCGAAGGCGATGAACGCCTGCATGCAGGCGTCCGGCCGCAGGCTCATGAAGCCCTGCCGGTTCAGCGTCGGCACGAAGCCGTCGCGCGCCTCTGGCATCCGGGGGACTCGCTCGGCCATGGTCCGCAGGGGATCAGCCGCGCAGGACGCGCAGCATCTTCTCGACCTTCGGGCTTCCCCAGCCGGTGCACGGATCCCATCCCCGGCGGGCATGGAAGACGCCGGTGTTTCCGGCGACGATGTCGCGCAGGGCCCGGCGCAGCGGGCCGTCATAGAGGAGCGAGTGCAGCGCTCCGACGCGCGCGCGCAGCCCCTGGTTGAGAATCGCCGCAACCCCGGCCCACAACGGCGCGGCGGCGCTCGTTCCGCCGGCCGGATACTGCATTCCGGCGCAGACCATGACGCAGAATCCCGGCGCCAGATCCGCCTTTGCCGCGACGTCGGGAAGGGCCCGCCCTTCCCCGCTCTTCATGCCGGAGGGAATCCACTTCTGGGGATCGATCCCGGCAGCGGTCTGCCACGGGGGAGCGGAAAACACGGCGCTGAAGCCGCCGCCGCCGGCCATGGGCATGCCGTGCACAGTCTGTTTCCACGCCGTCTCGATCCGCGCTTTCGGGTAGAGCTTCGTTCCGCCGCATGCGAGCACATACGGGCTGGAGGCGGGAAAGTGGGCGGTGAGCTCGTCCTGCGCGGCCTTGGGAAGGAGCGTTCCGTCGCCGCTGTCACCGGCGGAACAGCAGACCGTCATCCCCATCACCGCCGCGGTCTCGAACCATCGGTTCAGCGTACGCCGGAGGAAGGGGGTCTGCGTCGGCTCCTGACCTCCCCAACTGCAGGAGAGCACCGAGGGGGGACTCTTTCGCTCGGCGATCACGGCGGTGATGGCGTGATACTTCCCCTGGTCGTCATTCGGCGCCTGCACGAGGAGGAGGGAGACCTCCGGCGCGATCGTTCCGACCATGGCCAGGTCGGTCATCGTCTCGATCGTCCATTCGACCTGGACTCCCTCGTTGTGGCTGATCGGCGGTTTGGTCGAATTCGGGTCCGCGAGGAACTCGATGAACTTGCGGATCGTGTCCGCCGGGGCGGGATTGTTCTTCACCCCGCGGACGCTGCGCCTCCGCACGCTCGGGGCAGCGAGGTCGAACTGCCGGAAGTACTCGGTCAGGGAGCGTTGGTAATAGCCTCCTCCGAGCTCGATGACGGCGACGCATTGCCCTCTGCCGCGCAGGCCCTCCGGAATGGCGTAGGCCTCGAGCAAGGCCCGGCGGTCCATCCCGCCCCACACCACGGGCTTCGCGGCGGACGTCGCCGCGTGCGGTCCGGACGTGGGAAGGTCGTCCAGTCCGAGAATGCCCTCGATCAGCGGATGAATCGACAGCGGGACCTTGGGATCTCCGACATAGGAGCGGAACGTGCCGAGGGGATGAGCGACGGACCGGAAGGTGACGTCGAAGGCGCGGCCGAGGCGCTCCAGCGAGCCCCTGACCACGACGGACCGCCGGAATGCGTCGGCCGAAACGACCTTCAGCCGCAGCGCCCGGGCGAACTTCTGGACCGCCGCGAGGTCGTCCGGCGAAGCTCCCCACTTCCGCGCGACTTCGGCTCGGGTGAGATAGCGGCGCCGACGCGGCAGGCCGCTGGTGAGCTCCGTGACGAGCTCCCGCCACTCGTCTTCCGACCCGCGCGAGCGGACGACGATCGTCAGCTCGACGGACTGCGACAGATCGACCGGCGCCGACGACCGCCGGAACGGCGGCAACAGCTTGCGCGGCCTGCTCAGCGCGATCGGCAGTAGCCGTGCGTTTCGGACCATGCCCGCAGCGGCTCGCTAGATGCAGCAGAAGCAGGTGTCCGGATCGACCGCCGGATCGCCGTGCTTGCCCGGTTTCTGGCGCTCGCGGATGGCCTTCTCGAAATCGTCCTTGCTGAAGTGGTAGCCATGCTCGCGACCGACATCCACGATGTCCTTGTAGCGTCTGGCGCCCTCTTGGGCGAGTTTCTTGTCCTTGTACGCCTGGTCAATGAAATTCCTCGCGTTCTCTACGGACATCGAGACTCCCTCCATCGACTATGTTGTGAAGAGACGGACAGTCGTGACGAACGGCGCGAATTGTGGGTTGTCAGTGCTGAAGTACGGAATCATTCTGCGCCGCGGTCCGCACAGCGTCAAGTGCGCGCCGTCAGGTGGTGAGGTGCGCGGCGTTGAGCTCCTCTTCGCGCGGCGGGCGCCCGGTCCATCCGAGCCGCATGGGCACGTCGTACAGCCGCCCCGCAGCGAACCCGGGACGGAAATGGCGCAGCCCCGGCACGACGACTTTCACCACCGGGAGGCCGACGTCCTCGCGGGTCTGATCGAGCACGATCACTTCCCGCCCGAGCCGCCGAAGGACGTCCACGCAGGCGACGACGTCCTGGCGCAGATCGTCCGACGGCATGGCCACGGTGGAGAGCTCGCGCGATCCGTGCGGCTTGAGGAAGGTCCGGTCGGAGAGCTCTCCGAGATACAGCGGACTGGCCCGGTTGTAAGCCAGGAGCTGGTTGGCCTCGGAAACGGCGCGCGTGACGGCCAGGGCCGGATCGAGATGCGCGCCGAATCCGAGATACAGGCTCTCCGGCGTGTCCCTCATGGAGACGGCGGCGCAGACGGGGAGGCCCACGTCCGTGGTCAGATCGAGCAGCCAGAGCCGGCGGCCGCGCGCGGCGTACTCGCGCCGCATCGCCTCCACGAACAGGGTTTCCATCGCCACCGCGGGGCGCTGGAGGCGGCCGTACCACCAGATGCCCGCGGCGTCGCGCTCGATGAGCTCGAGCAGACCCTGGAGGACGGCGTCTTCGATGGAGCTGCCGGCGGCATTGCCGTTCGAGTCGGCGTAGGCGAAGCCGTTCGGCCCGCGGGTGTAGCCGTAGTAGCAGAGGGCGGCGGGCAGATAGCGCCTGCGCTCGTGCGTGAGCGACCACGCCGGCACCCAGTCCGTCTCCTTCTCCTCGTCGAACCGCTCGGGAATCCAGAGGATGCGCGGCGTTTCGCGGTTCCACTGCTCCCGGCCTTCGTATTGCCGCTCGCTGATGTTGAGGCAGGCGTTCGGATGGACGGCCTCTTCGCCGAGCTCGCGGAAGGAGGCGCGCACGGACGGCTCGTCGCCGCGAAACTCGCCGCAATAGCGCTCCAGCGCCTCGCACAGCGAGCCTGTACGCGCCTGCTCGGCGGTCATCCCCTTGCCGAAGCTGCGGCTGGCGGTGCTCTGCAGGCTCTCGATGACGAAGTTGTGGCGGGCCACGAACACATTGAGCTGCCCGGAGTCGCCATAGGCCCGCTCGACGTCGTGCACCACGCCCAGGAGCGGACTGACGAGGTGCTCGTAACGGGCCCAGGTCTCGTCCGGCGAGGCCGACCGGTGTCCGCCGTCGAAGGTGAACGCCTTCTCTCTGCTCTCCAGGGTCAGAGGGCGGAAGGAGCGGCGCGCCCGAGGATCGCCGCAGGCGGCGCAGTCGTGCCTGCGCACGACGGCGTGCGCGCGCTGGGCGAGCGATTGCGTATCGAACGTGACCAGCCGCGCAGGCGCGTCCGGCCGGCGCCTCCAGCGCGCCGCCTCGAGCGCCGCGAGGTCGAGACCGATCTGCGTCACCGGCTCCTCGTCGACGCGCCTCTCCGGCAGCCGCCACGCCGCGCGCACGGCGCGCAGGCGCGCCGCCATGCACGCCCAGCATGGACCGCGGCCGGGAGCGAACACGGGGCCGACCCAGACGATCGTCCCGTGCGGCCGCGCCAGCATCCATGGACGCCCGGTGGCCAGGGCCTGGCGATTCACGTCCTCGAGCCGCGGGTCGAGGTAGTCCGCCACGGTCACGATGGAGGGCTCGTCGCCCTGCACCGGCGGTTCTTCACCGTCGATGAGGCCGCGGCGCCGCAACTGGTCGAGCTCCCACGCGCCTTCCAGCGTGTCGAGACCTTCGACCTGCGTTATCATTTGTGTTGAAGCAATTTCTCCCTTCAGAAGATGAGCAAGCGCGGAACTGAGCCGGCCCTCGAGCAGCTCGACGCCCGACCATGTGTCGAGCACGACCAAGTGGTCACTGAGAGCGTGGGCGCGGACGTCGGCGCGAAACCGCGGCCGCTGATCGTTCAATCCTCGCTCCGCGACCGGCCATGACCGCCACTCTCGCCGCCAGCAGTCAGCTCGGGCCGTACCAGATCCTCGGTCTCCTGGGAGCCGGCGGCATGGGGGAGGTTTACCGCGCCCGGGATCGGCGTCTGCGGCGCGACGTGGCCATCAAGGTCCTTCCCACGGCCTATGCCGGCGACCAGGAACTGTTGAAGCGCTTCGAGCGCGAGGCTCGGGCCATCAGTCAGCTCAACCACCCCAACATTATCGCAATTTACGACATCGGCTCGGCGGATGGCGTCGAGTACGTGGTCATGGAGCTGCTGGAAGGCGAGACTCTCGGCACCAAGCTTCAGAGCGGGCCGCTCTCGGCGCGGAAGACGCTCGACTACGCCGCGCAGATCGCCCGTGGCCTGGCCGCGGCGCACGAGAAGAACATCATCCACCGCGATCTGAAGCCGGAGAACATCTTCATCGCCCGCGACGGGCGGGTGAAGATCCTCGACTTCGGACTGGCCCATCAGCACCGGGGGGGCGGCGACCTCGGTCATGTGTCGTCGAAGCTCACCGCGCCGGGGATGGTGGTGGGCACGGTCTCGTACATGTCTCCGGAGCAGACCCGCGGTCTCGACGTCGATCGCCGCTCGGACATCTTTTCCTTCGGCGTGGTGCTCTACGAGATGCTCTCGGGAGAGCTGCCCTTCGAACAGAACACCGTCTTCGAGACCATGACCGCCATCCTCAACCGCGAGCCGGCCGACCTCAAGGACCTGGTCCCGAACCTGCCGCCGGTGCTGTATCGCATCGTCACCCATTGCCTGGAGAAGTCGCCCGACGCGCGCTTCCAGACGGCGAACGATCTCCTGTTCGATCTGGAGACCTGCTCGGAGATTCCATGGGCGGGGACCGGTCCGCTCGTGCTTCCGGCGCCGGAGAAGAAACGCCCGATCGCGGCCATTGCCGCGGCAGTCGCGGCGCTCCTGATCGCCGCCGCGGGACTGACCGCGTACCTGAAAATGCGGACTCCGGCCACGGCGGAGCCGTCCTTCCACCGCCTGACCTTCAAGCCGACGCTCATTCAGTCGGCGCGGTTCACCGCCGACGGCGACACCGTCGTCTACTCGGCCAGCCGCAGGATGCAGCCGACGCGGCTGCACATGCTGCGCACCGACCATCCCGAGTCGCATGCCATGACCCTTCCGAGCGCCGAGCTGGCCAGCATCTCCGGGGCGGGGGAAATGGCGGTCATCCTGAACCCGCCGACCTGGGGCCGGCTCTGGGACTGGTACGGCGGCGGGACCCTGGCCGAAGTGCCGGTCCTCGGCGGCACTCCGCGGGAGATCGCCAACGGGGTGATCATGGCCGACTGGTCGCCGGATGGGCGGCTGGCCGTGTGGCGGAAGACGGACAAGGGCTATCAGCTGGAGTTTCCGCTCGGCCATGTGCTGTACACCAGCAACCGGCTTGGATTCGCCCTGCGCATCTCGCCGAAAGGCGATCAGATCGCCATGAACGTCCAGATCAACGATCAGCGGAGCGACATCATCATCGTCGGTCTGGACGGCTCGACGCGCACCCTCGCCAGCGCCGCCATGCTCGCCCGCGGAATGGCCTGGGCGCCGGACGGAAAGGAAGTGTGGTTCGCCACGCAGCCCGAGGCGCAGCAGGTGCCGACCATCTACGCCGTCACCCTCGGCGGGAAGCAACGGCAGGTGATGCGCTCGCCGGGATGGCCCTGGCTGCACGACATCGCCCGCGATGGCACGCTCCTCCTGGCCATCACCTCCAGCCTGGGCGGGATCATGGTGCCGTCCGAAGACGGGACGAAAGAGACCGATTTCTCGTGGCTCGACGCCTCGATCCTGGCCGACGTCTCCGCGGATGGAAAGAGCATCCTCTTCACCGAGTCGTGGGAAGGGGTGGAGTACAAGGTCACGGTGTACATGCGCCGCCTCGATGACTCCCCGGCCGTGCGCCTCGGCGATGGGATGGCCCTGGGCTTCTCGCCGCAGCAGGACATGGTCCTGGCGCTGCGGCCCGGTACCAAGCGGCGCGAGCTGATCCTCATGCCGACCGGCCCGGGGAAAATCGAGCCGGTTCCCAACGATCTCGACTGCCTCTGGGCCGGATGGCTTCCGGACGGGCGGCTGATCATCAACGCCCGGACCGCCGCGGGCATGCGCATGTTCGTCCAGGCCCGCGACGGCACGCCGCCGCGCCCGGTGACCCCGCCCGGAGTCGGCATCGGAAGCGTCAATCCGGCGGGGGGCGGGGCCATCAAGCCGGTCTCCCCGGATGGACGATCGCTGCTGGTCTTCGACCACCAGCAGCAGGCCTGGCTGTTCGACCTCGGCGCCGCCGCGGGGAAACCGGCCATGCGGCGCGCGCAGGGCGTGATGGCGGGCGACCGCCCGGCCGGATGGAGCCGCGACGGCCGGCACCTCTTCGTGTATCCGGCCGCGCAGATGCCGCTCAAGGTCTACGACGTCGACCTGACCACAGGCGAGCGCCGGCTGCTGCGCGAGCTCACGGGTCCCGATCCGGAGGCCATGTTGCGGATGGGGCCTGTCCTGCTCATGCCCGATGGGAAGTCGTTCGCCTACGGCTACTACCAAAACCCCTCGACCCTCTACACCGCGACGGGACTGCGCTAGGCGTCAGTCGGCGGCCGCGCCGAGGGCGAACTCCCCCACCAGCGGCTCCTCCAGCTCGCTCGTGCCGCAGAGATCGGCGAGCAGCCCGCGCGGCGTGCCGCCGCCGAGCGCACACGCCGCGAGGCCGAGCGCCTCGGCCGCGAGATAGAGCGTTTGGAACAGACACCCGACTTCCTTGAGCACGAGGGTGTAGGCAATGCGCGTGTACGTCGCGCTCTGCCGCGCGTAGCGGCTGGTGATGAGGATCGTCACCGGGGGCGGGGCCGCGCCGGCCGCGCTTCCCGCCGCCTCGAGAAAGGGCCGAGCGCTCGGGCCGAACGGCGACACGACCTCGAGCGCGTGTGCCTCCGGCAGATAGCGGTAGACGCCGGCGGGAAGCGTTTCGACCGCCTCCTCCGCCAGGACCGGATACAGCTCCAGCGAATAGGCCGCCCCGGCGGACGGATACGGGCGCGAGACATGGCCGTCGATGGGCTCGGCGCGATTCCGCGCGCTCAGCCAGAACAGATCGGAGAAGGCCCGGAAGCCGATCGGCGTGCTTGCCCAAAGCCGGCGCGTGCGGCGCGCGTCGAGCAGCGCGGCGAGATCGCTCCGGCCGGCGCGGCCCAACACGGCCGGGCCGGGCGCGAGCGGGATCCTCTCCTCGGATCGCCGCGGCGCGATGGCTGGCGGCGTCGTCCTGCCGCGGCTTCGCCGCCACGGCAACTCGCGCGCGCTCGCGTGCAGCGCCAGCGAATGGCGGTCCCAGTGCTGCACCGCCTCGCGCTCGGGCGAGTCGGCCTCGACGAGGATCGCCGCGGCGATCCACTCGTTGATCCGCGCCGCGAGGTCCGGCGACCCGGCGGCGACGTCCTCGATCTCCCGCGGCGTGGCGAAGGCGGAGAGCACGGCGAGGAGAGAAGCATCCGCCGTGGTCAGCGTCACCCCTCGGACCGGCGACGCGATCAACACCTCGCCCTCGCGCCACGACACGCTGGCGAGCTCGGAGACGACGTATCGATGCGGCATGGTCGGCGATCATACGCTCGCCATTCGACGGCGGTTCTGGGACACTTTTCCGCATGCGCGCCATCACGATCGCCCTGGCTTTCGCCGTCGCCGCCGTATGTGCGGCGCAGGAAAGGGTCGTCAGCGTGTGCGGCGCGGAGAAGATCAATTCGACGGGGATCACGCTGGTCCTGTTCGCCAATGACGCGAGCTCGCGCTACGCCAACAACTACGGATCGCTGCGCGTCCGCATCACGCCGGTGGAGTAGCAGTCCCCGTTTCGCTCGAGGATCTCCACATCCTCGGCTCGCTGCGGGTGAATCTCGAGGAAGCCGTCCCCGTCCCAGAGAATCAGTCCGGTGATACGGATCGTGTCGCCGGGGCACGGCAGCGCAGCTTTCGCGAGCCGGAGCCGGCGCGCACAGATCTCCGCGCGCAGGTAGCGTTTGTCGTCCACGTCGACCGGCGCTCCGTTCGCCGTGAGCTCGCCCACGCGGAGATCGGCGGTGACGAAGTGATCGGTCGAAGTGGCGACCTGCTCCACCGTCCCGATCACGACCGCAGCGATGTGCATATCCTTCCAGCCGAAGACGCCGGCCCGCTTGAAGGGGGTGGTGAAGAAGCCGAGCGCGCGACCGATGGGGCACAGCGGCGGATTGATCGTGTCGCGCAAATCGCACTTGCGCAACTGCGCGATGTGCGGAGGACGGTGGCCGATGCACAGCCGGTTCGAATACGTCGTGCAGCCGCACCCCTGCAGCACGGCGACGGCGGCCAGCGCTGCGGCCAGCCGGATCGCGTTCACGGCTCGTCGGGTGGACATGGCCTGGTCTCCTGACTCGTGATTCCCAGTATTTCGGCGATCTTCTCCTGCTCGGTCAGCACGGTCCATGCGGTGAGGTTCGAGAGGGCGTTGACGTCCGGCGCCCGCAGCCGCACGACCTGGGCGCCACGCTGGAAGAACGTGCGGTAGTGGGGAAAGCGCGGCGCGTTGGCGATCTCGCGCAGTCGTTTGTTGTTCTTCTGATCGAGCTTGCAGAACCAGTCCCCGGTCGCGTCGAGATACACCCAGCAGATCGAGGCGCAGTACGGATGAACGGCAAAGCGCTTGCTCTCGATGATCTGGTATCGATCGCAATGCACGGGCGAAGGGACGTACAGGCGCCGGCGAACGTGGCGAAGGACAGGATGAGCACTCGAAACAGAATGTGTTTCGGCATGGGCGTGCCTCCGGGACCTGCAATCGGAGCGAATAGAATACCGCGCTGCCATGCGTCACTTCGACACAGAGGGTGAGTTCGTCGAAGCCCTCACGGAGAAGTGGGCCGAAGAGGCACCCGGAGCCGACCTCCTCGCCGCGCTCAGCGCCGGGGTGAGCCAGGCGGAAACGGACGTCCGCCGGGACGGCGGGGGAACCGGCGCGGGACTCGATTTCCGGCTGAAGGGATGGGTGCTGCGGACCGAGGACATGCCGGTGGTCGAGGCGATCGGCATCGTCGGCGCCGTGGCCACGGCCGCGGCGGTACCCGGCGGGATCGCGGCTGCAGCGGTCATCACCGCCCTCACCAGCTTCGCGGCCATGTGCTGGAAGGCCTGGCGCAAGGGCGCGCCGCTGTCCCGCAACGAGATCGCCCTGCTCGGGTTTCTGGAGCTTCAGGGCCCGATGACCGAGGAGGAGCTCGTGGCGAAGGCGATCTCGCAGCTCCCGGACATGACCGCCGATGATGTGAGGAAGAGTCTCCAGAGTCTCGGGGATGTGGAGCTGCGGGACGGCAGCATCGTGGAGCTGGTGCGGCGCGACGCGTCGGGGCGGTGGCGGGCCAGACCGGTGTGAACGGCCATGTCGGAATTCGTCGATCCCCTTCCGCTCCTGAAGCGCCTCCCCTTCGATCAAACAGGCCAGTTCGAGCCCGTGTCCGGAATGATGCTGGTCAACATCACCAGCGCCGAGTTCGCGGAGATCTGCGATCGCTATCAGGCCGGCCAGCACACGGCGGCGGACGTGGACATCATGCGGACCATCAATCACGAGGTGTATCACTTCGCCCAGACCGTGGCCTCCGGCTACATGTACCAGCGGCAGCATCGGATGTTTCTGATGATCCGCGACGCCAAGTTGCCTCCGGAGCCGGAGGCAGGCGTGCCGCCCCTGCTGAGCGAGATGACTCGCCTTTCCGCGCTGCGGGAGCGAGCCGCGCCGGGCGATCACTCCCTGGCCGGGGCGATCCTGCCCGAGCTCTTCGTCCATGAGCGGCAGCTCGCCGAGATCGAGAGCGAGCCCAACGCCGCGGGACTCTCGATCAAGGCCCTCGTCGAAGGGTCCGCGGTCGTGCACGCGGAGCTGCTCATGGGCGACCTCGCCGGCGCGCGGGCCCGGGTCGAGGCTCAGCTGGTGATCGTGCCGCCGGTCTATCGGATCCTCTTCGACCTGACGGTGAGCCGCTACGGCGACCGCGCGCTGGAGCTGATCCTGCCCGCCACCGCCCTGGCCCTGCGCTACACCCGGCCGCACGACGCCTATTTCGAGCTGCTCGCGGCCATCGCCGGCGATCCCGCCGGCGATCCGATCGCGCGCGGGCGAGCGCTCGGCAACGACCTCCCGACGATCGCCGAGGCCGGTCCCATCCTCGGCACGGCCATCGACGTGCACGAGCCCACGGCGATGTACTCGGTCTACGGGGGCCTCCTGCGCGATCTGGCCGACGGCAAGTGGCAGGTGGACTCCTACGAGCTGCTGGCCGATCCGGAGGCCATGCAGCGCATGCCCGGCTTTCCCCTCGGTCTGGCCACGAGGGATGGTCTCCTGGGCTCGATCGATCGCGTGGAGCTCACCGCGCGGCTGATCCTCATGAGCATCGCCCTCAAGGTGCGGAGCCGTGCGCGCGACGAGCGCGACTTCGAGAAGGCGTTCACGAACTGGGCGCAGTCGCTGCTGGGGCGGTGAGCGGCGGAGTGACCGGTGCGGTCCCCGCGTTCGGACTGAGCCTTGCATTCTCCATCCGCATGAGCCCGACCAACCTGGATTCCCTGCTGCGAGACGCGACGATCAAGGCGATTGACGGGATCGCGAAGAAGCTGAGCAAAGCCGAGCGCAGCGCCGAGAGCAATGTCGCGCGACTGCTCGAGTACTGGAACGACATGACGTCCGAGAACAAGGAGCAGGCGGCGGGGATCGCCGTTGCCACCATCTCCACGGCCGTGACGGCAATCATCGCGTTGCGCGGCAAATCGAAGAAACCGCGGAAGAAGGGCGGAAAGAGCCTGGTCCGTGCAGTCGCGAAGAAGCTCGGATGAGCAACCGGCTTGGCGGGACGAGGCGCCGGGGCTGACCCGCGCTATCCTCCCACCCGCCCATGCCCGTCCTCCTCTCCTGTGAGTCGCTCGCGAAGGCCTTCGGCTCCCGCCCGCTGTTCGAGAACCTGAGCTTCACCGTCCACGACGGCGACCACGTCGGCCTGGTCGGGCCGAACGGGTCGGGCAAGACCACGCTGCTGAAGAT
>JBIOTX010000398.1:0-5627 GCA_044866315.1 Thermoanaerobaculia bacterium | reverse complement strand
CAGCCCACCGCTCCACGTCCAACCGTAACCAGGGCCACGCCGACCATGGCGATGGCCGCGCCGAGCCAGGTCAGCGGGCGCGGGACCTCCCCCAGCCACAGCCAGCCGATGGCAATCGACACCGGCGGCACGAGGTAGAGGAACGACGCCGCGACGGGCGTGGGAACGCGCGCCAGCGCGTACGACCAGAGGATCGTCGCCACAGCCGTGGGCATGATGCCGAGGTAGAGCACGGCCAGGGTGGCGGAGAGCGGGGCGGAGGCGACGGCGGCGGCGAAGCCGCGGGCGAAGACGAGATCGGCCGCCGCGCCGAGGACGACGCAGTAGACGGCGACGGACACGGCGTCATAGCGGCGCAGGAGGGTCTTCGAGAGGACAAACTGCGCCGCCTGCACGACCGCGGCGATCAGCACCGCGCCCACGCCCGGCGTGAGGCCGAACGCGCCGCCGCCGGCGACGAGCGTCGCTCCGGCGAAGGCCACGGCGATGCCGACGATGGCGATGGGCTGCAGACGTTCGCTGATGGTCAGGGCGAAGAGCGCCGTGAAGACGGGCGAGAGGTTCACCAGCACGCTGGCCGTGCCGGCGTCGACGGTCAGCTCGCCGAAGCTCAGGGCCCAGGGATAGATGGTGAAGGAGAGGATGGCCGTGAGGGCGATGCGCGGCAGGTCCTCCCAGGCCGGCAGACGCCGTCCCCGGAAGAACCAGACCGCGATCAGCGCCGCCGATGCAGCGAGGAAGCGGAGCAGGACGAGATGCCCGGGCGCGTATCCCTGCAGCGCGGCCCGGATTCCGGGAAAGGCGCTGGCCCAGAGCACGGCCGTGAGGACGAGAGCGACGTAGCGAGTCATCCAGGCAATCTAGGGCCGGATCATCCATGAGAACAGCTCAATGTTTTCATCGCATCGTGTAGAATGGCTCATGCTTCTGGAGACCCGCCATCTCCTGCTGGTGAAGACGGTTGCCGAGAGCGGGAGCCTCACCGCGGCCGGCCAGTCGCTGCACCTCACCCAGTCCGCGCTCAGTCATCAGCTGGTCGATCTGGAGCGCCGCCTGGGCACGAAGCTGTTCCACCGGGTCAGCAAGCGCATGCGCCTCACCCCCGCCGGCGAGCGCGTCCTCGCCGCCGCCGACCGCGTCCTCGGCGAGCTCGCCCGCGCCGAGGAGGACGTGCGCCACCTCGCCACTGAGCGGCGCGGCCTCCTGCGCATCTCCGTGGAGTGCTACACCGGCTATCACTGGCTGCCGGAGCTGCTGCAGCGCTTCCGGAAGCGTCACGCCGGCGTGGACGTGCGCATCGACGCGAACGCCACGCCGCGCGTCCTCGACGCGCTGCGCGAGGGCAGCATCGACCTGGCCCTCATCAGCTCGACCATCGACGACCCGCGCATCCGTACCAAGGCCCTGTTCGAGGATGAGGTCGTGGCCGTCATGGCCGTCGACCATCCGCTGGCGCGACGCGAGTACGTCACCGCCGCCGATCTCGCCGGGGAGACCATGCTCACCTACCCCGCCTTCGAGAGGAGCAGCGTGGCCCGCGAGGTCTTCGCGCCCGCGGGAGTGCAGCCGAAGGCGGCCATGCAAGTGCAGCTCACCGAGGCCGCGGTCGAGCTGGCGCGCGGTGGCATCGGCGTGGCCACGCTGCCGCGCTGGTCGGTCGCGCCGCAGCTCGCCGCGGGCGCGATCGCGGCCGTGCGCATCACCCGCCGGGGCCTCGTGCGCCACTGGAAGGCCGCGTTCCTGCGCGACGTCGAGACGCCGGCATTCCTCGACGAGTTCATCGAGCTCCTCGCGGCCATGCCGGCCAAGCGGCGGAACCTGTCGCCTTACGCGGCTTAGAGCGCGTATGTCATCCCGAGCGTGAGCGAGGGATCTGGGCGGGTGGGGCGCGCGTCTCGTGCCACCCACCCACCCAGGTCCCTCGCTCACGCTCGGGATGACACTTGGATACGATGCGCCCCCATGCACATCCGCTTCGCCACCGAGAACGACGTCCCGCTGATCCTCCGCTTCATCCGCGAGCTCGCCGAGTACGAGCGGCTGGCCCACGCCGTCGTGGCCACCGAGGACACCATCCGGAGGACGCTGTTCGGCAATCCGCGGTTCGCCGAGGTTCTGATCGGCGAGGCCGACGGCGAGCCAGTTGGCTTCGCCCTCTTCTTCCACAACTACTCCACGTTCCTCGGCCAGCCGGGGATCTATCTCGAGGATCTCTATGTGCGTCCCGAGCTGCGCGGCCGCGGCTACGGACGCCAGCTTCTGGCCCGCCTCGCCGAGGTCGCCCGGGAGCGGAACTGCGGGCGGCTGGAATGGGCGGTGCTGAACTGGAACGAGGACGCGATCCGTTTCTACCGCAGCCTCGGCGCCAAACCGATGGACGAATGGACGGTGTACCGGCTCGTGTTATCGTGACTCGGCTGCGGGGTTAGCTCAGTGGTAGAGCATCTCCCTTACAAGGAGGGGGTCGTGGGTTCGAATCCCTCACTCCGCACCAGCCCGGCTCACCCGACATGGCCCTTCTCCAAAGGCGGTCGCGCCTTCTCCTCCTCGACGACGACCCGTCGATGCAGCGTCTCATCGCCGCGCTCCTGCGCCGCGAGGGACATCGCGTGGACATCGTCAGCGAGGGATCGAAGGCCCTCGAGCGCATCGAGCGATTCGACTACCAGGGACTGCTCCTGGACATCATGACCCCCACCACAGGGGGGATGACCGTGATCCGTCACCTGCGGGAGAGCGACCCGAAGATGCTGAGGCGGGTCGTGCTCATCACCGCCTCGCCGCGGGGGGTGCTCAAGTCCGTCGAGCACGAGGTTTACGCGATCGTGCACAAGCCGTTCGACGCGCCGTCGCTGGTGCAGACCGTCGAGCGTTTGCTCAGGACGTGAGGTGCTCGCCGGGCTGCTTCATCGACGCGGCGGCGGCAGCGCCAGCGACCGCGCTGCGCACGCAGCTCTGGATCAGGTCGAGGATCTGGGTCAGGTCGACCGGCTTGCGGAGCACGATCTGGACGATGTCCACGTCCATCGACCGCGCGGCCTGGGCGTCCCTGGCCAGGACGAGCACGATCGGCTGCTCCGCGCGCGGGATGCGGGCGATCCGCCGCACCACGTGCTCGGCGTCGCCGCCGGGCAGGGCGACGTCGAGGACCACCAGCGCGTAGGCGCGCTCGTCGAGCTTGTGCAGGGCATCGGCGATGACGGCGACGCAATCCACACGGATGTTCATCGGCGCGAGTCGCGAGGTCATCTGATGGCACAGCGCTGAGTCGGCGTCGGCAAGCAGGATCGAAGGTCCAGGTTCGGCGTTCACCGAAGGCAAGCCGTTACAAAGAACCTGCCACGAGCCAAAATCAGGCGATCTCTACCGGGACCCGATCGGTCGTGAACGACCTTTTGTAGATGTCGATGATCGACATCAGCAGCGAGAAGACCAGCGGCCCGATCACCAGTCCGACGAAGCCGAACGCCTGCAGGCCGCCCAGGATGGCAAAGAGGAGCGGGATGGCCGGGAGCTGGGCCTTCCCCTTCATGGCCCAGGGGCGGACGAAGTTGTCGATCAGCGACACCGGCAGCACTCCCCAGATGATGAGGACGATGGCCTGCCACCACTCGTGCCCGCCCATGGACGCGGAGATCACGAGGTAGATCGCCGCGGGCACCCAGACCGCGGCCGCGCCGACCATGGGGATGAGCGACAGCAGCGCCGCCACCGCGCCCCAGAAGCCCGCGCCGGGGACCCCGGTGATGGCCAGGCCGATGCCGGTCATGAGCCCCTGGGCGATGGCGGTGAAGAGCTGCCCGCGGAACGTGGCGTCGATGACGTCCTTGAAGCGCTCCGCGAACTCCCGGTCGTAGCGTTCGGGCAATGGCGAGAGGACGATGAGCTGCTGCACGATCTCCTCCCCTTCCACGTAGAAGAAGTACATCGACAGCATCATCAACGCGAACCCGAGCACGAGCCCGGCGAGACCGCCCACCACCGCCCCGCCGTGCCGCGCCACCCATCCCGGCAACTGCCGCACGGCCGGCAGCAGCAGACGCTGCGGGCTGAGCGTGGCCGGATCGAAGTTCGGCGCCACGCGGCGGATGATGCGCAGGTACGGCGAGATGTCGATGCGCTTGATCATCGCCTGGGCCTCCCCGGACTGCAGCTTGTCCACGACCATGTTCGCCTGCTGGACGAGGAGGATGGACAGGATCACCGCGGGAATGACGATCACGAAGGTGACGCCGAGGAGCATCGCGATCGCGGCGTGGTTCGACTTCCCCTTGAGGCGGGCCCGCACGCGCTTGAAAATTCCGAACGTCAGCGTGACCACGATCGCGCCGAGGAGGATCGCCGTCATGAACGGCCAGATGATCCGGAAGGCGGCATAGAGCAGCACCAGGGCGACGAGGCTGAAGAAGATCACGCCGGCCAGCCGCCACTGCGGCCGCTGCTCGAGGTTCAGGTCCCTGGTTTCACCGGTCTCGATCACGGAAACCTCCTTCGCTCGTGTGGACGAGCTCGCGAAAAGATACCGTGTATCATCCGCGCCGCTTGAAGGTAATCGAGACCCGCCTCCCGGGCGTCCTGATCCTCGAGCCGGTCGTGTACGGCGACGCGCGCGGCTGGTTCATGGAGCTCTTCCACGCCGAGACCTTCCGCCGCCTCGGCCTCCCCACCGACTGGCCGCAGGACAACCAGTCCATGTCCAAGCAAGGGGTCGTCCGCGGCCTCCACTACCAGCTCCGGGAGCCGCAGGGAAAACTCGTCCGCTGCGTCCGCGGCGCCATCCTCGACATCGCCGTCGACATCCGAAGGGCATCCCCCCACTTCGGCCAGTGGGACGCCGTCGAGCTCACCGCCGAGAACCGCAGGATGCTCTGGATCCCCCCGAAATTCGCCCACGGCTTCTCCGTCCTCAGCGAAGAAGCCGAGGTCGCCTACAAATGCACGACCCTCTGGGACCGGGAAAGCGACCGCAGCCTTCTCTGGAACGACCCCGCCCTAGGCATCGACTGGCGGGTGGCGGAGCCGATCGTGGCGGCCAAGGATGCCGCCGCCCCGCCCCTCGCAACTGCCGAGGTGTTCGAGGGTTGACACACTTCCCGCCCACCCGTACCATGCGCGCTCGTTTCGGGAATGGACGCCGCCATGCGCCCGTTACCGGTAGTCCCAACGCGGGGTCGTAGTTCAGTCGGTTAGAACGCCGGCCTGTCACGCCGGAGGTCGCGGGTTCGAGCCCCGTCGGCCCCGCCAAACGAAGCACTTGATGAGCCGCCGCGAGGCGGCTTTCGTGCTTTCTGGGGGTGGCTCAAAAATGGGCTGCACCTCGAACATTCTGGTCCCTGAGCGGCAGACGTCCGCATTCGCACGTCTCGCGATCACGCAAAGTTTTCCACCGTGTCCGCAACAACCGTGTGCGTTGTCTCGTAACGCACGTCCATGACATCTCAGCTTTCCATTTTTGGGCTCTCGAAAACGTATCCGAACGGGACCCGGGCGTTGAAAGGGATCTCTCTCGACGTTCCGCCGGGGATGTTCGGGTTGCTCGGGCGCAACGGGGCCGGCAAGTCGACGCTCATGCGCATCCTGGCCACGCTGCAGGAGCCGGACGAGGGGACGATCCATCTGGGAGACCT
>JBIOTX010000397.1:0-26568 GCA_044866315.1 Thermoanaerobaculia bacterium | reverse complement strand
AACTCGGCCGCGCTCCAGGCCGAGAGGCCGAAGGCCGGATCCATCACCCACACCTTCGTGCGGGTCATCTTCACGACGGTGACGTAGTGCAGGAGCCCCGTGGCCGGACTCCTGAGGACGACGATGGCCGGGAGCAGCGCCTGCTGATGGCGCTCCAGCTCGTCGAAGTCGATGGTCCGGACGCTCGCCTGAAAGCCGAGCTGCTCGAGCGCGCGCCTGAGGCCCGCGACGGAACTGCCGGCGCGGTCGTTGCGGCAGATGCGGCGCACGGTCTCGTTGCGCAGCTCCACGCCGTAGTGGCGGGCCACGGCCCGGATGTTGGCCGGGCCGCAATCACTGCTCGACTGCTGCAGGACGACTGGGAATCGCATGTCGATTCGATGCGTGGCGGAGGCGTCCGCGTTGTCAGTGGTCTAACAGGCGGAACAGATGGGTCCCTCCTCCCCGCACGCCAGCGTCGTCACTTGGGGACACGGGCGGGGGATATCGGGGAGATGGTCGAGTCGGTGATGAGCGGCGACGATCTGGTCGACCTGCTCATCCGTCAATGTCAAAAGCTCGTTCTTGTCCATGTGAGGTTCCTAGGGAAGGGGTGGTTCGCACACCGGTTCTTCCGGCGGCCAGGCCAGGGTCATCGTGCACCTGGGCAGCGGATGACCCGGTTCGTGATTTGCGGCGACGATCTCTTCGACTTGTTGGTCGTTGAGCTCGAGCAATTGTTCTTTGTCCATAGGTGTGTGTCTCCCGGGCGGAGCCTCCACCACACGCATTTGTTATTTGCAACATCGACACCGATGCGGAACTACTCACTGACCGGGACGAGCACGTGCGTGGCGAGGTCGAGGCGAGCGCGTCGCGCGCCGACCAGTCGCTGCTGTCTCTCGTCGAGCTCGATCTCGATGGATGAGGCCTCCGGAACCATGCCGCGCACGGCCATGCGCAGCGCATCGAGGCCCGGCTCGATGTCGAAGAGCTCCTCGGCGCCCGCGGCCTGCGACGCCATCACCGCGGCGAGCGGAAGCGTCTCCGGCTCGGACTCCGGCAGCGCGACCTCTGCGGCACGCGCGACGAGCAGATCGGCGAGCAGTTCGGAGATCCGGATGCCGAGGGCTTTCTGCAGCTCGAGAAAGCTGCCGCCGGAGTTCACCTCCAGGAAGACGAACTCGCCTTCGGGCGTGAGGCGCAGATCCATCGAGCCGCAGACCAGGCGCAGGCGCTCGAACACCGCAACGGCATTGCGCTGGGCGTCCGGCGGCAGCTCGATCCCCTGGATGCGCTCCATGTAGTTCGGATCGCGGCGGTAGTCGAGCTCGCCCGTGACGATGCGCGCGGCGGCGACGACCTCGCCGTCGATGACGTACGCACGGATGTCTTCGCCGGGGATGTACTCCTGCAGGGCGACCGGACAATCGATCGCCGCGAGCGCGCGCATCACGCCGGCGTCGACTTTTCGTGCGAGCGTTCCGCCCGCCGGCGGCTTGAGCACGAGCTCGCCCTCGGCCGCGAAGGCGAAGGCCTCGCCCGGCGAGTTGGTGAGGAACGTCCGCGGCACGCGCCAGCCGCAGCTCGCGGCGACCTCGCCCTGGTTGTGCTTCATCCGCTCGCCCGCGGAGAAGGGATTGGCGAGGAAGCAGCCGCGGCGCTCGAAGAAATCGAAGAAGGAGCGCAGGAACGCGGCGTTGTTCTGCATGCGCACGGTCTCGAGCACCCAGTCCACGGGATCGACCGCCTCGGCGCGCCGGTGCATGAGGTCGAAGATGGGGACGTAGGTCTGCCGCACGAAGAAGGCGGCCACGTGGTCGAGGGACTTGTGCGCGTAGAAGTAGCGCCCGTCGCGCCAGGCGTAGCGGCCCCACGGCAGAGGCACGAGCACGAGCGGCGTGGCGCCGCGCTTCGTGAGTGCGTCGGCGAGCTTGGCGATGTGCCCGTCTCTCGGGAAGCCGCAGAGGGCGATGGTGCGCATGTTGGAGTGCGGCGGCAACATCGCCGCCGCACTCCAAAGGGGATGCAAGTTTTACGGCAGCGCGTGGTTCACCGCGTGCCCGCGCACGGTCGCGCCCTCCAATGCCGCGAAGTTGAGCGAGGCGAAGTTCACCGCGGGGAACATCAGCGTGCACGGCGAGACGTCGCTCGGGCCGGCGCTGCTGAGATTCCCTTCCACGCAGTTCGCGTAGTGATGATGCGCGCCCATGAGGTGCCCGATCTCGTGGGCGAAGACCTCGGACGCCGCGTCGACGTTCGGGTTCAAGCCCAGCGAGTTGAGCGTGCCGGTGTTGCCGGTCGTGGGGTTCTCGATGTCCCGGATGTCGCTGGCCACGAAGAACGAGGTCTCGTTCCAGCGGATGCCGCCGATGCAGTCGGCCTGGCCGACCACAGTTCCGGCGCCACCCGTCGCGGCCTGCATCTCCTTGGAGGTGAAGACGCCGACGATGTCGACCCCGCGCGGCGGCACGCCGCCGACGGCATTCTTCGCCGCCTGGATCAACTCATCGGACACGAGCGAGGTGAACGTCACCGCCTTGGTCTTGACCAGCTTCAGATCGATGTTGAGCGGCTTGTACGACTCCGCCGCCCGGGCCATGATCTGCTGCGCCGCCGCGGCGTCCGTGCCGTCGAGCAGGAGCATGACCGAGAGCTCGACGCGCTGGCCGGAGTCGAGCACCGGCAGCATGACGTTCTCCGGAATGGCCTCCAGGCACTCGCGCACCGTGTCCACCGGCTGCTTGCGCGTCGGCTCGGCCACGCCCGTGTACCCGGAGCCGGGGTTGATCAGGTACGGCTGCACGCGCACGTCGTAGTACGCCGAGCCCGTGTGATCGAACACCGTCGACTCGTAGCCGTCGGCGCCGGCGTCGCTGGCGATCTGCACGCCCTTGTCGTCGTAGACGTACAGGTCGTAGTCATCGGTCTCGAACCCCGCCGTCGGGGCGATGGCGACCAGCACCTGCTGGACGTTCCCGGAGACCGTGAGGCGGAAGCTGTCACACACCGGCTGGCCGAGATCGCACGGAACCTGTTTCACCAGGCCGCCCGTCGTCGAAGGGTTCGGGGCGACGAATGGCCCGCCGGTCCACGTCGCCTCTGCCCGTTGGCCGTCCAGATTCCCGTTTCCGGGAGTGGCGGCCCCTGCCGTAACGGAGAGAAGACCCAAGGTCAACATTGCCACCAGACGGAGAAGACCTGACAACCTCATTCAATCCTCCTGCTTGCTGAAGCCTACCTGATGGTAGTGATACTACCGCCTTAGCAGAAGAGATGCCAAGGCGCTCCGAAAGCACAGGCTGGAGGCGTCGGCCGTCTATCATGCGAGTCTCCATGCTCCTCCGTTGGTGGTCCCTCGCCTTCGCCATCGCGTCGACGCTGCTGCTGCTCTTCTTCGCCGTCTCCAGCGCCGGCATCGCTGCGCTGACAAATCCGGAGACCGTCATGACCGGCGCGCGGCCTGTCGCCGCGGTCGTGGGGCCGCTGCTGCTAGTCGCCGACGTCTTCCTGCCCGTACCGTCGAGCCTGGTCATGGCCGCGCACGGCGCGCTGTTCGGCGGCGTGCTCGGCACGCTGCTGTCTCTGGTCGGCTCGGTCGCCTCGGCGCTCACGGCGTTCGCCGTCGGCCGCGCCGGCAGCGGGGCCATCCGCCGCTTCGTCACCGAGGGCGAGCACGAGCGGGCCGGGACTCTGCTGGAGCGCTGGGGCGTCGTCGCCATCGCCGTCACCCGTCCCGTGCCCATCCTGGCCGAGACCGTGGCCATCCTCGCCGGAAGCTCTCCCCTCACCTGGCGCCAGACGGCCATCGCCGCCGCCGCGGGCTCGATCGTGCCGGCCGCCGCCTATGCCTGGGCCGGCGCGCACGCGCGCGACGTCGGCAGTCACGCGCTCATCTTCGGGGGCGTCTTAGCAGTGACCGCCATCCTCCTAGTCCTGGGCCGCTGGATCGGACGCTGATGACCCTTTTCCTCTTCACCCTCGCGCTTCTCGTCACCGAAGAACAGCCCGCTCCATCGAAGCCGACCGTGCAGATGGTCGTCACCGTCGAGCGCGAGGCCATTCCCGCCGACGAAGTGCCGGCCGCGGTGACGGTGCTCCGCCGCGAGGAGATCGAGGCCCTGCCCGCGCGCTCGCTGTCCGGCGCGCTCGCATTCGCGCCCGGCATCAGCATGCTCTTCGACGACGGCACGTCCGGCACGCCGATGATCACCTCCCGCGGATTCTTCGGCGGCGGCGAGGTGGAGTACGTGAAGCTGCTCGTCGACGGCGCGCCGGTGGGCGACGCGGAGTCCGGCCTCGCCGACTGGCAGCGCTTCGGCCTCGGCGACATCGAGCGCATCGAGATCGTGCACGGCCCCGGCTCCGCCGTGCACGGCGACACGGCCCTCGGCGGGGTGATCCAGCTCTTCACCCGCCGCGACGAGGCCCTCGCCGACGTGCGCCTCGGCGCCGGCAGCTTCGGCGAGCGCTCGCTCGAAGGCGGTGCGGGCGGCGAGCTCGGCCCGCTGCACCTGCGCGCCCGCGGATCGTGGCGCGAGAGCGACGGCTTCCGCGACCACGCCTCGCGCGACGACGCCTCCGGTACGCTCACGCTCGACCGCACCCTCGACCGCTCGCGCTGGCACGTCACCGGCTCCGCGTCGCGCGTCACCCGGCAGGATCCCGGCCCGCTCACCCCCGAGGAGCTCGACGTGAGCCGCACGCAGTCGAACGAGCTCTTTCGCTTCGACCGCGAGCATGTGAACCGCCAGCGCCTCGCCTTCGGCTACGACGCCTTCGGCTCGCAGACCCTGCAGGCGAACGTCTTCGCCGCGCGCCGCGCCAGCGACAATCTCCGCACCATCCTCCTCGCGCCCGGCTTCGGGGCGACCGCGTTGCGGGATCTCGTCACGCGCGAGGCTGGCCTGTCGCTCGACGTCTCCCGCCCGCTCCTCGGCGGCAACGTGCACGCCGGCGGCGACGTCACCCGCGCCGCGCTGCGCATGCGCTATGACGACGACGTCGCGCGCGAGGACGGCTCGCGCCTGACCGCGGGTCTCTTCCTCACCGGCGCCTGGAACGTCTGCGCGCGCTGCCGCCTCGTCCTCGGCGTCCGCCATGACTCCATCGAGGACGACTTCTCCTCCTCGCGCCGCCACTCCCGGACGTCCCCGCGCGCGGGCTTCACTCTGCGCGTCACGCCGGCGGTCTCGCTCTTCGCCCAGCTCTCCCGCGCCTTCAAGGCCCCGACGATCGAGCAGCTCTTCGACCCGCGGCCGTTCCCCTCGCCCGATGGCGGCACCTTCACCATCTCCTACTCCGGCCTCAGGCCCCAGCGCGCGCGCAACGCGGAGCTCGGCGTCTCCGGCGATACGCGTGCTCTGCGCTGGTCCGTCGCCGGGTATCGGATGAACGTCACCGACGAGATCGACTTCGATCCCCGCACCTTCGGCTACCGCAACATCGGCAGCAGCCTCCATCGCGGCGCCGAAGCCAGCGTCGCCACCACCGGCGAGCGGCGGCTGCACGGCTCGCTCTCGTACGCCTGGACGCGCGTCGCCGACCGCGCCGCCCCCGATCGCCAGCTCAAGAACATCCCCGAGCACGTCCTCAAGGCCATCGTGCGCGCCGAGCTGCCGCGCGACGTGCAGGCAGCGGTCACGTTCCGCTCCATGCACGGCCTCTGGCTCGACGACGAGGGCCTCTTCGCCGAGCCGGACGCGCAGCGGGTCGATCTCCGCCTCTCCCGCGCCTTCGGCCGCGCCCGCGTGCACGTCGACGTGCTCAACGCCACGGACGAGCGCTCGAACGAGCTCGGGTTCGTGCTGGCGGACTTTACGGGCCAGCCGACGCCGCTCGTGTATCCCTCGGCGGAGCGCAGCGTGCGGGTAGGCATTACGTGGAGCGGCGGGCTTTAGCCCGCCGACGTTCACACCGTCGTCCGCGACGCGATCTTGGCGATCTCCTCCACCAGCTGGAACGGATCGATCGGCTTCACGAAATAGGCGTCGAAGCCGTACTGCTGCTCCTCGCCGCGCGAGGGGAAGGCCGACAGGGCGGCGATCTTGAGAGCGCGCCCGTAGGGCCGCTCGCGCAGCGTGCGCGTGAGGGAATAGCCGTCGACGTCCGGCATGGCGATGTCGGTCAGGACGATGGCCGGCTGGCTCTGGTCGACGGCGTCGAGCGCGGCTTGCGCGTTGTCGAGCGCGCGCACCTTCGCCCCGGCGGCCTGGAGGACGGCGGCGACCATGCGCCGGGACTCGCGATCGTCATCGACGACCACCAGGTCCAGGCCGCGCAGGCGTTCGCGGTTCAGGAACGCCTCGGGAGAGGTCCGGGCCGGGCTGGTGCTCGCGCTGACCGCGCGCACGGGCAGCGTGACGGTGAAGGTCGTCCCCTTGCCGCGCCCCTCGCTCTCCGCGGTCACGCTCCCGCCGTGGGCCTCGGCGATGTAGCGGACGATCGACAGTCCCAGGCCCAGGCCGCCGTGCACGCGGGTCTGCGGCGACTCGGCCTGGCGGAAGGGCTCGAAGATGTGCGGCAGAAAGCCCGGATCGATGCCTTCGCCGGTGTCGGTCACGGTGATCTGCACCTGCGAGGCGGTGCGCCGGGCCATGACCTGCACCGCCCCGCCGCGCGGCGTGAACTTCACCGCGTTCGTGAGCAGGTTCCAGATCACCTGGCGGATGCGCGTCTCGTCGGCGACGATCGAGCCGAGGGCGGGCGCCAGGGAGGTGGTGACGGTGATCTGCTTCGCGTCGGCGGTGGCGCTGACGGCATCGACCGAGCTCATGATCACCTGGGCCACGTCCATCAGCTCGGGCGCGAGGCGGAGCTTGCCGGAGACGATCCGCGAGACGTCGAGGATGTCGTCGATCAGGCGGGCCTGGAGCTGCGCGCCGGTGGCGATGGCCTGGACGGCCTCGGCGAACAGCGGATCGCTCGGCGACATCGCCGGGAGCATGCGCGCCCAGCCGAGGATGGCCGTCATCGGCGTGCGCAGCTCGTGGGAGAGGGTCATCAGGAACTCGTCCTTGGCCCGGTTGGCCTCCTGGGCCACGCGGTACGAGGCCTCGGCGCGGCGACGCTCTTCCTCGGCCTGGAGGCGCGCCTCGCGCTGCTCGAGCAGCGAGCGCTGGATCTCCTCGGCCTGCTTGCGGTCGGTCATGTCCCGGGTGACCTTGGCGAAGCCGCGCAGCTCGCCCTGCGCGTCGCGCACCGCGGTGATGACCACGTTCGCCCAGAAGCGCGTGCCGTCCTTGCGGATGCGCCAGCCCTCGTCCTCCACCGCCCCCTCGGCGCGGGCGATCTCCAGCTCCCGCTCCGGCTTGCGGTTCCGCCGGTCTTCCTCGGGGTAAAAGTTCGAGAAATGCCGGCCGATGATTTCTTCCGGCGCGTAGCCCTTGATCCGCTGCGCGCCCTTGTTCCAGGTGGTGATGTAGCCCTCCGGGTCGAGCATGAAGATGGCGTAGTCGCGGACGGAGGAGACCAGCAGCTGGAAGATCTCCGTGCTCTGGCGGAGGGTCTCCATGGCCTCCTTGCGCTCGGTCATGTCCCGGGTGACCTTGGCGAAGCCGCGATGCGTGCCGCTCTCGTCGCGCAGGAGGGTGATGACCGTGTTGGCCCAGAAGCGCGTCCCGTCTTTGCGGATGCGCCATCCTTCGTCCTCGACACGCCCGTCGCGCAGGGCGATCTCGAGCTCGCGCTGCGGCTTGCGGCCCTCCAGGTCCTCCGGGCCGTAGAACATCGAGAAGTGGCCGCCGACCGCCTCCTCCTCGCGGTAGCCCAGGATCCGCTCCGCGCCGTGATTCCACGAGCGGATCTCTCCCTCCGGGCTGAGGAGAAAGATCGCGTAGTCCTGCACGACGTCGACGAGCAACGCGAATTCCTCTGCGCGCGTGATCGCGCCGTGTTTACCGGGGCGGAGGGACGTCATCGGTTGTGGACGCCTGCGAGGGGCGTGCCGGTGTTAGCAGGCACGGGGTTACGAGGTCACGAGGTCACGAGGGCACGAGGTCACGGGGTCACGGGGTCACGGGGGCACGGGGGCACGAGGGCACGGGTATCCCTCCTCACACCACGCGCGCCCGCACGGCCGCGGCGAACGCCGCGCGCCGGCGGCGCGCGACGGGGATCTTCGCCCCGCACGCGAGCACGGCCAGCACCTCGCCTGAAGGGCTGGCCTCGAGCGCGCGCACTCCGGCGAGGCGGATCAGCGCGCGGCGATGCGCGCGGGCGAAGCCGTGGGCGACCACGCGCCGCTCCAGGTCCGCCACTGCCTGGCGCAGGAGATAGCTTCGCCCGCCCGTCCAGACCCGCGCGTAGTTGTCGGCGGCTTCGATCCAGTCGATCTCGCGCAGCGGAACGACGATCGTGCCGCGCGCGGTGGAGACGGCGATCCCCGGCTCCGGCGCGGCGATACCGGACCTGAGGCGCCGCGTGAGCCGCTCGATGGTCGCCGCGAACCGGGCCTCGCTGACCGGCTTGAGCAGGTAGTCCAGCGCCTCGGCCTCGAACGCGCGGATCGCGAACTCGTCGTACGCGGTGAGGAAGACCACCGCCGGCATCCGCTCACCTCGCCGACGGATGACCTCGAAGCCGTCGACCTCCGGCATCTGGATGTCGAGGAAGACCACATCCGGACGGATCGCGTCGAGCGCGGCCAGCACCTCGCGACCGTCGCGGCACTCGCTGGCGACGGTGAAGTCCGGAAACGCGGCCAGGAGCTGCCGCACGCCCCGCCGGGCGGCGGGCTCGTCATCCGCGATCAGCACGCGCCACATGAGGCTCCTGCAACATCTCTTTATAGGGGATGCGCAGCCGGGCCACGGTCCCCTGCTCCGCGCGCGTCACCTCCAGCGACGCCCGCTCGCCGTAGAGCGTGCGCAGCCGCTCGCGCGTGTTCTCCAGCCCGTGCCCCTTCGTCTGCATCCCCTCATCCGTGATCCCGGGCCCGTCGTCCTCCACCGTCAGCTCCAGCATGTCCCCGTCGCGCCGCGCCCGCACCACCACCCGCCCGGCCTCGGTTCTCCGGGCGATGCCGTGCCGCACCGCATTTTCGACCAGATGCTGGAGCGCGAACGTCGGGATCGCCGCGGAGAGCATCGACGGATCGACGTCGAACTGAGGCCGCAGGCGATCGGAGAACCGGGCCTCTTCGACGGCGAGGTACTGCCGCACCAGCTCCAGCTCGTCCGCGAGCGCGACCTCGTTTCCCTGCGTCCGCCGCAGCGTGCGGCGGAGAACGTCGCTGAGCTGCTCGACCACGCGCGCCGCCGCGCCGCTGTCCCCGCCGCGCACGAGCACCGCGATCGTGTTGAGACTATTGAAGAGGAAGTGCGGATTGAGCTGCGCCTGCAGCGCCGCCAGGCGCGCGCCGGCGAGCTGCTCGGAGAGCCGCGCCACCTGCAGGTCGCGCTCGCGGGCCACGGCCAAATAGCGCGTCGCATGCTCGACGCCGACCACGGCGAGATACACGGCCACGCCGAACGGCAGGGTGACGAACAGCCAGCTCACGAAGTGCATCCCCGGTCCGGCGTCCATCGCCTCCGGCTCGATGATCGCCCGGAGCAGCGTCCCCGCGCCGGCCCAGGCCGCGCAGAAGAGCAGCGCGAAGAGGAGATGCAGCGCGCCGTGCGAGACGAGGCGCCCGCGCGTGAGCGGCCAGCGCTCGGCGATCCCGAACACGATCGGCGTGAGCAGGGCGTAGAGCAGCCAGTCGCCGCTGACGAAGAGCACGCGCCGCATCCGCACCGGTCCCGCGTCCCAGAGGTAGTGCTGGGCCACGACGTCGAGGGCGCCGAGGAGGGCGGGGGCGATCCAGGCGGCGGAGACGAACATCCAGGGACGGATGCGCTCGTGGAGTTGCACGTGGGTGACGATAGCGCGCTTTGCCGTTCGCGTCCGCGCGGCGACCGTTCGCGTACGCCCCGTTGCCAGCCCCGGAAAAGAGCGGCATCGTAGACAGCCGATGCGCGTTCGGTCCATCGACATCGTCCGCGGCGCGGTGATGGTGCTCATGGCCATCGATCACGTGCGCGTCTACGCCGGCGTGCCCGCCGGCGGACCCGATCCGGCAGTGTTCTTCACCCGCTGGGTCACCCACTTCTGCGCGCCGGTCTTCGTCTTCCTGGCCGGGACGTCGGCGTACCTGTATGGGCAGAAAGTGCAGTCGCGCGCGGCCCTGGCGAAGTTCCTCCTCGTCCGCGGGCTGTGGCTGGTGCTGCTGGAGCTGACCGTCCTCCGCTTCGGCTGGACCTTCAACTTCGACTACGCGAACTTCACCTTCGCCGGCGTGATCTGGGTCATCGGCTGGTCGATGGTCCTCCTCGCCGCGCTGGTCTTCCTCCCCACCGCCGTCATCGCCGCGATCGGCGTGGCCATCATCGTCGCCCACAACGCCTTCGGCGGTCTGGTCGGCGAGAATCCCTCTTCCCTGGTCAAGATTCTCTACGCCGGCTGGATGTTCGAGGCCGGACCGTTCAACGTGGTCGTGCTCTACACGCTCATCCCCTGGGTGGGGGTGATGGCGGCGGGCTACGCATTCGGGGCCGTGGTCCATCGGCGAAAGGTGTGCCTCTGGCTCGGCGTCACCTCGATCGTCCTCTTCCTCGTCCTCCGCGCGACCGGCGTCTACGGCGATCCCCGGCCGTGGAAGACGCCCCTCGAGTTCCTCGGCACGACGAAGTACCCCGCGTCCCTGCTCTTCCTGCTGATGACCCTGGGCCCGATGTTCCTGGCCCTGCCGCTCGTCGAGAACGCGCGCGGCCGCGTGGCCCGATGGCTGGAGGTGTTCGGGAAGGTCCCCTTCTTCTATTACATCCTGCACATCCCGCTCATTCACCTCGTGGCCGTGCTGATCTCGCTGGTGCGCACGCCGGAGCACACCGGCTGGCTCTTCGCCAACCATCCGATGCTCCCGCCGGACGTGCCCCCTGGCTATCGCTGGAGCCTGCCGCTCCTCTATCTCGTCGCCGCGCTGGTGGTGGCCGCTCTCTACTTCCCGTGTCGCTGGTACGCTCGGGTGAAATCCGAACGGCCGCGCTGGTGGATGCGGTTTGTGTAACAGTAGCCAGTAGCCAGTAGCCAGTAGCCGGTAGCCAGTGCTGACCTCGTAGCGGCAGAGCGGCCTGGAAGTGTCCCTAAACAGGAGTGGCAGGCCTGGCATACCTTTCGGGCGAAAGGAGACCAGGATGAAACGTGCTCTCGCTCTACTCGCCGCGGCGGCTCTGTTCGTCGCCACTCCGGCCCACGCGGACTCTTACGGGAGCAGCGACCAGACCGTGTCCTGTCCGTAGTGGCGTGAGCAGTACGGAGCCAGGCGTGGAGTGACGCGCTACACTACCTCCTGTCCAAAACGCATAGGAGGTAGTCATGACGGCCCTGACCGCGCTCTGGCTCCCCATCCTCCTCTCCGCCGTGTTCGTCTTCATCGCCAGCGCCATCATTCACATGCTCCCGCTGTGGCACAAAGGCGACTATCCGGCCCCGCCCAATCAGGACCAGGTGGCGGACGCGCTCCGGCCCATGGCCATTCCGCGGGGCGAGTACATGCTCCCGCGCCCGCCGAACATGGCCGCGATGAAGAGTCCCGAGTTTCAGGAGAGGATCGCGAAGGGCCCGGTCATGATCATGACCGTCATGCCCAACGAGCGGATGGGCATGGGCAAGCCGCTCGCGCTCTGGTTCGTCTTCTGCCTGGTCATCTCCTACTTCGCGGCCTACATCACCGGCCGGGCCCTGGCTCCGGGCGCGAGCTATCTGGAAGTCTTCCGCTTCGCCGGCGCGACCGCCTTCATCGGCTACGCCGCGGCGCTCTGGCAGATGTCGATCTGGTACAGCCGCTCTTGGACGATGACGATCAAGGAGACCATCGACGCCCTGATCTACGCGCTCCTCACGGCCGGCGTGTTCGGCTGGCTCTGGCCCCGGTAGCGCCGATCCGCGCCATCGCGATCATCGCCGGGACGAAGTCGCGCGTCTCGCCGGGAAGCTCGTCCCAGATGCGGTAGTAGTCCGCGTCGCTCCCCGACTCCGCCCCGGTGGCCTCGGTCATGATCCGGGCCACCCGGTTCTCCCCGGAGTTGTACGCCGCGGCCGCGAGATACCACGACCCGAAGCGGTTGTAGAGATAGGAGAGGTACGACAGCGCCGCGTCCGTCGCCTTCGCCGCATCGCGCCGCTCGTCGACCGTCTCGTCCACGCGCAAGCCGTACCGCCGCGCCGTGTCCGGCACCAGCTGCCAGATCCCGATCGCCTCCGCCCGCGAATGCGCCGCCGGGTTGAACCCCGACTCGATCATGGCCAGATAGATCAGCCCCTGCGGCATCCCCCGCCGCCGCAGCTTCCGCCCGATCATCCGCTCGTACTCCGGCATCCGCGCGAACGCCTCCTCGATCTCCGCGC
This sequence comes from Thermoanaerobaculia bacterium, assembly GCA_044866315.1. Taxonomy (GTDB): domain Bacteria; phylum Acidobacteriota; class Thermoanaerobaculia; order Gp7-AA8; family Gp7-AA8; genus QHVT01. The sequence goes on along the minus strand of JBIOTX010000397.1, from coordinate 14,202 downwards.
GCTTGTCCCCGTTCGAGAACCGCTCCACCCAGTAGTCCACCCGCTCGTGCGGCAGGTCCGCGAGCACGTCGCGCGGCGCGTCGGGGGCGGCCTGGACAGTGAGGGCGAGGAGAAGAGCGAGGGGCAGGAGGCGGGTCATGGGTGGGGGGGAGAGCAGGATGGTGGCCAAGGGTGAGGGGCGGCAAGACGCCGATGGAGATCAGATGGGGCTCCGTGCACGGCCCGGAATGCAGAATGCAGAATGCAGAATGCAGAAGGAAGAAGCCCACCCGAGGAGCGATGTCGGGGCTGGCCGCGCCTGACGGCGCCGATCATCGCCGCACGGGCGGCTCCGACGCGTAAAGCTCGGTGAGCTTGCGTCCGTACTGTCCGAGTTGGCGGTCCGTCGCCTCCGCCCGGTCCGTAGCACACGTCCCGCCGCAGATCTTGCACGCGACACCGCCGCGCGTCTTCGCCTCCGACCGCTTCAGCTCGATGCAGTTCCGGGTACACCGCTTCGCGGCCTCACACGTGACGCAGTGATACTTCAGCGACTTGGTGTTGAAGGCGACGGTCTCGTCGGCGGCCGCCGCGGTGCCGATCTGCAGGGATTGGGCGAAGACGGGAGGCGGGTCATTAGGGGGGGGAGAGCAGGATGGTGGCCAAGGCGCTGTTGTGGCCCGGCCGCCACTTTTCCCGTACGATCATGTCTATCCATCCGTGATCACGACTGCGAGCGCCGACCGATTGGCGGCACAGACGGCCTTTGCCGAATGGGCAGAGCACCAGGCGGGAGCTCCTCGCGACGTCGCCTCCCTCGTGCAGGACGTGGAGACCTCGCACGATCACGTCGGCGTGATGTCCACCGAAGTACTCGGCCGGCGGGCGGTCTGGAAGTCGGTCTCCGCCGACAGTCGATCGCGGGTGACGGTGCCGTCGATCGCGATGAGCAACGTCGATCCCTGGACCGCCCAGCCGGCTGCGCTGCGCGAGGAAAGCGACCACGTCGCCATCTGCGACACCTGCGCCGGCGAAAAGAAGGTCCAATGCGCCGCGTGTCGTGGCGTCGGGAAGACGATCTGTCACGCGTGCTCTGGGCAGCGCAAGATGTACGGCTACGCGGCCAACGGATCGCGGCGTCTTCTCAACTGCACGACCTGCCGCGGCAAGGGCGAGCTCGATTGCGCCCACTGCCGCCGCGGCATCGCCTCCTGCCCGACTTGCGGAGGCGAGGGACGGCTCCAGCGATGGATCGAGCTCGAGTCCTGGCGCCGCGCGCTCACGACCGTGCATCCGCACGCGCTTGCGCGGCAGCTCGGCTGGAGCGAGAGCCCCACCGACCGGCAGATCGCAGGCGACATCGAGGTGGTCGTCGACCTCGACAAGCCGCATCGCCTCGCGCCGGCCGATCTCGGCGGCGTTCCCGCGAACTGGCTCCAGTACCTCAGTCCGGTGCTGCAGCCCGGCGAACGCGTCAGCCGGCAGCATCTGCGGATCGCGCGCCTCACCACGCACACCGTCCGCTACCGGCTGGGAGGCGGTGAGGATCGCGTTTCGTTCTCCGGACGCAGACTCGTCCCGGTGCCCCCGGACGGGCTCACCGCCTTCGCTCGTCGAGCGTCCAACCTCCGCTCGTTGCGCTGGCTGCTTCTGGTTCTCGTCGCCATCGCCGCCCTGGTCTCCCTCGGCCGCGGCGCGTTCTACTGGAGCATCCCCACGCTGCTGAGTCTCGCCGCGTTCAGCGCCTCGATGGTGATGGTCTACGCCGCGGTAGCCGAGTGGATGGGGATACGGCGGCGAACGGGGGCCTGCGTGGTCGCTGCGGCGTTCCTGCTCGTCCTCGCCGCCGCGCTCACGTTCGCGGCGAGGCCGCGCCTCGACCACGCGGAGCGCCTCATCGCCGCGGGCCGGCTCGATGCGGCCGAGGCGGAACTGCGCGCCCTGCAGGCCGAGATGGCCGGTCGCATCTGGCCCAGCCTCTACCTCGCCCGCATCCGCCGGATCGATGACATCGCCGCGGCGCGGGCCATGCTGGAGAAAATCCCGCGCGGTCTTCCGCAGTACCGGGAGGCCACGGCCGTGATCGACCGGCTGCTCCTGCGCAGCGCGGCCGAGGACGCGCGGCACCGCCGATGGCTGGAGGTGGCGGCCGCGCTGGCCCAGCTCAGTCCTGACGCGCGACGCCAGCCGGAGAGCACGGCGGCGGGCGACGGCGTGCGCGCGGCGGCACTGGAAATGGCGCGCGAGGCGGAGGGGGAAAGCGACGTCCGGCGGCGTCTGGGGCTGCGCCTGGGGGCGGAGAAGCTCTTCGTCGCCTGGGAGCGCGCGTCCGGGAACTGGGGAACGCCCCCGCTGATCGCCCTGCGTACGGCGATGGCGCGTGACGTCGAGATCCTCGAGAGGCCCGCGCGACGCCGGCGCTCGCGGTGAAAGGAGCGGCATGCCTGGATCGAGATGGAAAGACGCGCTCTGGTCTCTGCTGGACATTCTGTCGATCCGGCGGCTCACCGCGCGTGTGGCGCTGAGCGCCGGGCTCATCGGCCTGGCTACCCCACCGGCCGCCGACCCCACCGCGCAGCCGCGCGTGCCGGTCACGCCGGAGCTCACCCCGCAAGCGACAGTACGGAAGTTCAAAGGCAAGTACGTCCTCAAGCGTGCGGCAAACTCGTTCTTCGTTCATCTCGCCGGCCATCGCTCGCACAGCTCGCACCGGTCTCATAGCTCGCACCGTTCGCACAGCTCGCATCGCTCCAGTTCGCACTACTCCCATTTCTCGGGAGCGGTGGTGCCGGCGCCGGCCCCCACTCCGCCTCCACCTGTCGAGATTCCGGAGCCGGCTCCCGCTCCGCCGCCACCCGCCGAGATCCCCGAGCCCGCTCCGTCTGTGCCACCACCCGCCGAGATACCGGAGTCAGCCCCCGCTCCGGCTCGACGCGAAGAGCGACCGGCGCGGAAAGTACCTCCCCCTCCGCCGAAGCCTTGGGCCATCATGGACGAGCGGTTCACGACCGGAGAGCGCGACATCGATCGCTGGAACATCGGAGTGCTGGCCACTCCGGCCGAGACCTTCGACGAGACCGTCGTCGTTCGGCAACAGGGCGGCGCGCTACGCGTCGCGCCGCTTCCGCGCACGGACGGCGCGCACTTCAGCGGCTACGTCTCCACCGCGACGTTCGACCTTCGCTCCGAGCACATCGCCGCGGAGCTTCGCCGTCCCGCCGCTGGCGGCGTGACGATCATCGGAATTGCGATCGACTCGGCCAACTGGCTCGGCTTCCGGATCCAGGGAGACTCGCTGTTCCTCGAGAGTCATACCGAGGGAAAGATCGCGTCGAAGGAGATCCCCTATGACCCGGCAAGGCATCGTTACCTCCGCCTCCGCGTGAGCGATGTGGCCAGTGTCGTCGTGTGGGAATCCAGTGCCGATGGCACGAACTGGAAGCCGGAGTACGTCGAGACGCCGGCCATCACCATCAGCGCGCTGCGGATCGCCCTCAGCGCGGGAACCGCGGATTCGACAGCCTCCGTTGGAGCGGCGACGTTCGGCCGCGTGAAGGTGGAGCGAAAGCCATGACCGACCTGCCCTGGACCCAACCGACCGCCACCGGCGTCTCGTTCCGCATCGATCTCAGCGTCTATCCGCTGGAGGTCGTCCTGCGCGCCTGTCACGCATTCACGGGACGCTGTTACCTCTTCGTCCGCGACGTCGCCGACGGTGCCGTGGCGGTCGATCTCGCGCCGCGCGACGAGCGCGACTCCCTCCGCGATCTTGCCGGCGAGCTCTCGAACGCGCTGATCGACTGGCAGCTTCGGGCGACGATCGCCGCAGAGACCCGACCCATTCGCGAGCTGCTCGTGGCCCAGGCATTCTGCGAGGCCGATCTGCTCGACCGCCAGGCCAGCGAGAGCGACGAGTACGCCGATCCCAGGGGAATCGCCCGGTGAGCGCCTATCGCCTCCTCCCCTTCCGCTTTCTCCGCTTCGACGAGGCGCGCACGCTGGTGGTGAACGAGGTCGGCGAGTATCACTTGCTCGGCCACGACGAATTCGCCCGCTTCGTGCGCCTTGAGCTGCCCGAGGAGGAGCTCTACTTCGACCTCCAGGCGAAGCACTTCCTCTTCGACAGCGACAGCGTCGTGCCGTTCGAGCTGCTGGCGACGAAGTACCGGACGAAGAAGGCATTCCTGGACGGCTTCACCAGCCTGCACATCTTCGTGGTGTCCCTGCGATGCGAGCACTCCTGCCACTACTGCCAGGTCTCCCGCGTCAGCGCCGATCGCAGGCGATACGACATGACCGAGGAAACGGCCCGGCGCGCGCTCGACCTCGTGTTCCGCTCGCCCGCGCCGCGCCTCAAGATCGAGCTGCAGGGCGGCGAGCCGCTGCTGCACTTCGACCGCGTGCGCCAGATTGTGCTCGAGGGGCGGCAGCGGGCGGAGGAAGACCGACGCGAGGTCGCCTTCGTCGTGGCCACGAATCTGGCTCTCCTCGACGAGGAGATGCTCTCCTTCTTTCGGGAGCAGGACGTCGTTCTCTCGACGTCGCTCGACGGACCAGAGGCGCTGCACGACGCCAATCGGCCGCGGCCTGGCAACGACAGCCACGCCCGCACGGTTGCCAACCTCCGCCGAGCGCGCGAGATCCTCGGCGAGGATCGCGTCGCCGCGCTAATGACCACCACCCGCCTGACGCTACGGTCGCCCGAGGCCGTCGTGGATGAATACGCGCGCCTCGGGTTCACCTCGATCTTCCTGCGGCCTCTCAGCCCGTACGGCTTCGCCGTGCGCAGCGCGCGGACCACCGGCTACTCCATGCCTGAGTTTCTCGACTTCTACGTCCGCGCGCTCGATCACATCCTCGAGCTCAATGCCGGCGGCACGTTCCTGGTCGAGACGTACGCGCAGCTGCTGCTCACCCGCATGCTCACCCCGTTCGCCACCGGCTACGTGGACCTGCAGAGTCCCGCCGGCGCCGGAATCGGAGCGGTCGTCTACAACTACGACGGCGACGTCTACGCGTCCGACGAGTCCCGGATGCTCGCCGAAATGGGTGACACCCGGTTCCGCCTCGGCAACGTGCATCGCGACTCGTACGAGGCGATCTTCGGCGGGGAAACGCTGCGCACGATCGTCGCCGCGTCTGTTGCGGAGTCGATCCCCGGCTGCGCCGACTGCGCGTTCCTCCCCTACTGCGGCGCCGATCCCGTGCACCACTACGCCACCACGGGCGACCTCGTTCCGCACGTGCCCACCAGCGACTTTCACGAGAAGAACTTCTTCCTCATCAAACACCTGCTGTCGCGATACGAAAGCGACGCCACGGCCCGGCGGATCTTCCGCTCCTGGCTGCGCGAGGAGGCCGCGTGAGGCTGGCGGAGCCGGCGCGTGTGTCGGATGTCGATCGCACGCTCATCGGGCGCGTGGCGCGGACGCCGCTCGCCGATCCACGCGATCGTGCCGATGCATGGCTGGTGGCGGAGGACGGCGCGCTCCCGTGCGATCCCGGCGGCTACCTCGGCATCCTCGCATTTGGCGGAGACGTCTCTTGCGCAGGGCTGCCGGTGGCACATGGGCTGCGCCAGCTCGCCTATCTCGATGACGGCGACGTCGTGGCCGTCGATCCGAGCGGCTTCGTCCGGACGCTGTACCGGCGCGCTTCCCAGCACAACTTCATCCTCGTCACCGAGCAGTGCAACAGCCTTTGTCTCATGTGCTCGCAGCCGCCGAAGGCGGTCGATGATTCCGCGCGGCTGGCCGAGCACTTCCGGCTCATCGATCTCATCGACCCGGCGACGGCGGAGCTGGGACTCACCGGCGGCGAGCCGACGCTCTTCCGCGACGGCTTTCTGGCGCTCATCGAGCGCTGCAAAGATCGCCTGCCTGCCACCGCCCTGCACGTCCTGACCAACGGTCGTCTCTTCTTCTACCGCCGCTTCGCCGAGAAGCTCGGCCACATCGCTCATCCCGACCTCGTTCTCGGCATCCCCCTCTACTCCGACATCGATGCGAAGCATGACTTCATCGTGCAGGCGCCCGGCGCGTTCGAGGAGACGATCATCGGTCTCCAGAACCTCGACCGCTACGACGTGCGCGTGGAGATCCGCATCGTCCTGCACGCGCTCTCCATCCCGCGTCTCCCGCAGCTCGCGTCCTTCATTGCCCGCAACTTTCCCTTCGCCTGTCACGTCGCGCTGATGGGCCTGGAGATGTTCGGCCTCGTGCACCAGCACCTTCACGAGCTGTGGATCGACCCCGCGGACTACCAGCGCGAGCTCCTGGCGGCGAGCGAGATCCTCTGCGATGCCGGGATGAACGTCTCCCTCTACAACCATCAGCTCTGCGTGCTCGACCGGGGCCTCTGGCCGCTCGCGCGCAAGTCGATCTCGGACTGGAAGAACGTCTATCTCCCGGAGTGCGAGGGCTGTGCGGTCATGAGCGAGTGCGGCGGGTTCTTTCAATCGGGGACGAAGATCCGAAGCATGCGGATTCACCCGCTCGCTCAGAATCCCGTGGCGTAGCGCTTGACTCCGACCCGTAAAGCAGCTCGGCGAGCTTGCGACGCGCGTCCTCGTCGCTCAATTCTGGGTGGCGACGCCGGATGCCGGCGATGGCCAGACTGTGAGTGAAATCACTGAGCTCGAGCGCGATGCGCAGGCGCCCGGCGAGCCCCAGGGCGCGGTATGCCTGCATCTGGAGCTCCGCCGCTGCGACGGACGTGTCTCGCGGCACGGCCATGAATCGACGATAGCACAGCGTCCGCACCGAGCACCGCGCGCCTGACCCAGGCGCGCGGCGATCGACAGTCCTACACGCGCGGCCGTCGCGGCCGTTTCCGCCGCTCCGTGCGCGGCGGCGTAACGGCCGGCGCCGGCGCCTCCCCCCGCCCCCGCCGCACCGGCAGGCGCGCGCCCGTAGGCGCCGTCGCCTGGCGCGGCACGTCCCCGGACACGAAGTACTCGCGTTGGCGCGCGCGCTCGGTGTCGCCGAAGTAGTCGCGCCACCAGTCGTCGGTCCGCAGGTGCAGGCGCGTGGCCTCGGCGACGCTCCGCCGCGAGGCCGCCCACTCGCGGAAGGCGTAGTGGTTGTAGAGGCGCATGAACTCGCCGAGGTAGATGTCGGCGACGCGCTTGTTGCCGCGGATGATGAGCATGTTCTCGTCGTTGTTGGTCGTCGAGGCCACGCTGAAGTTCGCCGAGCCCGCCACCACGATCGGATCCGGGCCGAGCGGGTCGATGAGCATGTACTTCGTGTGGATGAACTTCACGTTCTTGTTCAGGCCCGACAGGGTCTCGTTGAGCCAGTTCTCGAAGCGGCTCCCGCGGAGCTGCGCGCCGATGGCGAAGCGGTTCGCCGGCAGCTTGCGCAGCGCGAGGATCTTCGCCTCCTCGGCGTCGCGCTCCGGACCGGCCCCCATCGGCCGCGTGGCCTGCTCCATCAGCGCGTAGCGCATCGGGGCCTTGCTGGTGGCATACACGTTCTGAAACTTCTCGTGCATGCCGAAGGCGAAGGTCATGAACAGGCCCTGCTTGGCCTCGGCCGCGCGGGCGACGTACCAGTCGAGCGCCTCGATGCCGCTGCGCGGGCTGAAGATGGTGACCGTTCCCTCGGGCGGCTTGGGTCCGGGCTCGGGGAACTCGCCCGACAGGATCGGACGCAGCGCCTTCGAGTCCGGATCGCCCGCCAGCAGCTCCCAGTAGCGGAGGTACGCCGCGGCGACCTTCGGGTCGTCGACGATGTGCAGCGCGTTGGAGTGCCCGAAGATCCCGCCGCGCGAGAAGTTCGTGCCGCCGGTCAATACCGCGATCGGCTTGCCGCGCCGCAGGTGGACGATGAACTTGTTGTGGGAGATGGAGCTGGGGTTCTTCGTGCGCGGCGTGCAGAGGTTGCGGATGCCGACGGCGTCGATGGTCTCGTCATTGTGATCGCCGGGGATGTCCCGCCGCCGGTCGTACACGACCCGGACGTCGACCTCGCGGTCCTCCGCAGCGGTCTTGAGCGCCTCGAGCACCTTGTCGAACCCGAACTCGTACGCGGCCACGCGTAGCGCGTCGCCTTTGCGGGCATTGGCGATGAAGCCGGTCATGGCCTCGAACAGGCCGCGCGACAGCCACTTGAAGGCCGGCTCGCCGACCTCGTCGGGACGCCGGTCGCCGAAGCGCCGGGTGTACTCCTGCGACGCGGCCACGCCGCGGTTGAAGTAGATGTCGTGATCGCCCGCCGCCGGCGACTCGGTCTGCACGCGCACCGAGGTCGTGGCGACCTCGCGCAGATCCTCGGGCGTGCCTTTGAGGGCGCTGACGCGGTACGTGTAGTCGTGTCCCGGCTTGGCCGAGAAGTCCGACCAGGTGAATCCCTGGACGGGCTGCTGGCGCGTCGAGAACTTCGTGCCCGCCGGCAGGCCGGGATCGGTCGCGGCGAAGGTCTTCTGCCCCTCCATCCAATACGCCTCGTTCTCGGTGTGGTCGGTGCGGTGGATGGCGAAGCCCATCAGCCCCTTGCACGACTTCTCCGGATAGTCGAGTCCCAACAGCACGACATAACTGCCGGCGATGGCCTGAACCGTCAGGCCATCCTGCTTTTCGCGAACGCGCATGGCGCCCTCCTCAATTGTTTTGAAGTTGTAATCAGGAGGGTACACCCGATTCCCGATTCCTACCCTGCCATAATCGTCACGCGTGGTCCGCCCCCCCTACCTCCTCGCCTGCGCCGCGGCGGCGGTCCTGGTGATCGCCGCGTACTCGAATTCGCTCGAGAGCTCTTTCCACTTCGACGACGTGCACGTCATCGAGACGAACCTGTTCCTTCGCAGCCTCGGCAATATCCCGCGCTTTTTCACCGACGCGAACACGTTCAGCAGCCTGCCCCAGAACGCGGCGTACCGGCCGCTGGTGACGCTCTCGCTGGCGCTGGACTATGCCTGGGGCGGCGGGCTGGCGCCGCGGGCGTTTCACGTCACCCAGATCGCCCTCATGCTGATCCTCGGCGCGATGCTGACGTGGTTTTTCACGCCGCTGGTGGGGCGGTGGCCGGCGTTGTTCGCGGCGACGCTGTTCTGCGTTCACACCGCCAACACGGAGACGATGAACCTGATCTCGGCGCGGTCGGAGCTGCTGTCGGCGATCGGGCTGATGGGATCGTTCCTCCTCTATCAACACTCTCCCCTCGCGCGGCGGACGTGGCTGTATCTCATCCCGCTGGCGATCGGCGCGCTGGCCAAGGCGCCGCTGGTCGTGTTCGCGCCGCTGCTCTTCTGCTATGCGCTGCTGATCGAGAAGCAGTCGCCGAGGCAGGCCCTCCGCACTGCGCTGCCGCCGCTGATCGTCGGGGTCGCGCTGCTGGTCTTCCTGAACGCCATGACCGCGAAGTCGTTCGTGCCGGGCGGCGCGGCGTTCGGCCGCTACGTGATCACCCAGCCGTGGGTCTGGTTCCACTACGCGCGGCTGTTCGTGCTGCCGGTCGGACTGACCGCGGACACGGACTGGGCGCCGTTCGCGCACTGGTACGACACCCGCGCGATCGCGGGGTACCTCTTCCTCGCCCTGCTGGTCTTCGCCATCCACCGCGCGCCGGCGGTCGTCGCCTTCGGCCTGACCTGGTTCGCGGTCGCCCTCCTGCCGACGAGCATCTTTCCGCTGGCCGAGGTGGCGAACGAGCACCGCCTCTTCTTCGCCTACATCGGGCTCGTGCTCGTGGCGGCCACGCTCGTCCGCACGCGCGAGGCTGCCGTCGCGGCGGTGGCCATCCTCCTCGTCCACGCCTACGGCACGTACCAGCGCAACGAAGTCTGGAAAACCGAGGACACGCTGTGGGCCGACGTCGTGGCCAAGAGCCCCGGCAACGGACGGGCGTGGATGAACTACGGGCTCACGCACATGGCCGTGGGGCGATACCAGATTGCGAAGCAGAGCTTCGACCGCGCCGCGGCGCTGACCCCGAACTACGCCACGCTGGAGATCAACCAGGGCGTCGTGAACGCCTCCCTCGGCGACCACGTCGCCGCCGAGCGCCACTTCCGCCGCGCGCTGGCCCTGAAGGCGGATCACGACGCGCACTTCTTCTTCGCCCGCTGGCTGGTCGGCCGCGGGCGCGGCCCCGAGGCGCTCGAGCATCTGCGGACGGCGGTGCGCGTCAGCCCCGCGGTCATCGCACCGCGCGGGCTGCTGCTGCGCCTCCTCACGGCGATCGGCGCGGAGAGCGAGCTGCGCGCGCTCGCCGACGACACGCGCCGCATCGATCCGCGCAATGCGACGCTGGCGATGGTCGAGCAGCGCTGGCCGTCGTACGACGCCGCCTTCAAGGACGGCCTAGCCGCGATCCGCCGCCGCGACTGGATGACGGCCGCGCACGCGAATCGCGACGCCCTGCGTTACGACCCCCGCTCCGCCGACGCGCTGAACAACCTCGGCTGGAGTCTGGCCCAGCTCGGGTTCCGCGACGAGGCCATCCGCGCCTACCGCCAGGCGCTCGCCATCCGCCCCGAGGACTACCGCGCCCGGAACAACCTCGCCCTGCTCAGTCCCCGTTGAGGACCGGCATCACCAGCATGTTGTTCCGATAATCCTGAATGATCGAGAACGCCTCGTCCTGCAGCTCTTCGAGCCAGAGCCGGCTCTGATAGAACGCGGCCTTGCGGCGCTCGCGCTCGAGGAGATCGGGGAAGCCGCGCAGCCAGACGACGACGTCCTCGTCCTCGAGCGAGTCGAACGGCCCGTAGACGGCCATCCCGTATCGCTGCAGCGGTTCGAGCGAGCGCTCGCGGAAGAACGCGGCGAAGCGTCCGCGCATCCCGGGAAAGACGCGGTAGAAGCGGATCTCGACGACCGGCGACTCCCTGATGCGCTCGAAGTCGTGTAGCTGCGTGATCGTCGATCCGGCTTGTGGCGTGAGCGTGTGCACCTTCGAGCCGTGCACGAGCGAGCTCGCCGGCGCCGGCTCTCCGGTCGGCAAGGCGTCGAGCCAGGCCACGGTCTGATCGTTTTGAAAGGAGAGGAAGCGGCCGACGACCGTGCCGCGGCCCTGCAGCGTGTGCAGGCGCTCCCAGCGCCGCTCGATCTCCACCTCCTCGATGTGCAGTTCGATCTCCATGGTTCCCCTCTTTCAGTCGGCGCGGGCAAAGTTCATGATCCAGTTCCTCTCCCAGGTCGCGCCGCCGTCGGCGGAGAAGGACTGCTCCCAGCGCGCGGTGCTCGGCGTCTCGTGCGTCCAGACGAAGCGCACGCGCACGGGAGTGCCGTCGTGCAGGTCGTCGCCCTCGAACGTGCCCACGTCGTTTTCGAACGAGCCGACGACCGGCGGATCGAAGACCCCGCGGTTGCTGTCCGCCCAGTAGATGCTCCAGCGGTCGCGGCCGCGGTCGTACAGGCGCACGGTCAGGCCGACGAAGCCGGGCCGCCACTCCTCGGCCACGAAGTGATCGATGTTCCCGAGGCCGCCGGGGAGGAAGCGCGCCTCGGCGACGGCGTCGAAGGTCTCCCACTCCGTCGAGCCGCAGAGCCGGCCCTTGAGGTACTCGTTGCGGACGCTCCAGCGGCCGATCCAGAAGTCGAAATCCGTTGCGCTCATCCCCCCCAACATACCGCCGGCAGTGGTCCCACTCAATGACCACATCCAGGCCATCTGCTATAACCACTCTGTGTTGCTGGACCTCGGCCGTTCCGGCCCGCTCTACCGCCGCGTGTACGACGCGCTGCGGCAGAAGATTCTCGGCGGCGAGCTGGCCGCGGGCGCGTCGCTTCCCGGCACGCGCACGCTGGCGCGCGACCTCGGCGTGTCGCGCATCGTCGTCCTGGCGGCGTTCGAGCAGCTTGCGGCCGAGGGGTACATCGAGGCCACGGTGGGCTCGGGGTCGCGCGTGGCGGTGCAACTGCCGGCGGTGCAGGCGCCGCCGCGGCGCGCGGCGATGGCCGCGGATGCCGCGGTCTCGCAGTACGCGCGGCGCGCGCGGCAGCTCTCGCCGCAGTTGCCGCCGGGACAGGCAGGATTGCCTGTCCTCCACATCGACTTCCGCTATGCGTCGACCGTCGCCGACGCGCGCACGCTGGCGCTCTGGCGGCAGGCCATCGCCCGCGCGGCCGCGGAGCCGCAGCTCGACTATCCCGATCCGGCCGGCCTCCCCTCGCTGCGGCGCGTGCTGGCCTCGCACCTGCGCGAGCAGCGCGGCGTGGCCGCCGACCCCGACGACATCCTGATCGTCAGCGGCGCCCAGCAGGCCATCGACCTGACCGCGCGTGTGCTCTGCGACCGCGGCACGCGCATCGGCCTGGAGGATCCGCACTACCAGGGCACACGGCAGGCATTCCTCGCGGCGGGTGCGCGGGTCATCCCGTGCGGCGTGGACGCCGAGGGGCTGGACATCGAGCGGCATGCGCGGCGGCTCGGCGAGGCGCGCGCCGTGTGCGTCACGCCGTCGCATCAGTTTCCCACCGGCGCGATCATGAGCGTGGCCCGGCGGCTGGCGCTCCTGCAGTGGGCGGACGCGCGGCACGCCTGGGTCATCGAGGACGACTACGACCACGAGTTCCGCTACGGCGTCGGCGCCATCCCCGCGCTGCAGGGGCTCGACGCGAGCGGGCGGGTGATCTACATCGGCACGTTCGCGCGCATGCTCTTCCCCGGCCTCCGCCTCGGCTACATCGTCGCCCCGCCGGCGCTGCGCGACGCCTTCCGGGCGGTGAAGTGGCTCGCCGACCGCGGCAGCCCCGCGCTCGAGCAGCAGGCCGTGGCGTCGCTGCTCGAGTCGGGCGCGTACGAGAGCCTGCGCCGCCGCAGCGTGCGTGCGCTGACGGAGAAGCGCGACCGGATGATGGCCGCGATCGGGAAGCACTTCTCCGCCGAGGAGGCCGTCGCGTCCGGCGCGGCGTCGGGCACGCACATCTTCCTGCGCCTGCCGCGCCTGCCCGTCGATGCCACGGACCGCCTGCTGGACGCCGCTCGCGGCAAGGGCGTGCAGGTCTACAGCGCGCGCCCGTACTATCAGAAGGAGCCGCCGTGCGTGACGCTCATCCTCGGCTACACCACGGTCGCGGTGGAGGACATCGAGCGCGGCGTGGAGCTGCTGGCGGAGGCCATGCGATAGCATCTCGCGCCGTGAGCCTCCCCCGCTTCCTCTACGGCACGGCCTGGAAAGAAGACGCCACCGAGCAGCTCGTCCGTCTCGCGCTGGAGGCCGGCTTCCGCGGCATCGACACCGCCAACCAGCGGCGGCACTACTTCGAGGCGGGCGTGGGGGCGGCGGTGAGCGGCGCCATTCGCGACGGCCTGGTGACGCGCGAGGAGCTCTTCCTGCAGACGAAGTTCACCTACGCCGACAGCCAGGACCACCGCATCCCCTTCGACCCGCGCGTCGATCCCGCCACCCAGGTGCAGCAGTCCTTCGCCAGCTCCCTCGAGCACCTCGGCGTCGACGCGCTCGATTCCTACGTCCTGCACGGCCCGTCCCGCCGCCGCGGCCTCGGCGCCGTCGACTGGGAGGTCTGGCGGGCGATGGAAGCGCTCGAGACGCGGTTCCTGGGCATCAGCAACGTCAGTCTCGACCAACTCGACGAGCTCTGCTCCGGCGCCAGCGTCCAGCCGAAGTTCGTCCAGAACCGCTGCTACGCGCGCTTCGGCTGGGACCGGGAGGTGCGCGCCTTCTGCCGCGCCCGCGGCATCGTGTACCAGGGCTTCTCCCTCCTGACCGCGAACGTCCGCGAGCTCAACCTGCCCGCGTTCCGGGCCATCGTCGCCCGCACCGGCCACACCCCCGCCCAGGTCGTCTTCCGCTTCGCCGTGCAGGTGGGGATGCTGCCGCTCACAGGGACGACGGATCCGGAGCATATGCGGGAGGATCTGGCGATCGGGGACTTTGCGCTTTCCGAGGAAGACGTGCGGACGATCGAGGAGCTTTAGGAGTGCGGCGGCCGTAGCCGCCGCTTTTGTATCCGGATAAGAAAGCGGTGGCTAGCGCCACCGCACTCCTATATCACTCGTACCGCAGCGCTTCGATCGGGTTGAGCGCGGCCGCCTTGCGCGCCGGGTAGTACCCGAAGAACACGCCCACCGCCCCCGAGAACGCCACCGCCACGAGCATCACCAGCGGGGACATGACCGTCTCCCAGCCGGTGAAGTGGCCGAGGATCTTGGCGCCGGTGAAGCCGGCGGCGAGGCCGATCAGGCCGCCCAGGACGCCCATGACGATGCTCTCCACGAGGAACTGCGTGAGCACGTCCGAGCCGCGCGCGCCGAT
>JBIOTX010000396.1:0-9894 GCA_044866315.1 Thermoanaerobaculia bacterium | reverse complement strand
CGTCCTCCGCGTGCTCGAGCGACTCGAGCGCCTGCGGAAACTGGCCGAGGAGCATCTGCGCGTTCGCGCACTCCTTCCAGGCCGTGCCGCGCAGTTGGTGGACCCCGCCCGCGGGGTACAAATTGTCCGGGAGCACTTCTGCCACCGCGACCGCGGCCTCCGCGAACGTGAGGGCGACCAGCGGCTCGCTCTCGCAAATGCCATGCGCCGCCGCGGTGAGCTTCCGCACCACTCCGCCCGTCCGGTACCGCCGCGTCCTCTCCAGCGCCGTCCACGCCGTCTCGATCGGGTTGGCGAGGAAATCCTTCAGCAGCACCTCGGCCTCCCGATCTTCTTCCGCCACGCGCGCGCCGTACTCCATGAGGGACGTGTAGGTCGCCGTGGCGATGGACGGCTCCCAGGTGTCCGGCTCGCCGTGGGCCTTGACCAGGTCGTCGTCCGGGATGGCGAAGAAGTCGTGCATCTGCTGGCACTGGGCGCACGTCGCCAAGTGAGCTTCGATCTCGGCCCGGCGGCTGTCCGGCACCGCCTCGGGCTGGAACGCATACAGCACGAGCTCTCCGTGAGGCACGTGGCTCATGGCGAGGGCTTCCCCGTGATCGCCTGATAGGCCGCCAGCGCGCGCTTGCGGCATTTGGACAGGCAGATCAGCACCGTCATCGGCTTGTAGCGCAGCGAGTCGGCGATGCTGCGCGTGCTCTCGCCGACGACGTAATACCGGTGGAGCAGCTCCCGGCAGCGGCTTCCCACCCGGGCCAGGACCCGGCGGAGCAGGAGCTTCCGCTCGACCTCCTGGAGGATGGACTCCGTCGGCGCGGCGGCGCAGGGACTCTCGCCGCAGAAGATCGCCTGCCGGGCATCGGCCCGCCGAAGGTAGTGCCGCGCGGCGTTGCAGATCCCGCCGATGAGGTAGGGTCCGACGTCGTTCACCTCCCCGGCGTTCGTGAAATAGGTGGCGAACACGTCGTGGACGAGCGGCTCGGCCTCCTGGGCCGGGATGCCGAACTTCCTCACCGCGATCTTCCGCAGCAGGGGAGCGAATTGCAGGTACGCCTCCTCGAACGATGCCGGCGCACCCGTGGAATCCGGTGCCGCCGGCGTCATGAACGTACCCTCGCGAGGCTCCTGCTGCATGCCGCTCTCATGGACGGAGTGATGGAACAGCGCGATTTGGAGTGCGGCAGCGTTGCTGCCGCTTTCAAAGCGGCGGCATCGCCGCCGCACTCCAAAACTACCGCGCTACCGCCGCCCGGGGCACGTGGTACACCGTCAAGAACCCCGCCGGGTCCGTGGCCACGACCGCGTTGCCCTCGGGGTCGTACGCCAGCGCATACGCGCTGATCCCGTACAACGACGCCGGAGTCACGTTCCGGCTCGAGCCGGAGAACGCGCCGCTGGCGCTGCAGCGACGCTCGCCGTAGACCAGGAGGGTGTCCGAACCGGCGAGGGTCGCGATCTGGGGGCCGCTCAGGTCGGGGAGGCAGACCGTGTTGCTGTTCACGAGGTCGCCGAAGTCGATTTTCATGCGCATCGTCCCGCTCGTGCCCTCGGCGGTCATGGCCCGCGCGGGGCGGGAGACGACCGGCTTCTCGAAGAGCGAGTCCTTGCTGAAGGCGACCAGGGAGCGGTCGCGGTCGGCGAAGAGGGCGCCGGTGATGGTCTTGTCGGTCTGCAGGGGATCGCGGGCGACCTCGGTCCAGCTGGTGGTGTCGAACAGGGCCACGGATGTGGCCTTGGCGTTGCCGTAGTCCTCGGTGGCGAAGACGGCGAGCAGGCTCCCGTTCGCGCTGGCGGCGATGGCCATCGGGTCCTCGACGGGTAGCGCGCGCAGCTCCTGGTCGCCCTCGCCGTCGAAGATGTGCACGCGGCGGCCGAGGAGATAGACGTAGCGGCCGCGGGGATCGGGGACGACGTCGCGGATGGTCTCGCCCTCCATGGTGATCTCGCGGAGGACCGCGAGGTCGGGGAGGGACAGAATGATCGCGCTCTCGTCGCTGCCGTTGGCGATGTAGAGCCGGGTGCGCTCGGGGTTCGTGCGCATGGTGACCAGCTCCTTGGTGGCGGCGATGTCGGCGGAGTCGAGGACGACCCGCTTGCGGATCAGGCCCGTCGCGGCGTCGACCGCCAGCACGGCCTGGGACTCGGCCAGTCCGATGTAGACAACGCCGTTGTTGCCGACAGCCACGCCGCGCGGGCCGCCGGGGACGGTCCAGCGCCGGACGACTTTGCGGTCGCGGGTGGGGACGACGTCGAGGACGGGGGGAGTCTGGGCGAGGAGGCCTGCCGCGGCAGTGAGCAGCACGAGAGCGGCGAGACTACTCCTCGAGAGTGTAGGAGAATTTTTCAACGACCGTGTTGGCGAGGAGCCGTTCACACATCTGTCGAAGCTGCGATTCGACTTCCTCCCGTGTCTGCCCACTTTCCGCAAGCGTAATTCGAAACAGCTTGCCGACGCGGACATCTTCCACGCCCGCGAAGCCAAGCGAGCTCAGGGAGTGCTCGATGGCTTTCCCCTGGGGATCGAGGACGGAGGGCTTGAGCTCCACGATGACCGTCGCTTTCATGGCGGCGGATTATAGGAGTGCGGCGGCCGTAGCCGCCGCTTTCCAATCCGGATTCCAGAGCGGTGGCTCCGCCACCGCACTCCTAGAACAGGGACATCTGTCCCGGCAGGGGAGTCCGCTCGCGCCGGCGGGCGACGTCGAAGAGGCCGGTCGGCTCGAACTGCTTGGCGATGGCGAACTCCACGCTCGCGCCGGTGCGCCGGAGGAGGCGCGTGCACATCTCCCGCACGATCGACTCGTGGTTGTTCTTCTGGGAGAGGTGGATCATGCACAGCGTCTTGAGGTCCGCGCCGAGGAGGCGCTGGACGGCATTCAGGGAGTCGTCGTTGGAGAGGTGGCCGTAGCGGGACATGATCCGGCGTTTGAGCGACCACGGGTACGTGCCCATGCGCAGCATGTCCAGGTCGTGGTTCGACTCGAAGAACAGCCCGTCGCAGCCGGAGAGGTGCCGCACGACCTCCTCGTTCACGTACCCGAGGTCGCTGGCCAGGCCGACGCGCGTCCCGTCGCGGGCCTCGATGACGAAGCAGGCCGGGTCGTTCGCGTCGTGGATCGTCTTCCGCGCATGCACCTGCAGCTCGCCGATCACGAAGGAGGAGTCGTTCTCGAAGACGACGGTCTTGGTCTCGTCGGTGTCGATCGTCGAGGCCGCGAGCGTGCCGCGGGTGAGGTAAATGGGGACTTCGTACTTGCGGGCGATCTTCTCCGCGCCGCGGATGTGGTCGTAGTGCTCGTGCGTGACCACGACTGCGGAGAGGTTGTGAATGTCCCGCCCCAGCGTCTCCAGCCGCTTCTTCGTATCCCGCGGCCCGAGCCCCGCGTCCACCAGGATGGCCGTCCCGTCGCTCTCGAACCAGTACGCGTTGCCGGCGCTGCCGGATCCGAGGGGGGCGACGATCATAGGACGATGGTAGCGTAGAATCCGCCGCCGATGGCCAAAGAACGCTTCATCGTCGAAGGCGGGCACCGCCTGGAGGGCTCGATCCGGCCGGGCGGGAACAAGAATGCCGCGCTGCCGATCCTCGCCGGGTGCCTGCTCACCGACGAGCCGGTGGTGCTGCGCAATCTGCCGGACATCCAGGACGTGCGGGTGATGCTCCAGATCCTGGAGGGGATCGGGGCGAAGGTCGAGCATCTGGAGCGCAATGTCGTGCGCATCCAGGCCACGGGGGAGATCTCCTGCTTCCCGGACACGGAGCTGTCGAAGCAGATCCGGGCCTCGATCCTCCTGGCCGGGCCGCTGCTGGCGCGCTGCGGGCAGGTGGCGGTGGCGAAGCCGGGCGGCGACGCCATCGGCCGCCGGCGCGTGGACACGCACCTTCTGGCCCTGGAGGCCCTCGGCGCACAGATCGAGGTCTCCGCGTACGAGTACCGGATGTCCGCGCGCGAGCTGAAGGCGCAGAAGATGTTCCTCGACGAGGCCTCGGTCACGGCGACGGAGAACGCCATCATGGCCGCGGTCCTCGCGGACGGGGAGACGCTGATCTACAACGCCGCGGCGGAGCCGCACGTCCAGGACCTCTGCCACTTCCTGAACGGCCTCGGCGCGAAGATCGAGGGCATCGCCACGAACCAGCTGCGCATCCACGGGGTGGAGTCGCTGCACGGCGGCGAGTTCCGCATCGCCAGCGATCACATCGAGGTCGGCTCGTACATCGGCCTGGCCGCGGTCACGCGCAGCGAGCTGCTGATCGAGGACGCCGTCCCCGAGCACATGTACGCGGTGCGGCACATGCTGGAAAAGCTCGGCATCGAGATCAAGGTCGAGGGGAAGAACATCCGCGTCCCGCGCGAGCAGGAGCTGCGCGTGCGCTACGACATCGGCGCGGCCGTGCCGAAGATCGACGACGGTCCGTGGCCGCTGTTCCCGGCCGACCTGCTCTCGATCATGGTGATCGTGGCCACGCAGGCCGAGGGGACCTCGATGATCTTCGAGAAGATGTTCGAGTCGCGCCTCTTCTTCACCGACAAGCTGATCCAGATGGGCGCGCGGATCATCCTCTGCGACCCGCACCGGGCCATCATCGTCGGCGGCCTGCGCCTGCAGGGCGCGGACATCTCCAGCCCCGACATCCGCGCCGGCATGGCCCTGCTCCTGGCTGCGCTCTGCGCCAAGGGCGAGAGCACGATCCACAACATCCATCAGATCGACCGCGGCTACGAGCGCATCGACGAGCGGCTGAACGCCCTCGGCGCGCGCATCCGGCGCGAACCCGACGTATGAAGCTGGCCCGCGGCCGCACGCTCGATCTCACCCGCGGGCCGCTCGTGATGGGTATCGTCAACGTCACCCCCGACTCGTTCTCCGACGGCGGGGTGCACTTCGAGCATCAGACCGCCGTGCACGGCGCGATGTGCATGGAAGAGGATGGGGCGGAGATCATCGACGTCGGCGGCGAGTCGACCCGGCCGGGCTCGGAGGCCATCACCGAGGAGATGGAGCTGGAGCGGGTGGTCCCGGTGATCGACGGGATCCGCCGGCGCAGCGACGTGGTGATCTCGGTCGATACCCGCAAGGCGAAGGTCGCCAAAGCGGCGCTCGACGCCGGCGCGGACCTGATCAACGACGTGAGCGCGCTCCGGCACGATCCGGAGATGCGCGCGCTGGCCGCGCGGAGCGGCGCGCCGGTAATCCTCATGCACATGCGCGGCGAGCCGCGGACCATGCAGCAGGAGATCCGCTACGACGAGGTGGTGAGCGACGTCGCGCGGGAGCTGGCGGCGTGGCGCGACGAGGCCGTCGCCGCAGGCGTGGACCGCGAGCAGATCCTCGTCGATCCCGGCATCGGCTTCGGCAAGACTTTCGACCACAACCTCGAGCTGCTGGCGCGCTGCGACGAGCTGGCGCGCATCGCCCCGCTGGTGGTCGGCGCGTCGCGGAAGGCGTTCATCGGTCACCTCACCGGCCGCGCGCCCGGGCCGGCGCGGATGATCGGGTCTTTAGCAGCGGTAGCTGCGGCGCTGCGCGGCGGCGCGGCCATCGTGCGCGTGCACGACGTCCGCGAGACTGTCGACTACCTCAAGGTTGCGCGGGCCATTGAGGCGCGGGAGCGACCGTGAACGTCTTCGACCGCCTCTTCCAGCTGGAGCTCACCTGGCGCGACGCGGTCGACATCCTCATCGTCGCCCTCATCATCTATTACATCCTGGCCCTGATCCGCGGCACCCGGGCCATGCAGATCTCGATCGGCCTGATGCTCCTCGGCTCCACGTTCTTCGTGGCCCGGGCCTTCGACCTGCCGGCGCTGGAAGTGATCTCCCGGCAGATCCTCTTCTATCTGCCCTTCGCGGTGATCATCCTGTTCCAGCAGGAGATCCGCCGGGCCCTGGCCCAGATGGGCGGGAATCCGATGGCGTCGTTCTTCCGCCGCCGGCACTCGCACATTCCGTACGACGCCCTCCTGAACGCCTGCGACGTCCTGGCCGCGAAGAAGATCGGCGCGCTCATGGCCATCGAGGGGCGCCAGACCCTGCGCATGTACGAGGAGGGGGCCAAGCCGATCGACGCGCTGCTCACCACCGAGCTGCTGGTGTCGATCTTCACGCCGGGCGGGCCGCTGCACGACGGCGCGGTGCTCGTGCGCGGCAATCGCATCGCCGCGGCGAACGCGTTCCTCCCGCTGACGCCCTCGCCCGATCCCACGCTCGCCCACGGCACCCGCCACCGCGCCGCCCTCGGCCTCAGCGAGGAGAGCGACGCCCTGGTGATCGTCGTCTCGGAAGAGAATGGCTCCGTGGCCGTGGCCCGCGAAGGCGTGCTGACGGAGCATCTCGACCGACCGGCACTGCTTCAGGCGCTGGTGGAACGATTCGGACCGCAGCGATGAAGAACCTCGGACTCAAGCTCCTCGCCCTCATCCTGGCCTGCCTGGTGTGGTTCATCGTCTCCGCGCCGCGGCGGGAGCGCATCGGGGAGCGGATCTTCAACGCGCCGCTGTCGCTGGTCTCGGTGCCGAGCAGTCTGGTGATCACCACGGAGATCCCCAGCAGCGTGGCCGTGCGCGTGCGCGGGCCGGCCTCCAATCTGCGCGCGCTGGCGGCGGCCAGTCTGGACGTGCCGGTGGACCTGAGCTGGGTGCAGCAGGCCGGCGAGATCCAGATCACAATCCGGCCGCAGTTGATCAACATCCCCGAGGAGCTGGAGGTCGTGTCCATCGAGCCGAACAAATTCCGATTCACCGTCGAGCGCGTGCGCCAGACCACGGTGCCCATCCGGCCGTTCCTCGTCGGCACGCCGCCCGAGGGGTATGTCGTCGGCGATCCGACGGTCAATCCGCCGGTGGCGCTCGTCTCCGGCCCGGCCTCGCAGATCCGCAAGCTCACCGAGGTGGCCACCGAGCGCATTATCATGACCGGCCGGACGGCGACGTTCACGCAGAGCCCCGCCGTCGTCACCGACTCGACGCTGGTGCGGGTCATTCAGCCGCTCACCACCCAGGTCACCGTCCCGGTCTTCGCCGAGGTCGGTCCGACGCCTCCGGAAACGGAGACGACGGAGACGACCGGGACGACCGGCACGACCACTACGGAAGGCAACCCACGAGAATGAGAGAGCTCTTCGGAACGGATGGAATTCGCGGGAAGGCCCGCCAGTACCCGCTGGACGGGGCGACGATGTACGCCCTCGGCGAGGCCCTGGCGCACCGCGTGGGGAAGTCCAGAGTCCTCCTCGGCATGGACACGCGCGAGTCCGGCCCGGAGATCGCTCGCGCGCTCTCGGCGGGACTGGCCGCGGGCGGCGCCGAGGCCATGCTCATCGGCGTCATCCCCACGCCCGGCGCGGCCTATCTCTGCCGCACCACCGACGCCGCGGCGGCAATCTCGATCTCCGCGTCACACAATCCGTTCGCGGACAACGGGGTGAAGATCTTCGGCCACGACGGGATGAAGGTGCCCGACGCCG
Source organism: Thermoanaerobaculia bacterium (assembly GCA_044866315.1). Classification (GTDB taxonomy): domain Bacteria; phylum Acidobacteriota; class Thermoanaerobaculia; order Gp7-AA8; family Gp7-AA8; genus QHVT01. The sequence continues at coordinate 2,427 of JBIOTX010000396.1, read as the reverse complement.
TCGAGGAGCAGATCGAGGACGAGCTCCGCGCGCTGCGCCGCGAGGACGTGACCGTTCCGGAGACGCCGCTCCAGGAGAACGAGGAGCTGATCGAGATCTACGAGCGCTTCCTCATCTCCGGCGTCCCGCCGAGCGCGCTCGCGGGGAAGAAGGTCGTCCTCGACGCCGGCTACGGCGCGGCGTACCGCATCGCGCCGGAAGTCTTCCGCCGCGCGGGCGCGGAGGTGGTGGTCATCCACGATGCGCCGAACGGGCGGAACATCAACGAGCAGTCGGGCGCGCTGCACCCGGAGCGGCTGGCGCAGACGGTCGTCGAGCAGCAGGCCCACTTCGGCGTCGCCTTCGACGGCGACGCGGACCGGGCCATCTTCGCCGACGACGCCGGCAAGATCCGCGATGGCGACGAGATCATCTATCTCTGGGCCAAGCATCTGAAGCTGCCGCTGGTGGTGACCACGGTGATGTCGAACTTCGGCTTCGAGAAACAGCTGAAGGCCGAGGGCATCGAGCTGCTGCGCGCGCAGGTGGGCGACAAGTACGTCCTCGAGCAGATGCTCGAGCGCAACGCCCTCCTCGGCGGCGAGCAGTCCGGCCACATCATCGACCGCACCGTGCACACGACCGGCGACGGCATCCACACCGCGCTCGTCTTCGGCCACATCCTCTCCGAGATCGGGCAGCCGTTCTCGCAGCTGCACACGTTCGACCCCATGCCTCAGCTCCTCCTCAACGAGCGCGTCGCCGCCAAGCCGCCGCTCGATTCCCTGCCGCGCTACCAGGCCGCACAGAAGGAGGCCCTCGCCGAGCTGGCGGGGCGGGGGAGGATCCTCGTGCGCTACTCGGGAACGGAGAACCTGGTGCGGGTGATGGTGGAGGGCGAGGACGACGCGCAGATCCGGCGCATCGCCGAGCGGCTGCGCGAGGTGTTGAAGGAAGAGATTGGCTGACGCTCGCTGGACCCTCGAAGGCAAGACCGCCCTGGTCACCGGCGCCACCGCCGGCATCGGCCTGGCCATCGCCGAGGAGCTCATGCGCTTCGGCGCGTCGGTGATCCGCGTCGCGCGGGGGGAGGGGGCGGACATCCGCGCCGACGTGTCGAAGGCCGAGGATCGCGAGCGCATCTTTGCCGGCCTCACGCGCCTGGACATCCTGGTCAACAACGCCGGGACGAACATCCGCAAGAAGGCCGTCGAGTACTCCTCCGAGGAGTACCGGGGCATCCGCGAGCTGAACATGGACGCGGTCTTCGAGATCTGCCGGCTCGCCCATCCGCTGCTGAAGGCTTCCGGCGACGCGAGCGTGGTCAACGTCGTCTCCGTCGCCGCCTTCCGTCACCTCGGCACGGGCATCCCGTACGCGATGACCAAGGCCGCGGTGGCGCAGATGACCCGCGGCTTGGCCGCGGAATGGGCCAAGGACGGGATCCGGGTGAACGCCGTCGCGCCGTGGTACATCCGGACCCCACTCGCCGAGCCGGTCCTCCGGGACCCGGCCCGCCTGGAGAAGATTCTGGCCACCACCCCTCTTGGCCGCATCGGCGAGCCGGCCGAGGTCGCCAGCGTGGCGGCCTTTCTCTGCATGCCCGCCGCGGCCTACGTCACCGGCCAGAGCATCATTGTGGATGGCGGCTTCAGCGTGGCCGGCGTTTTTCAATAATCCATTGGAGTTCCGGCCGGCCGCTGCTATATTGCGCCATCCAAAATTGACCCACCTCGTCCGGAGATGACTAATGGCTAAGGCGCAGGGGAAGAAGGCCGCCGCGGGTGCGAAAAAGGCGGCGAAGAAGGTGGCGGCACGCGTGAAGAGCGCGGTAGGGGCGGCCAAGAAGAAGGTCGTTCCGAAGAAGAAAGCCGCCCCGGCCGCCAAGAAGGCCGCACCGGCGCCGAAAAAGCCCGCTCCGAAGAAGCCGGCTGCCAAGCCGGTGGCCAAAAAGGCCGCCGAAAAGGTCAAAGCGGCCGCCAAAGTGGTCAAAACCGCCGCAAAAAAGGTCGTGGAGAAGGCCCCGGTGGTGAAACCCGCCGTTCCCGCCCCCGCCGCCCCGCCGAAGGCGGCCGCCCCGAAGCCGCCCGCCGAGGAGAAGAAGCGCGGGCGCCGGGCCCGGACGCGCATCCACTCGGACAGCGTCCCCGTCGCCGCCTGGCTCTCCAGCGAGAAGCCCCGCCCGGCCTCGTTCATCCCCGCCCCCCCGCGCGCCGAGGCCCCGTCGGCCATCGCCGCCCCGCCCGCGTCGTCCGACCGCCTGATCCGGCCCGAAGACGTCAGCCACCTCGCCGTCCGCACCGTCCCGGTGCGCATCGACATCGAGCACGGCGCCGGCCGCTTCTACGTCCTGGCCAACCCCATGGACGTGACGGTCAAGGTCGGCGAAGGCATCGAGTGGGACTTCCGCTACATCGGCGGCGCCGACGTCTCCGTCGACGAGATCGT
>JBIOTX010000395.1:0-3209 GCA_044866315.1 Thermoanaerobaculia bacterium | reverse complement strand
AGGGAAGAATGAAGAGGGAAGAGACCCGCCACCCGGGCGGGCCTCTCCATTCTTCCCTCTTCCCTCGAACCTCTTCATTCCCGTCCCGGGCGTCTGCCCTCTGCCTTCTGCCTTCTGCCTTCATCTCCCTCCCTTCCGGAATACCCTCCCGTCCCCTGGGCTTAAGATCCCCGAATGCGTGGAACTCACGGATGGGCGGAAGTGTCTCGCGAGCGCAAGCGCGAGATCATCGACGCCATCGTCGCCAACCGGCCGACGCGGGGGCCGGTGCATGCCGAGCTCGACCTGACCGACCGCTGCAACGTGGCCTGCTACTTCTGCAACCAGCAGGACCTGCGGACGAAAGAGTCGATCCCCCTGCCGAAGCTCACCGACCTGATCGACGAGCTGGCCGAGGGCGGGCTGAAGTCCGTGCGCCTCTCCGGCGGCGGCGACCCGCTCTTCCATCGCGACATCCTGCCGACGATGGACTACCTCGCCAAGAAGGGCGTCATCATCGACAACGTCACCACCAACGGCGTGGCCCTCAATGCCGAGGTGGCGCGGCGGCTCGTGGATGGGAAGGCGCGCGAGGTCATCTTCTCCCTCAACGCCGTCGATGCCGCGGACTACGCGCGGATGATGAAGGTCAAGCCCGCGCTCTTCGACAAGGTGCTGGACAACATCCGCAACCTCGTGGCCATGCGCGGCGACTCGGTCTATCCGTCCGTGGTCGTCCAGTTCCTCATCGACAAGCAGAACTTCCTGCGCATGACGGAGATGTACGACCTCGGGCGCTCGCTCAATCCGGATCGCATCGCCATCAACGCCGTCCTGGACATCCCCTTGGAGCGCATCGACCACGACGTCCTCCTCGCCCCGTCGGACCGCTTCGCCGCCGAGCCGCTGTTCGAGGAGATCCTCCGCCGCGACGAGGACGTGAACCTCCTGCAGATGAGCTTTGCCGTCGCGGAGTGGGACGAGTCGCTGACCAACGTGCGCAAGAAGCTCGCGGTCGAGTCGCACAACCAGCTCCCCATCGCCAAGTCGTTCAAGATCGAGAACGGCGGCTGCTTCTTCGCCTGGTACAGCGCGGCCATCACCGGCAACGGCGACATCCGCCCCTGCTGCCTGCTCCTCAACCCGACCATCAAGCCCCTCGGCAACGTCAACGACGGCACATTCGCCGATCACTGGAACGGCCCCGCCTTCGCCAAGATGCGCGACGAGATGCGCGAGGTGCTGCTCATGAAGAGCAAGGTCCAGTGGTCGCCGAAGCGCTTCGAGACCCTGCCCTACCAGTGCGTCGAGCCCTTCGCCTGCTACCTCAAGAACATGTACTTCCGGCCGGACGAGGAGTTCTACACCGAGCTCGGTGAGGCCCTCGAGGGCATGCGGCGCAAGGAGATCCGCTGGGTCTTCGGCACCAACAAGGAGCGCAAGCGGGCCATCGACCTGTTCGTGGCCGAGCACCCGCGCGTGAAGAAAGCCTGGGACTGGTTCCGCGAGAGCTCGCGCCCGACGCGGATCTTCCTCAAGTCCAAGCTCGGGCTCAACGTCACGGACGCGGTGTGACCGCCCCGCAGTACGCCATCCTCTGCGACTCCCTCACCCGTGACTTCGGCAGCATCCGCGCCCTCGACGCACTGACGCTCGCCGTTCCCACCGGCGCGATCTTCGCCTTCCTCGGTCCCAACGGCGCCGGCAAGACCACCACCATCCACCTCCTCCTCGGCATCATCGAGCCGACCGCCGGCACCGCGCGCGTCCTCGGCTTCGACCCCGTCACCGCTGGCGATCCGATCCGCCGCCGCTCCGGCGCGCTGCTCGAGCACTCCGGGCTGTACGAGCGCCTCTCCGCAATCGAGAACCTCCGCTACTACGCGCGCATCGCCCACCTCGGCGCCGAGGAGACGGAGGCGCGGATCGCGGAGCTGCTGACCCAGTTCGGACTCTACGACCGCCGCGACGACACCGTCGGCAAGTGGAGCCACGGCATGAAACAGAAGCTGGCCATCGCCCGCGTGCTCCTGCACAAGCCGTCGCTGGTCTTCCTCGACGAGCCGACCTCCGGCCTCGATCCCGAATCCACCGTCGCCCTGCGCGAGCACATCGTCTCCCTTGGCACCACCGTCTTTTTGACCACCCACAACCTCACCGACGTCGAGAAGATGGCCACGCACGTCGCCGTCATCCGCGAGGGCCGGCTCCTCGACGCCGGCACGCCCGCCGAGCTCCGCGCCCGCGCCGTCCGCTCGCGCGTGACCATCCGCATGCAGGACCGCGAGCCGCTGGCGATGGAGCTCGCTCCGGGCGAGAGCGCGGCGCCGATCGTCGCGCGCCTCGTGCACGAAGGCGCGCAGATCGAGGAGGTGCGGCGGGAGGAGCCGTCTCTGGAGGAGGTCTTTCTCCATCTGGTTCGTTCTGGAGTGCGGCAGCAAAGCTGCCGCTTTGATAGCGGCGGCGAAGCCGCCGCACTCCAAAGCCCCCGCCCGCCCCTCTTCCGCGACATCGGCACGGTCATCCGCAAGGAGCTGCGCGAGATGACCTCCACCGACTCGGTGACCACCAAACGCGTGAACCTCATCGCCGTCGCGGTCATGCTCCTCATCGCCGCCGGCCTCGCCGCCATCGCACCGCCGGGCCTGATCCACAGCCCCGCCGCCCTCGGCGCGTCCTTCATCGCCTTCATGATCCTGCTGTCGACGGTGTCCGACTCCTTCGCCGGCGAGCGCGAGCGCCACACCCTCGAGACCATCCTCGCCAGCGCCATCCCCGACGTGGCCCTCCTCCTCGGCAAGATCCTCGCGGGCGTCCTCTACGGCTGGTCCGCGACCCTGGTGGTGATGACCGTCCTCCTCCTCGGCTCGAACGTCACCCACTTCCCGATTCTCTATCCCCCTTCCGTCATCCTCAGCGTGCTCGTGCTCACACCCCTCACGCTGATCTTCTTCTGCACCGCCGGCGTCCTCGCGTCCCTCCGCGCCCCGACTGTGCGCGAGGCCCAGGTGCGCCTGGCCGCGCTCCTCTTCGGCCTCCTCCTCCCACCCCTCGCCGTCCGCCCCCTCCTCCCGCTGCACTGGCGCGACCGCGCCGTGGCCACGATGCAAAGCGAGAGCGGCCGCCTCACCAGCGCGCTCGTGCAGATCGCCTTCTTCGTGGCCGCCGACCTCGCGCTGCTCGCCCTCGCGGCGGCGCGGTTCAGGAGGGGGAAGTTGATTGCGCGGTGA
>JBIOTX010000394.1:0-5472 GCA_044866315.1 Thermoanaerobaculia bacterium | reverse complement strand
TGGCCGCGAAGAACGCGCCGGAGGGCGAGCGGAGGTCGCGCAGGACGAAGGTGAAGATGTCCCGCGCGGTGTCCGCGTACTCGGCCTTGCCTGTGGCCTGATGGGCCTCCAGGTACGCCAGGGCGAGCAGGGCCTGGTCGTAGAGCATCTTCTCGTAGTGCGGGTCGGTCCAGGCGGCGTCACCGGCGTAGCGGTGGAAGCCGAGTTTCTGCGCGTCCCAGAGCGCGCTCTTGCGCATCGCGCCGAGGGTCGTCTCGACCATCGACAGCGCCTGCGCCTCGCCGGTGCGATGCCAGTAGCGCAGGAGGAACATGAGATGGTGCGGCAAGGGGAACTTCGGTTCCGGCAGGAACCCGCCGTGCTCCGCATCGAATCGCGCCGCGAGCTGGTCGTATCCCTTCTTCACGACGTCTGCCGTAAGGGTATCGCCCGCGACCGGCTGCGGCTGGAGCGAGCGCACGATCATGTCCGCGGACGAGACCACCGCCTCGCGCTGCTCCGCCCACATCTTCGCGATGCGCGGGATCAGCGCCCGGAACCTCTCCCTGGGGATGTAGCTGGCGGCGAAGAACGGCTTCGCGTCCGGGGTGAGGATGACGTTGTTCGGCCACCCCGCGTCCCCGGTGAGCGTGCGCGCGACGGTGAGGTACACCGAGTCGATGTCCGGCCGCTCCTCGCGGTCGACCTTGATCGACACGAACGCCCCGTTCATCAGCTTCGCGATCTCGGCGTCCGCGAACGACTCCTCCTCCATCACCCGGCACCAGTGGCAGGTGGAGTAGCCGATGGAGAGGAAGATCGGCTTGTTCTCCTTTTTCGCGCGGGCGAACGCCTCGTCCGACCAGGGATACCAGTCGACGGGGTTGGAGGCGTGTTGGAGGAGGTAGCGAGACTTGGAGCCCGCTAGGCGGTTGGGCTCGGCCGCCGAGATGAAGGCAGAAGGCAGAAGGCAGAAGGCAAAAGGCAGAACGGCCAGGAGCAGGCGCAGAAACCTTCTGCCTTCTGCCCTCTGCCTTCTGCCTTCTGCCTTCATTCGCTACTCGATGCCCTTGCCTTGAACGATCCGGTAATCCCGATCCGCGGCCAGCGCGCTATGCGTCTCCTTCTCCCCGTTCGGCCAAATCACCGTCACATCCGCCTTCGTGTCCGCGCCCAGCCCGACGTGCTGTTCCTTCGGGTGCACCGACAGGTATCCGATGGTGCTGAACACCTCGCGCCAGAGGCCGCGCTGCTTCGGGGTGTTGACGACGATCTTCGCGCCGATGGCGTCGCGGGTGACGCCTTTGGCGGGGTCGCCGACGAGGCGGAGCCTGATCCAGTGGTTGCCGTTTTTGTCGGCGTTGTTGCGATACACGATGGCCGGGGCGTTGAAGTTGTTGACGACCATGTCCAGGTCGCCGTCGGCGTCGGAGTCGAGGTAGGCCACGCTGCGCGCGTTGCCGGCGGGGTCGGCGCCGCTCTTCGTCGTCTCCTCCTGAAGCATGCCGTTCGTGTTCACGAAGAACACCGGCACTTCCTTGTCCGCGACCGGGAGGATGGCGTTGGTGGGCTTGCCCGAGGGGTCGGTGAGGTAGGGGTTCACGCTCGAGTACACGGCGTACTCGTTCATGCCGTTGACGACGTAGAGGTCATCGTCGCCGTCGTTGTCGAAGTCGAAGAAGTCGGCATCCCAGGCCCAGCCCGTGGAGCGGAAGCCGCGGCCGACGGATTTGGATTGTTCGTACGTCGCGAGTTTCCCGGCGTCGGCGACCGACGACCAGAGGTCGTTGGCCTCGACCACGCGCATGTTGGCCATCTTGGCGGGGTTGAACTTCATGCGCGTCTTCGTGTCCGGGAGGATGTACTTTTCGTCCTTGTCCATGGTCACGATGTTGGAGATGTAGACGTCGGGGTAGCCGTCGCGATTGAGGTCGGTGATGCCGACGTTCATGGTGTAGCTCGGCTTGTCGGTGCCGATCTTCGCCGACACGTCCTCGAACTTGCCGTTCCCCAGATTCCGATACCAGGCGTTCACGCCGAAGTCGTTGCCGCAGATGATGTCTTCCCAGCCGTCGCCGTCGAAGTCGAGGTGGCCGACGGACTGGGCCCAGCCGGTGTTCTCGACGCCGCTGCCGGCGCTCACGTCCTCGAAGACGAAGTTGCCCTTGTTGCGGAACAGCTTGTCCGGCAGGGCGTTGCTGTTGCGGCGGGAGAGGGTCGGGACCTCGCCCTTGAGGTAGTCGCCGAAGTAGCCGATGTAGAGATCGAGCAGGCCGTCGCGGTCGAAGTCGAGTGCGGTCGCCGGGCCGCCGACGAGGCCCTTGCCGCCGAGCTTCGTGCGCGCGGTGACGTCCTCGAACTTGGCGTTGCCCAGATTCCGGTAGAGGCGGTGATCGTCGTCGACGTAGGTGACCAGGATGTCCTGCCGGCCGTCGTTGTCGAAGTCGGCGACGATGGGCTGGCGCGGCTCGCCGGCGTTGCCGTCGGCGCGGCGCCAGTCGAGGCCCGCGGCGCTGGTGACGTTCGTGAACCGGCCCTTGCCGTCGTTCAGATACAGCGCGTTCCCCGCGCCGCTGAGGATGAACACATCGGTGTCGCCGTCATCGTCGATGTCCTCGGCCGCCACGCCCGAGCCGCCGAACGTCGGCGGCACGGCCAGGCGCACCACGCCGTTCTCGACGACGGTGTAGCTGCGGATGAAGCGCGCCAGCCAGTCGGAGAGACGGTGCTCGAACTCGATGCCGCTGGCGGCGGTGATGTCGGTGAAGTACTTGCCGTCGGCCTTTTTCGCCGTCGCCGGCGCGGAGGCAATGGCGGTCGAAGCCTTCTTCACCGGCGGCGCCTTGGCGTGCTTGTCCAGCTTGGCCTGGATGCGCTGCAGGGCCTTGTGCAGATGGGCGAGCTCGAGGCGCCCCTTGTCCTCCTCCGCGGCGATCGTACCGGCCACGCGCAGGATGAGCACTCCCTCCTGCGCTGCCCCCTCGGTGAGGAGCTCGGCGGCGAAGGGATCGGGCTCGATGGTGCCCTTGTACGCCGGGTCGTTGATGGCCTCGCTCAGGTAGACCCAGTGGATGCCGGGATCGCGGAAGGAGTCGAGGTCGTAGGCCTCGATGACCACGCGCTCGTCCTTTGGAAGGCGCGGGAAGTAGATGATGTCCTCGAAGTGATTGGCCTCGTGCGGCTGATACATCTGCAGCGCGGCGTGCACGTCCTCGACGCGGATCAGCGGATGGCCGTTCTTTCTGGCCTGCTTGTCCGCCTCCAGGAGGACGTCCTTCATCCAGGCCACCATGACCTCGGTGAACTGGTCCTTGAACGCCTTGCCCTCGGCCTCGTCCTGGGGCCAGAGGTGGCGGGCCATGTACACCTGCAGGTTGCGCAGGAAGACGGCCATGGAGAGCTGGTTGTAGGCCTCGAACGCGGCGAGCTTCTCGGCGACGATGGCCTTGATGGTGGCGAACTTTTCGGTGCTCTTCGTTGCCGCCGTCTTGATCTCCGTCCTCGGCGCGTCGATCTTCACCACACCCTTCCAGCCGCTCTTCATCAGCTCCGCGTCGATGCGCTGCTGGTTGGCCTTGCGCGCGTCGCGGTCCGCCTTCTGCAGCGCGGCCAGCGTGGTCAGGTCGATCGACTCCTTGAACAGCTCGACCGCGTCGGCGGTCAGCGGGAGAAGCTTCGCGCTCGGATCGAGCAGCGCGTCCTGCTGCACGGAGAGCACGGCGCGCAGGGCGTAGGCCACGCTGCCGTACTGGCGCTTGTCGCGCGCGGTGATGGGCGTCTCGCGCACGAGCCAGGAGCCGTCCGCGGCCTGCGAGTACGGCACCGCCGCCTGCAGCGCGGGACGGAGGACGTCCACGCCAACCTCGCTCTTCCCCGCCGCCTTCGCGGCCGCAGAAGCCTTCTCCCACACCGAGCGGATGAACTGCTTCTGCAGGGCGATCTTCTCGAAGCGCGCCTCGGACTCGAGCGGCGTGCCATAGATGAAGTCCTCGAGGCGGCTCGCCGTGGCGTAGCACTTCGGGTCGCGCACCGACTCCAGCTCGCCGATCTCATCAATGATGGTCGGGACCTGCGCCGCCGCGACGACTGCAAATAAAGACACGAATCCAACGAACGCCAGCCGGATCTTGACCATAGGACGAATCTCTCCTGAAGTGCCGGAGATTTTAGCAGCCTATGGTTTCCACATCCGGTTGGGCTCGCCTCGCTCCCACGGTTTGTAACCGAGGGCGAACGGGATGCGCTTGGCGATCGGCGGGTGGCTGTACAGCCAGAACTCCATGAGCGGGTGGGGGCTGGGGTCGCGCTTCGAGTCCTCGGCCATCTTCTTGAAGGCCATGGCCATGGGCTCGTTCAGGTGAGTCACCTCCAGCGAGAACATGTCCGCCTTGTGCTCCATCGACCGGGAGTAGCCGGAGAAGACCGGCGAGAGGAGGAAGGTGATCACGCTGCTCACCAGCAGCAGCCAGGGAAGCGAGGCCGGGTCGCCGCGCTCGGTGACGCCCCAGCGCGGCCCCCACTTCCGGAGGCCCCAGTCGTACGCACCCTGGGCGAAGAGGAAGACGAAGAGCGAGACCGCCACGCCGAAGGCCAGCCCCTTCCAGATGTGCTTCATCACGTAGTGGCCCATCTCGTGGCCCATCACCGCCAGGACCTCGTCGTGATTCATCTTCTGGAGCAGGGTGTCCCACATGACGATGCGGTTCGTCGGGCCGATGCCGTTCACGTAGGCGTTCATGGTCTTGGTCTGCTTCGACTTGTCGACCTGGTAGACCCGGCTGCCCTCGATGCCCGCCTTCGAGGCCAGGGCCAGGAGCTTCTGCCGCAGCACCTCGTCCTTGAGCGGCTCGAACTTGTTGAAGATCGGGTCGAGCACGATCGGCTGGACGACCACGAAGAAGATGATGATGGGGATGCTCACCGCCCACATCACGATCCACCAGCGGCGCACCTTCCGGATCAAGAGCAGCGCCCCCGCGCCGAGCACGGACCCGAGCAGCAGCCCGACGGCGAGCCCCTTGAGCTGATCGAGCATCCAGGAGCCGAAGGACTGGTCGGAGAGATCGAACTGATGGGGGACGACGTAGCCCGAGTAGTACGTCAGCGGGAAGTCGATGATCGATGTGACCAGGGTGAAGATGAGGATGAAAACGAACGCCAGGAGGAACGGCCGGCGCGTCGCCCGCGCCGCCACGTCGCGCATCTTCCGCGACGCCCCCGTGACCAGAAGCAGGGCCATGACCGCGAACCCCCACCCCACCCCGACGAAGTAGAGGACGTCCCGGATCCGGCTGTGCCGGATCATCTCGTCGGTGATCTTCACCTCGAAGCGCTTGTCGGGGGGCTGCTTTTCGGGTTCCTTCTGCTGGGCCGCAATCGTGACCACGACCACGGTCGCCACGGCGACGGTGGCAAGGGCGAGGAGGAGCTTGCGCATGGGAGGAAGTTTATCGCGTGAACGTGGAGCGGCGGGCATCCCCATCATCATCTTCT
>JBIOTX010000393.1:0-38346 GCA_044866315.1 Thermoanaerobaculia bacterium | reverse complement strand
TCAAGCCGCGCTACATCCGGAAGATCTCCGACCAGGCCGAGCGCATCCTCGAGGAGAAGCCGGCCGAGCTCTCCGAGGCCACGTCCGCGCCGGTGGCGTTCGAGCTCGCCTACATGATGAAGGGCGTGGTCGACCGCGGCACGGCGTACGCCGCGCACACGCTTGCCGATCCGATCGCCGGCAAAACCGGCACGACCAACGGCTACACGGACGCGTGGTACATCGGCTTCTCGCCTGAGTACACCGTCGGGGTCTGGACCGGCTACGACGATCCGTCGCGGTCCCTGGGCGGCGGCGCGACCGGTGCCGACGTGGCCCTGCCGATCTGGATCGACATCTTCAAGCAGTTCGAGGAGAAGAAGCTGCGCGTGGCCCAGAAGGATTTCGAGCCGCCGCCGGGCGTGGTCATCCTGCCGATGGACCTGCGCAGCGGCCGCCGCGGCACCGGCCCGTGCTCACGCGTGGTCATGCAGGCCTTCGTGGCCGGCCAGGAGCCGAACCAGGACTGCAGCGGCGCGTCGGTGGAGGTGAGCCGCCTCCCGTACTATCTCCAGCGCCCGTTCTACCAGCCGAAGGAGGCGGAGCCGACGCAGGCGGTGAACGACGCCTCCGCGCAGGCAGGGGAGGGGGCGGAGAGCCCGGCGCCGACGACGACGGACACGAGCGGGCAGCAGTAGCGGAGCGCCCGTTTCCAGCGGGCAGCTACGCCGGCGCCGTCGGCACGTACCGCGTGATCATGTCGATCATCTTGTCGCGCGTGAGCGGCTTCCGCATCCACGCGTTCGCGCCGGAGCTGGGGAACATCTCCTCGAGCGAGCGCTCGGGGAGGTCGGAGATGAGCACGATAGGGATGTCCTTCTTGTTGGACTGGGACTTGAGGACTTCGCTGAGGCGGTTGCCCTTGATGCTCGGCAGGTTGACGTCCAGGAAGATGATGTCCGGGGTGTTGCTGGCCAGGACGTGATTGAACTCGATCCAGCTCGAGGCCGTCAGCACGAGACACCCTTCGCGCTCGAGCAGGGCCCGGCCGAGCTTCAGAACGAGCGGATTGTCATCGAGGATCAGCACCGAAACATTCGCTAACGCAGGCATTCAGCTGCCATCCTTTGAGAGATCCAGACCGATTCGGAGCACATGATACTCTGGCCGGCCGATGTCTGTAGATGCCCCTGAGGCCGCGCCCGCGGGCCCCCGATTCCTGTGGCCCGCGGAATATTACTCGGGCCCGACGCCGTCCGCCGTGCTCCCGCGCTGGGCGACGTTCGGCTGCGGCGCGGCCGCGGTGCTCGTCCTGATCGTGGTCTTCGCCGGCGGCGCGTTTCTGGCCGGCGGCGGGTTCGTGCAGATGATGGACATGGTCTTCGGCATGACCCTGGGCGAGATGCGCGGGATGTACGCCGCGGACGTGGCGCCGGCGCAGAAGACGGCGCTGGAAAGCGAGATCGAGGCCCTGCGCAAGAACCTGCGCGAGGAGAAGATCGCCCCGGCCGCGCTCGATCCCGTGCTCCAGACCATGCGCCGGGCAACCTCGGACGAGAAGCTGACGCCGGTCGAGGTGCGGGACATCACGGCGGCGGCGAAGAAGGCGAACGCCTCCGGGAAGCGATGAACGGATCGCGCTGAACCCATGGCCAACTTCCAGCTCCTCTCCCCGTTCGAGCCGCAGGGCGATCAGCCCGAGGCCATCCGCCAGCTCACCGCGAGCGTGAACGCCGGGACCCGCGACCAGGTGCTCCTCGGCATCACCGGCTCCGGCAAGACCTTCACCGTCGCCAAGGTGATCGAGGCCGTGAACCGGCCGACGCTGGTGCTGAGCCACAACAAAACCCTGGCCGCGCAGCTCTACCAGGAGTTCCGGACCTTTTTCCCCGAGAACGCGGTCGAGTACTTCGTCTCCTACTACGACTACTACCAGCCCGAGGCCTACATCCCGCAAAACGATCTCTACATCGAGAAGGAGATGACCAAGAACGACGAGATCGACAAGCTGCGGCTGGCGGCGACGAAGGCCATCTTCGAGCGCCGCGACGTGATCATCGTGGCCTCGGTCTCCTGCATCTACGGCATCGGCGATCCCGACCTCTACTTCGGCATGCTCCTGTTCTTCGAGCGGGGAGTGGAGAAGCCGATGACGCAGTACCTGCGGCGCCTCACGGAGATGCAGTACGAGCGGACGCCGTACGACCTGGCCCGCGGCAACTTCCGCGTGCGCGGCGACGTGCTCGAGCTCTGGCCCGCGTACGAGGACGACGCCGTGCGCATCGAGTTCTTCGGCGACGAGATCGACAAGATCACCCGCATCGATCCCATCACCGGCCGCACCTCCGGGCGCACGTACGACCGCCTGGCCGTGTATCCGCGCACGCACTACGTCACGCCCCGGCAGCGGCTCATGGAGGCGATGGAGAACATCCGCGTCGAGCTCGACGAGCGCGTGGCCGAGCTGCGCGCGAACGAGCGCCTGCTGGAGGCCCAGCGCCTCTCCCAGCGCACGCTCTTCGATCTGGAGATGATGGCCGAGCTGGGCTACTGCAACGGCATCGAGAACTACTCGCGCCACCTCAGCGGCCGGAAGCAGGGCGAGCCGCCCCCTACACTGATCGACTACTTTCCGGACGATTTTCTCCTGGTAGTGGATGAGTCCCACCAGACCATCCCCCAGGTCCGGGCCATGTGGGGCGGCGACCGGGCGCGCAAGGAGACCCTGGTCGAGTACGGCTTTCGCCTTCCGAGCGCGATCGACAACCGACCGCTCTCGTTCGACGAATTCGAGTCGAAGCTCAGGCAGATCATCTACGTCTCGGCCACGCCGGCCCCGTTCGAGCTGCAGAAGACCGGCGGCCTCTACGTCGAGCAGGTGATCCGGCCGACCGGCCTCCTGGACCCGCAGGTGATCGTGAGGCCGGTGAAGGGGCAGGTGGACGACCTGATCGGCGTCATCCGCGAGCGCTCGGCGAAGAGCGAACGGGTGATGGTCACCACGCTCACCAAGCGGATGGCCGAGGACCTGACCCGGTATCTCATGGAGCTGGGGATCAAGGTCAACTACCTCCACTCGGATGTCGAAACCCTCGAGCGCATCGCCATCCTCCGCGACTTCCGCATGGGCACATTCGACGTCCTGGTCGGCATCAACCTCCTCCGCGAGGGCCTGGACATCCCCGAGTGCTCGTGCGTGGCCATCCTCGACGCGGACAAGGAGGGCTTCCTCCGCTCCCAGACCTCGCTCATCCAGACCATCGGCCGCGCCGCGCGCAACGTGAACGGCGTGGCCATCCTCTACGCCGACAAGATCACCGACTCCCTCCGCTACGCCATCGACGAGACCAACCGCCGCCGGGCCGTGCAGCAGAAGTACAACGAGGAGCACGGCATCGAGCCGGCCACGATCATCAAGTCCACCGACTCCGATCTCGTGCGCATGTCCAACCTCGACTACCTCGACGTGCCCATGCCCGGCCAGCGCGCGCACCTCGGCCTGGGCGAAGGCGAGGACATCGACAAGGCCATCACCCGCCTGACCCGGGAGATGAAGGAGGCGGCCAAGAACCTCGACTTCGAGAAGGCCGCCGAGATCCGGGACAAGATCCGGGAGCTGAAGGAAGTTAGAATTTTCGTGTGATCCAGCGATGCGTGCGGCGCGGCATCACCGCGGCCATGCTGCTGTCGTTCGCGACGCTCGTCGCAGGCGATGAGGTCACCGCTCCCGTGGTCACCGTGCAGGCAGTGCCGCGGCGTCCGTCGGGAGTCGAGACCGACGATTCCCTGAAGGCCCGGATTCCCTTTGCGCTGGTGGTGGTCAACGGGTCGGCGCGGGAGCTCACGCATCTGCGTCTGGTCGTCGATGAAAACTCCGGTTTCGTTCTGGCCGCAGCACCCCAGCTTCCGGCAAAACTTGCTCCGTTCAACACGTTCATCAGTGCATTCGTGCTCGCCCCACAACGGCCCGCCCCCTACGGCAGAAACGACGTCGTTCTCACGCTGCAGTACCAGTGGCGCCATGGGTACACGGCTTTCACGTCCGCGCAGCCGATGACCGCATCCGTGGAGTTGAAGCGACTGTTCGACGAAGAGGCGAGGGCACTGCCGGGGGGAACGGCCTCGCTGTTCTACCTTCTTCTCCCGCTGTTTCCCGCGTACTTCGCATACCAGATCATCGAGCGCCTGCGGCGCGGAGAGGGTCTGCAGGTACCGGTGTTCGGGAGCGAGTACCTCCTGCCCGCTTTCTGCATCGGATTGTTGGTGAACTACCTGTTCAGTGGACGCTACTCGCGCACGACGGTGCTCCTTGCGGCAGCAGCGCTCGGCGCGCTCTGGCCGGCGCTGCGCTGGGCATGGGAGGCCTATCAACAGTGGCGTTGGGGCTTCAAAGACACGGACGACGAGGAGACCTATCTCGAAAAGGCATTGCTGTCGCCGTGGATCCCGCGCGGCGAGCTGTGGGTGACGGCGAAGGGAGGGGGCGAGACGTGGAGCGGCGTGCTGCTGGCGCAGCCGGATGGCCGGCCCGTGCTCGGCCCGCGTCTTCAGGTAAGCGCGCCGGATCCGCCGGCGAACGCTCGATTGGGTGAGCTGGCGGAAGCGATCAGCCGTCCGAGCTCGCGCCGGATCCGGAAGCGGCTCGTTCGCGAGGTGAGGAAGTCCAAGGCGACGGTCGCGCGGGTCGAGAGCGTGCAGCGGGATGGGCAGCAGCACCCGAGCATCATCGCTTCGGAAGAGCTCGTGGGATTCGAGCGGCAGAGCGCGAAACGAAAGAAGTTCGTGACGGTCACGACCTGACGGTACCTCCCCCCTCACGAAGAGGGGGGAGGGCGGAAGGACATGACGTGATGTCCAACCAGTGTCAGGCTGACAACAATCGGCTGCATTATATCAGGAACGAACGAGAGCCTTCCGATGATCACGCTGACCAAGAGCGTCTTCGACGTTGCCGACTGCAACATCACGCCGCACTATCTCGCCTCCGGCGCCAAGGACGACCCTCTTCCGTTCTCGAGCGCGGCAGCCTACAACGGCTTCTATCAGCGCATTGCCAGGGAAAAACCGGATTACGAGGATGTCGGCGGCCATGCCGGAGCCGTTCTCGAGTCCCTGCGCGGCGCGTATTCCCCGAACGAATTCTGGCGGTGGTTTCTCGAGTCGCTCGATGAGGAGACATATCCACAGTCGGCGTGGCAGAGCATGGTGCCGGTCGCCGCGGTGCTGACGAGCTGGGTCGACGTCGTTCTCCCGGCGGGAATGGACCTGCAGGTCCGTCCGGAGCCGCTCGTTCTGCTTCATCCGTTCGGGTGGGCAACCTGGATCAACTTCCTGATCGTCGGCGACCACTCGCTCGATGACCTGGCCGCTCTGACCACGCATCTGCTCGAAGAACCGGCTTATCAGCTCGACGGGAAGAAGGACACGACGCTCACGCTGGACCAGCTCCTCGATCGCGTGGGCAAGGGAGTGCGGCAGGATGCATACGGCGGCGGCGTGGCCTTCCGTTCCCCGAAGATCCTCAGCGTTACCACCGTCCTCGGCAAGCACGGGGGCAGCCCGTCCCTGGGAGCGCTGACGGATGAGCAGTCGAGCGCGTTGAAACGGATCGTCCGCTCCGAGGGCGTTGCCCCAGCCTCGAGCCTGGGGGTGCCGCTGAAAAAGGGTGAAGACGAACTGCTCGATTTCGTCCTTCACGACGGCATGTCGTGGTTTCTGTGGGCGGAGCACCGCCTGCGGCCATTCGGCCGCAACGCCAAGAAGCTGCGCTGCTACCACAACAACACCGTCCGTTCGCTCGTGCATGCATGGCTGCTGCATCAGTTTCTGGCGCAGGCGGTCAAGATCAAGCCGTGGAGCGACACGCTCAACGATCTCGTCGAGCGCGCACTGAACGCCCTGGCCGCGCCGACCTACAAGAACTTCAGCATGATGTCCTTCCTGGAGCGGAAGGACTTTCAGGCCGCACGCGCCGCCGCGGAGAAGCGTCTGGGCCCGTAGGCGTGTTCGGGCTCACGCGCGAGCTGGCCGAAGCCGGGCGTCAGTACCCCGTGCAGAACTGGAAGTGCATCGGGTCGTACGACTTCCCCTTGAAGTCGCCGCCCCACTGGAAGCCGTGGGCGCGGAAGATGTCCACGACGCGGGAGTCCATGTCGCCTTTCACCTTGCCGCCCTGCGGGTTCGTGGCCGCGTTGAGATCGATGGAGATGGCCCAGGAGTGCGTCGACCAGGCCTGGGCGGTCCGCTTCATCCGGTAGTTGTAGCAGCCGTCGAAGGTCCGGATCGATCCCTGTAGCCCCTGCGCGGCGATCTCGTCAAAGATGCTGCGGAACGCCGGCACGAGGCGCTTGTGGCAGCTGAAGCGGGTGATCGGGCTCTGGCTGCCGAAGCCGAGCTTCACCGCGAAGGGGAGGGTGACCTTCGAAAGGATCTCCGGCTCCCACTTCGCCGCGTTGATCTTCCCTTCTTTGTCCACGAACTTCCGGATGTCTCCGAACGCAGCGATGATCTCGTCGAAGCCGTTCGGCGTCGGAAGGAGCACGGCCTTCTCGGGAAGGCGAAGCGGCGTGCCGGTGACGAGATTGTGGTTGTCGGCGAAGCCGTTGAAGCGCGCCACCGGCTGCGCCAGCGCGGCGTTCTTGTAATGCTTCGTGGCGATGGAAAGGAAAGTGTCTCCCGTCACGGCGGTGTACGTGGTCGCGGGCATGGGAATCCTCCTGTTGGTGTGGAGAGAGTTTACACTGCACGACCATGCGAAGCGCCGTGGCTGCCGCCGCCGTGATTTTCGTGGCCGCGCTGCACGTGGCCTTTCTCGTCCTGGAGATGTTCCTCTGGACGAAGCCGTTCGGCCGCCGTGTATTCGGGCTCACGCGCGAGCTGGCCGAAGCCTCGGCGCCGCTGGCGATGAACCAGGGCCTCTATAACGGGTTTCTCGCCGCGGGACTGGTCTGGGGACTCTTCGCGCGGGAGCCCAAGGTGGTGATTTTCTTTCTCATCTGCGTGATCGTCGCCGGGGTGTTCGGGGCCTTTACGGCGAAACGCACGATTCTTTTCGTGCAGGCGCTGCCGGGCGTGGTCGCGCTGATCGCGGTGCTGATCGCAAAGCGGTAGCTGCGCTACCGCACTCCCAAAGCGGCGCGCACGCGCTGCAGGCCGTCGATGCAGTCCTGCACGCTCACCGCGCCCGCGCTGAGGCGGAACCAGCCGTCCTCCTCCTTGAGGCCGAAGGCCTGGAAGGGGACGACGGCGAAGCCGGCCTCCTCGAGCAGGAACTTGCGGATGGCCTCGTTGGTGCGGAAGCGATCGAGCAGGTCGAACTGGGCGGAGAGGTAGATCGCGCCCTGCGGGGCGATGGCGTTGACGGGGAGGCCCTCGCGACGCATGGCCATGAGGCCGTCGTAGAGGGCGCCGAGGCGGAGCTGGAGCTCGCGGACCATGTGCTCGTGAAACTCGGCGATCTCGTCGGGGCGGCGGAGGAAGCTGGCCACGGCGAGCTGCTCGGCCTTGGGGGCCCAGGCGCCCATGTGGCCGATGATGTCGCGCATGCGCGCGGTGACCGCGGGGGGAGCGACGGTCCAGCCGACGCGCAGGCCGGTCGCGGCAAAGGCCTTGGAGATGCCGTCGACGAAGATCGTGTACGCCGCCGACTCGGGCACGACCTGCGGTGGCGCCCAGTGCCGGTTCTCGCCGAACGTCAGCATCCAATAGACCTGGTCCCACAGCAGGAACAGCGGCCGCTGGCCAGTGTCGGCGCGGCGCTCGTTCTCTTCGACGACGAGCGTGGCGATGCGCTCGACCTCGCTCCTGGCCATCACCGTCCCGGTGGGGTTGAGTGGCGTGCAGACGGCGATGAGCCGGGCGTCGCGCACGTGGGGGCGGATCATGTCCGCCGTGGGCATGAAGTTCGTGTCCGCGCCGACGACCAGCTCCACGGGCACGGCGCCGTTGAGATACGTGTAGTGATTGTTGTTCCAGGACGGGGTGGGGTAGACGACCTTGTCGCCGCGGTCGACGGTCGCGGCGTAGGCGGCGAAGATGATCGGCCGGGAGCCGCCGGCGATGAGCGTCGACTCGAGGGGGTACTCCATCCCGAGCTCGCGGCGGAACAGCTCGACGACCGACTCGCGCAGCTCGAGCGTGCCGTCCGAGGGCGGGTAGTTGGTCATCCCCGCGGCGAGCTTCTCGGCGATCAGCGCCTCCAGCCCGCGCGGGATGCGGAACTCGGTCGGGGAGAAGTCGCCGACGGTGAGGTCGGTGATCGCCCGCCCGGCGCGCTTGAGCGCCCGCACCTCGCCCGCGACTTTGAGCACCTCGGAACCGATGAGTCCCTGGGCCAGCGACGAGAGCGAGCGGTCGGAGAGCGCGGTGAGTGTTTCGATCATCGGCGGCGATTGTACGCGCGATGGATCTTCCACAGATCCCTCAGCGCGCGAACGAAGTCGGTCGACTTTACCTTCGATCCCTTCACGTCGTGCCAGACCGTGATCGGCAGCTCGTAGATGGCGTTGGCCGCGGCGTCGCGGCCGCGCTGCTGAACGAAGCGGGCGATGATCTCGACGTCGAAGATCCAGCGGGAGAGGAAGGGCTGCTCGAAGATCCGGCGCATCGGGTCGCTGACGCGGAACAGCTTCGCGCCGCACTGGGTGTCGTAGACCGCGAGGCCGAGGGAGGAGGAGATCAGGGTGGCGCCGACCCGGCCGAAGTAGTGGCGGGAGGGGTTGCGGCTGATCGAGCGGCCGAGAAGCCGGACCCGGGCGGCGAAGACCATCTCCTTCTCCGGCTGCGCGGCGAAGACCTCCAGGAAGGCGGGGAGCTCGGTCAGGGGAGTGGCGAGGTCGGCGTCCCAGAAGCCGACAAAGTCCGGCCGCCGCTCCATGGCCGCCAGGATCCCCCGCCGGACCGCCTCGGCCTTGCCGCTGTTTCGCTCCAGGTTGAGGACCGAGAACCGCGACGGATCGGCGTCCCGCAGGGACTGGAGGAGGCGCAGCGTGCCGTCCGTGCTGCCGTCGTTGACGAGGCAGATCTCCAGGTCGACGCCGTCCGGGCGGTAGCTCCGCAGGGCATCAACGGGCAGACGATGCTCTTCGTTGTAGCAGGGGACGACCAGGATCAGGCGCGGCACGGCGCGCATTCTAGTGGACAGGCGAGATCGCCTGTCCTCCACTAGAATGTCGCGCGCACTGACTCGTCAACATATTGACCGGTCAGCGGGATGAACATGATCGTCCGCACCGTCGAGACCCTCGTGCACGGCCGCTATCTCCTCGAAGAGAGGGGAGCGGAGCGCCTCCTGGTCGGCTTCCACGGCTACGCCGAGACGGCGGAGATTCACCTCGCCGAGCTGCAGCGGATCCCGGGGATCGACGACTGGTCACTGGCCGCCGTGCAGGCGCTGCATCCTTTCTACAAGGCCAGCGGGGCGGTGGTGGCGAGCTGGATGACGAGCTTGGGCCGCGAGCTGGCCATCGAGGACAACGTCCGCTACGTCCGCTCGGTCGTCGCCGCGATCCCGCACCGCACGCTGGTCTTCCTCGGCTTCTCGCAGGGTGCGTCGATGGCCGCCCGCGCCGCGGCGCACATCCCCTCGGCCGGGGTGGTCCTGTTCGGCGGGGACGTCCCACCCGAGGTCAAGGCGGCGGGCACGGCCTTCCCGCCGACCCTCGTCGTCCGCGGGATCCGGGACGACTGGTACACCGAGGAAAAGTTCAAGGATGACTTGAGGTTTCTCGGAGCCCGCGGGAGGACGTGCGAGTTCGATGGCGGGCACGAGTGGGCCGCCGAGGCACGGGCGGCGATCGGGGAGTTCCTGCGGAGTCTGCCTTGATCTTCGCCGCCATTCTCCTTGCGGCGCTCACGCCGCGCTTCGAGGTCGTGTCCGCTACCGGCACGACCGTCGTCTACCGGGAGAAGCTGCCGGTGCGGGTCGCGGTCGAACCCGAGCTCGGCCGCTATCACTTCAAGGGCTGCCCGCGCATCCGTCCGGAGATGGAATGGCTGGTCCCGGCCGCAGCGCAGCTCCGCGGCTACAGCCCGCACTGCCGCGAGCTGGCGAAGGACGAGTACGCGACCAGGAAGGAGCGGCGGCCGCCGCGCGATCCGAACGTGATCTCGGTGCTGCTCCTCGGCAACAGCCTCACGTACTTCAACGAGATCCCGGCGATGACCCAGGAGGTCGCCGCGCGGGAGCAGCGCCCGCTCTACGTCGAGTCGGTCACCCGCAGCGGCGTCACCCTCGAGCAGCTCTGGAACGAGACCGACGCCCCCGCGCGGATCTGGCTCCGGCACTGGGACTATGTCGTGTTGCAGGGAGGGGCGGGCGCGGCGGGCCCGCTCCACAACGCCGAGGCGTTCGAGCGGTACCTGGCGAAGTTCGGAACGGAGATCAGAAAAAGCGGCGCGACGCCACTTTTCTACCTGGTCTGGAGAGGAGAGAAGCAGAAGGAGCAGGAGGTCGCCTCGGCCAGGGCCGCCGCGCGGGAGCGCATGCAGCTCGTCCCCGTCGGCGTGGCCTGGCGCAAGCTGCTCGAGAGCGGCCGCTTCCGCAGGCTCGATTGGGGCGGCGGCCACCCCGACGCCTTCGGCGCCTATCTCGTCGCCTGCACGATCTACTCGACCGTCTACGGCAGGCCCGCGCACGGTGCACCGCACGATTTCCGGCATCTGGCCCTTCGGAACGAGACCTACGACGACGCCCTGCGGCAGCAGCTCATCACCCCCGAGGATGCGCGGGCGATCCAGGATGCGGCCTGGCGAGCGGTGCAATCCGTAAAGAGCGGAAACTGTTGTAGCTCCCCCTGATGTCCGACCGCATCGAGCGCCTCAAGGCGCGCCTCAAGGAGATCCCCGAGCGTCCCGGCGTCTACCTCCACAAGAACGCCGAGGGCGAGGTGATCTACGTCGGCAAGGCGCGCAACCTCAAGAATCGCGTGACCTCCTACGTGGTTGGCAAGGGCGTACGCAGCCATCCGCTCACGAACGCCCTGATCCCCGAGATCGAGGGCATCGACTTCGTCACTACGAACAACGAGCTGGAGGCGATCCTCCTCGAGAACAACCTCATCAAGGCCCACCAGCCGCGCTACAACATCCTCCTCAGGGACGACAAGAGCTACCCGTACCTCAAGGTCACGCTCTCCGAGGACTACCCGCGGGTGGTCTTCACCCGGCGGATGGACCGCAAGAAGGGCGACCTCTTCTTCGGACCGTTCTTCGCCGGCACGGCGCGGCGGATCCTCAAGCTGGTCGCCGACCAGTTCAAGCTGCGCAGCTGCGACCTGGAGATCATCGAGGGCAAGAACGCTCTCTCTCGGCCCTGTCTCTACTACGACATGCACCAGTGTCTCGGCCCGTGCGTGGTCGGCCTGACGACGACCGAGGCCTATCGGGAGATGGTCGACGACGTCGTGCTCTTCCTCAGCGGGAAGTCGAAGGAGCTCCACAAGCGGCTGCAGGAGCGGATGTACCGGGCGGCCGAGGGGGAGAACTTCGAGGTGGCGACGTACTACCGCGACCTGATCCGCACCGTGGAGCGCATCCAGGCCGAGCAGCAGGTTGCCTCCGCGGAAGAAGAGGACATGGACGTCTGGGGCCTCTACGAGGAGGGGAGCGACGTGGCCGCGCAGCTCTTCGTCATCCGCGACGGCAACGTCGTCGACCGGCGGGAGCTGTTCTGGGAGAAGGTCGAGGAGTATCAGCCCGGGCACTTCCTGAGCGAGATCGTCCAGCGCTACTACCAGGACAACCTCTTCATTCCGCAGGACATCCTGATCCCGTTGGAGATCGAAGAGAAGGAGCTGATCACGGAGTGGCTGACCTCTACAGCCGGTAGAAAGGTGAGCGTGCGCGTGCCGCAGCGCGGGCGCGGGGTGGATCGGGTGGACCTGGCGAACCGGAACGCGCGGCTCTCGCACGAGTCGCGCTTCCGCAAGTCGACCCAGGACCGCCTGCAGATCGCCGCCGAGCGTCTCGGCCAGCTCCTCGGCTACGGCGACCGGCAGATCCAGAAGATCGAGTCCTTCGACATCTCGAACATCCAGGGGACGGACTCCGTGGCCGGGATGGTCGTCCTGGACCGCGGGAAGTTCGACAAGAATCAGTACCGGGTCTTCAACATCAAGACCGTGATCGGCGCGGACGACTTCCGCTCGATGGCCGAGGCCGTGGACCGGCGGTACCGGCGCCTCCTGGAGGAGGACAAGCCGCTGCCGGACCTGATCCTCATCGACGGCGGCCGCGGGCAGCTCAACGCGGCGCTGGCGGCGCTGAACAAGCTCGGCATCGAGGAGATCCCCATCGCCGGCCTGGCCAAGCGCGAGGAGGAGATCTACGTGCCCGACCGGGTGGAGCCGATCCGCCTGGACCGCCACGACCCGGCGCTGCAGGTCCTGCAGATGGTCCGCGACGAGACGCACCGCTTCGCCGTGTCCTCGCACCGCCGCCGGCGCAGCAAGCGCACCCTGCACAGCGAGCTCGATGACCTGCCGGGCATCGGCGAGAAGCGCAAGCGCCTGCTGATCGAGCGCTTCGGCAGCGTGTCGGCGATCAAACAGGCCAGCGCGCAGGACCTCATGAACGTGCTGGGGCGGAAGGTGGGGCAGACGGTGTGGGAAGAGTTGCACGTGCGATAATCCGCCGCGGGGTCGACATCAGAACGTGCAAATGACGGGCGGGGGCGGCATGCTCGAAGGCGATATCGGCGAGATTCAACTGATCGAACGTCTGGTGGAGCTGTGGCGCGAGCAGTTCACCGGGGCGATCCGCTTCGAGAACGACGGGATCATCAAGATCGTCTACTTCAAGGGCGGGGACATCCTGTCGGCGAGCACGAACGACCGCGCCGACTCCATCGACGAGATCCTGATGCGCGCGGGGAAGGTCTCCCGCGAGCACGTGAAGCAGGCCCTGGCCAAGCGCAAGGAGAACGAGACCCTCGGCGACGCCCTGCTCAACCTCGGCTTCATCACCCGCAAGGAGCTGACCTGGGCCCGGCGCGTTCAGGTGGTAGGCGTGATCCGCTCCATCGCCGCCTGGGAGGCCGGCTCCTTCACCATCGTCGCCGACTACCTGCCGAAGCGCGACGAGGGGACGCTGTTCCCGCTGCCGCAGGTGCTGACGGAGCTGATCGTGACCGACCAGGACCGCCAGCGCGTGGAGAAGGTGATGGAGGGCGGGTCGGTGGTCTTCGAGCGCACGGCGGACTTCGACGACGTCTTCAAGCGCCTGGGGCTGAACGAGGATGCCGAGGCGATCGTGGGGCAGATCGACGGCAGGCGCACGGCGGCGGAGGTGGCGGCGGCCTCGGGGCGGGACACGTTCAACGCCTTCAAGCTGATGCAGGCACTGGCCACGCTGGGCGTGCTGCGCCGGGTGGGCGGCGGAGAGCCGCAGTTCGCGATGGAAGACGAGATCGCAGCCGCGGGAGTCGCGGATGCGGCGGACATGTGGGACGAGCCCGCGCCGCCGCCGCCGCCCGAGCCGGCGTTCACCCTGGACGAGGCGGAGGCGCAGCAGCAGCCGACGCTGGAGGTTCCGGTGGCGTCGTCGGCGTGGGACGAAGTGGACGACGCGCCGCCGATCCCGGCCGCGGCGGTGCCGATTCCGGCGCCTGTTCCATCGGTGGCCCCGCCGCCGATCCCGATGCAGGAAGAGTGGGGGTTCGACGAGGCCCAGATCGAGACCGCGCGCCGCGTGCACACGCCGCCACCGGCGAAGAGCTCGCCGATTGGCGCGCCGATTCCGAAGGGGAAGCGCAAGGCCGGAAACCGCCTCGGCCTGCTGCTGACGATCATGGCCGTGTTCCTCCTCGCCGCAGGCGGGTATTACGGATTCCTGTGGTGGCAGAAGCGGCAGGAGCCGACGTCTACGCCGGTCGTGGAGAGGCGGCCGCCGCTTCGGCCAGCGGCGACCGCGACCACCGCGACCGCACCGCCTGCGGAGACGATGACGATCGTCGAGGCGACGGACACGACGACGACCACCACCACCACGACGGCCGCGCCGCCGGCAAAGGCACCGATCCAGATCACGGCGGAAGCTCCTCCGCCGAACGTCGAGACGACCACGACCGCGCCGCTGCCGGCGGTTACGCCGAAGGCGCCGGCGCCCGCGCCCGTCACGAGTCCGGGCGACCGCGCGCGCTACGACGAGATGGCCCGGCTGTATGCGGCGAACGCGACCGGCAACTTCACGGTGCAGATCCAGATCCTCTGCGAGCCGTCGAACCTGACCAAGGCCATCGCCGCCGGAGGCGAGAAGGTGTGGTTCGTGCCGCAGGCAATCGGCGCGCGTGCCTGCTACCGGGTCTTCTGGGGCCGCTACAACACGCGCGAGGAGGCCCAGCGCGCCCTCGGCGACGTGCCCGCCTCGCTGCGTGACCGCAGCTCGTCCGTCAAGCCCGTCCCGAAAGGCTGAGTCCCCATGCCGTGGCTCATCGACGGCAGCAACGTCCTGGGCGTCATGCGCGTCGACCGCCACGGTGAGGAAGGCAAGCGCGGGCTGGTCCGCCTCCTGGCCTCGTTCGCCCGGGCGAAGCGCACCCGCGTCACCTGCGTCTTCGACGGCCCGGAGCCGCCGAGCTTCGCCAAGCATCTGGGCGGCGTGACGGTCGCGTTCAGCGGGCCCCGCTCCGCGGACGAGCTCATCGTCGAGCGGGCCGCAAACGGCCGGGGCTGGAGCGTGGTGACCTCGGACCGCGGCCTCGCGGCGCGAGTGGCGCGGCGGCAGGTGGAGATCGTGGCGCCGCAGCAGTTCATCCGGGAGATGGAAGCATCGGCGAGCACGGACGAGGCGGGCGGGGAGAACTGGACGGCGTACTTTTCCGACCCGAAAAACCGCATGGATTTTTGATGTCGGCCGGCCGACATTTAAGGTAAGGCATTTACCTGTAGCTATTTACCGGCGCAATTTTCCACGTGACAATCTGTTATGGTCTGGTGCGTGGAGCCGACCGGAGGATCGCGCGGCACCTCACGGTGTCACGAGGAAAGTCCGAACTCCCACGGGCAGCAGGCTGGCTAACGGCCAGGCGCGGCAACGCGACGGAAAGTGCAACAGAAAACAAACCGCCGATCTCGTTTCTTCGGAAGCGGGAGGTAAGGGTGAAACGGTGCGGTAAGAGCGCACCGCGTCGCACGTGAGTGTCGACGGCACGGCAAACCCCCTGCGGAGCAAGACCAAATAGGGACGCGACGGACTCGCCCGTGTCCGCCTGAGCGTTCGGGTAGGTTGCTCGACCGCCGCGGTAACGCGAGCGGCAGATGAATGATCCTCGGCCCTGGCAACAGGGACACAGAATTCGGCTTACAGGTCGGCTCCACGCTTTGCTTTTCCGCTACCATCGCGGCCCATGCTCACCCGTCCGCGCGCTCTGCCGAATAACGCGCACATCGCCGTCCTCGCGTCGTCCTCTCCCTCGGAGCTCCCCCGCATCCAGACCGCCGCGCGGCATCTCGAGCAGCTCGGCCACCGGGTCACGCTCGCGCCGAACATCGCCCAACGGCATCGCGGCTACCTGGCCGGCTCCGACGACGAGCGCGTCGAAACCCTCAACCATTTCTTGAGGTCTGATGAATACGACGCGTTCTTCTTTGCGCGCGGCGGGTACGGGGCGATGCGCATCCTCGATCGAATCGACTACGAGGCCATCCGGGCGAACCCGCGGCCGGTCGTCGGCTTCTCGGACATCACCGCGCTGCATCAGGCCATGGCCACCCAGGCGAACGTCGCCGGGTTCCACGGGCCGATGCTCAACCTCGATTTCCACGACGGGCTGTCGCCGGAGAACGAGCGCTGGCTATGGGCGATCCTCCGCGGCGAGGCTCCGCTGGAGTATGGGTTTTCGCGTCAGGACGTCGTCTGCGACGGCGAGGCCGAGGGGGTGCTGTTCGGCGGCTGTCTCGCGCTGACGGTCGCGCTCACCGGCACGCCTTACGACTTCTGGATCGACGGCGGAATCTGGTTCTTCGAAGACGTCGACGAGCCGGTCTACCGGGTTGATCGTATGTTGACCCACCTGAGGCTGTCTGGCAGAATGCGAAGCATCCGAGGTGTGATCATTGGGGCGCTGAAAAACTGCGGGAGCGATGCAGAAATGCTCGAGTTCCTGCGCGATTTCTTCCGGTCCTTCGACATCCCGGTCGTCCGCAACCTTCCCTTCGGTCATCACGGCAACAATCTGTTGATGCCCATCGGGACGCCCGTTCGACTCAGCACTGCCGAGCACACCTTCACCGTTCTCCAGCCCGCGGTGGTGCCATGAGGTCCCTGATCACATGAAGGCCGTGTTCAAGACCACCGGAGGCGGTGGCTCCGGAAAGGATCCCGTGAAGGATTCGACGCTCGAGTTCGAAGCCGGGGAGCGCATCTTCTCCCAGGGCGACCTGGGCACGGAGATGTTCATCATCCAGGAGGGCGAGGTCGAGATCGTCAAGCACATCGGCGGTCAGTCGCACACCCTCTCCCGGCTGGAGAAAGGCGACTTCTTCGGGGAGATGGCCGTGCTCGAGGCCATGCCCCGCACCGCCGACGCCGTGGCCCTCACCGACGTGAAGGTCGTGGCCATCAACGGCTCGCGCTTCGACGAGATGCTCCGCCGCAACCCGGAAGTGGCCGTGCGGATCATCCGCAAGTACTCCAAGCGCCTCCGCGAGGCCAACACGCTCCTGGAGAAGCTCGTCGGCCGCGAGGTGGACATGGATCACGTCGCCCACCTGGACGGCACGGTCGTCGCCCCCGTGGAGAAGGCCACCCGCCACCGCCTGGTCGACGTCGCCACCGGCACGGCCTTCTTCTTCAGCAACGGCGACGAGACCACCATCGGCCGCGCCGACCCCGTCACCGGCATCCTCCCCGACATCGACCTCACCCCCGTCGACACGAACCGCTCCGTCTCCCGCCGCCACGCCAAGATCATCAAGGCCGGCCAGGACTACCATGTGCTGGAGGAGGTGGGGACGGTCAACGGCACGTACGTCAACGACCAGCGCATCCCCACGGGCGTGCCGGTGAAGCTGCATGACGGGGATCTGTTGAAGATCGGGTTGATCTCGATGAAGACCGTCTTCGACTAGACAATAGGCGCGTGCCGCTCGACCCCGACACCCCGCTCCAATTCGTCAAGAACGTCGGCCCCGGCCGGGCGAAGGCGTTGGACGCGGCCGGGCTCACGACGCTCCGCGACCTCGTCTACTTCTTCCCCTTCCGCTATGAGGACCGCCGCCATCCCTCACGGGTCGCGGACCTCGGGCGCTCGCTCGATCAGCCGGTGCTGCTGCGCGGGGTGGTGAAGTCGGCGCATGCGCGGGTATCGCCCCGGAAGCGCATGCGCCTGTTCGAGGCGGTGCTGGACGACGGCACGGCATCGGTGAAGCTGATCTGGTTCAACCAGCCGTATCTCGCCGAGCAGATCGGGCGCGGCGACCGGCTGGCGGTGTACGGCGCGCCGCGCATGGGCGCGTACGGGGGCTCGCTGGTCATCGAGAGCCCGGACTGGGAGAAGTTCGAGGGGACGGAGGACGAGGAAGGGGCGATCGTCCCCATCTACTCGAAGATCCACAACGTCGCCCCGAAGGCGCTCCGGCGTATCGTCGCCGGTGCGCTGGACGTCCTGCCGGCGCTCGAAGACCCGCTCCCGGACGACGTCCGCGCCCGCCTGGGCGTCGTCGACCTCCAGACCGCGCTCCGCCAGCTGCACCAGCCGTCCGAGCTCACGCCGGAGTTCCTGGCCCAGCGCTCGCCGGCGCACGTGCGGGTGATCCTGCAGGAGTTTTTCACCCTCCAGCTCGCGCTGCGCGTCCGCCGGGCGAGCGAGGAGACGGCGGTCAAGTCGCGGCGGATCGAGATCGACGACGTCCTGCGCGAGGAGGTCAAACGCATCCTCCCGTTCAAGCTCACGGGTGCACAGAAACGTGTGCTACGTGAGATCGCGGACGACCTTCGCGGCGAACGCCCGATGTACCGCCTGCTCCAGGGGGATGTCGGCAGTGGCAAGACCATCGTCGCCCTCATCGCCGCGATCCTGATGATCCGCAACGGCCACCAGGTGGCCCTCCTCGCGCCGACGGAGATCCTGGTGGAACAGCACTACCAGCGCATCCGTCAACTACTTGACAATTCCGTGGTGACCGCCCGGGCCACCGGCTCGATGGCCGCGGGGGAGCGGCGCACATTGATCAACGGCCTTCGCGAGGGCTACATCCAGCTCGTCGTCGGCACGCACGCCCTGCTCGAGGAGAAGATCGCCTTCAAGTCCTTGGGGCTGGCCATCGTCGACGAGCAGCATCGCTTCGGCGTGGAGCAGCGGCAGAAGCTCTTCGCCAAAGGGGAGATGCCGGACATCCTGGTCATGACCGCCACCCCCATCCCGCGCTCGCTGGCGCTCGCCGTGTACGGTGACCTGGAGCTGTCGGTCATCGATGAGCTCCCGCCCGGACGCCAGCGCATCCGTACCGCCGTCCGCGCCTCGCACGAAGTCGACCGCGTGCACGACTTCATCGACGACCAGATCGCCGAAGGGGCTCAGGTCTACATCGTCTACCCGATCATCGAGGAGTCGGAGAAGCTCAACCTCAAGCCGCTCTCGCAGGGCTTCGAGTCGACGAAGAAGCGCTTTCCGAACCGGCGCGTGGCCATGATGCACGGGCGGATGAAGGCGGAGGAGAAGGAAGAGACGATGCAGCGCTTCAAGCGCGGGGAGATCGACATCCTCGTGGCCACGACGGTCATCGAGGTCGGCATCGACGTGCCGAACGCCTCGATCATGCTCATCGTCGACGCCGACCGCTTCGGCCTCTCCCAGCTCCACCAGCTCCGCGGCCGGGTCGGGCGCGGCGAGCGCAAGTCGTACTGCATCCTCCTGCACGACGAGACTGTCGCCGCCGAGGCGCGCGACCGCCTGCACGCGTTCGAGAAGTCGCGGGACGGGTTCGAGGTGGCCGAGGCGGACCTGCAGGCCCGCGGGCCGGGCGAGTTCCTCGGCACGCGCCAGTCGGGAGCCATGCGCTTCCGGATCGGGAACATCCTCCGCGACTACGACCTCATGGAGAAAGCACGCGATCTCGCCATCGAGACCATCGCCGCGGGGCTGCCAGCCGCGGACGAGCTCGCGCGGCGGCTGCTGGGGATGCGGGTGGCCGAAGCCGCGGCGCGGGATTGAGCTTGTAGGGCAAGCGTCCCGCTTGCCCCCGCCGGGCGTCCCGCTCGGCGGTTACCGCCCCGCCGCCTCCCGCACGGTCTGCACCACCAGCAGCGGGTCCACCGGCTTGGCCAGGTGGTAATTGAACCCGCTGGCCAGGACGCGCTCGCGGTCCTCGGGGCCGGCGTAGGCGGTGACGGCGATGGCCGGCACGGCCCGGAGGCGGCCGCCGTCGCCGCGGATGCGCATCATCAGATCGAAGCCGTCCTCGCCGGGCATGCCGATGTCGCTGACGACGACGTGCGGCTGGGAAGCCTGCATGGACTCGACCGCCGCGGCGACGGAGCGCACGGCGGTCACCCGCGCGCCGAAGCTCTGCAGCGCCGCGCTGAGCATGTAGCGCGTGTCGTCCTCGTCTTCGACGAGGAGCACGGAGACGCCGGCGAGCGCCAGCGGCGCGTTCACCTCGACCTGCGGCGCGCTCGGGGTGACGGTCTGCGTCGCCACCGGCATGGTCACGGTGAACGTCGCCCCGGTGCCTTCGCCGTCGCTCTGCGCGGCTACGCTTCCACCGTGCAGCTCGACGATGCTGCGCACGATGGCCAGGCCGAGTCCGAGGCCGCCGTGCGCGCGCGCCGGGCCGCTCTCGGCCTGGCGGAAGCGCTCGAAGATGTGCGGGAGGAACTTGCGGGCGATGCCGATGCCGGTGTCGCTGACGGTGATGGCGGCGTGATCGCCGATCGGCGTATGCAGGGTCACCGTGATCGTTCCCCCCGGCGGCGTGAACTTCACCGCGTTGGAGAGGATGTTCCACAGCACTTGCTGCACGCGCGCGGCGTCGGCGATGGCCACCGCCGGCGCGTCGGTGAGCTGGAGGCGCAGCTCGAGCCCTTTCGCGTTGACGCTCGGCCGGATCGCGTCCACCGCCGCCTCGACGATGCTGCGCAGGCTGACCGGCGCGACCGAGAGCTGGAGCTTGCCGGTGACGATGCGCGAGACGTCGAGGATGTCGTCGATCAGCTTCGCTTGGGCGCGCGTGGAGCGCTCGATCGTCTCCACCGCCAGGCGGTAGTTCTCCGGAGACAGATCCTGCCGGCGGAGCATGGTCGCCCAGCCGAGGGTGGCGGTCATCGGCGTGCGCAACTCGTGGGAGAGCGTGACCAGGAACTCGTCCTTGGCCCGGTTCGCGTCCTGGGCCTGCCGGTAGAGCCGGGCGTTGTCCACCGCGTATCCGGCCCGGCGCCCGAGCTCCTCGGCCAGCTCAAGATCGGACTCGTCGAACTGGCGTTGGGGATTGGCGGAGATGACCGAGATCGCGCCGAAGCTGCGCCCGCCGGCCACCAGCGGGACGATCATGTACGACGTCACGCCGAGGGCGCGCAGCGTGTCGAGGACTTCCGGGTCGTCGCCGTACCTCTTCTCGAAGTCCGCGAAGTCGAACTTCTTGATGAGCACGGACTCGCCGCTCTGGGCGACGCGGCGGATCACGCCGGCGCGGTCGCGGTAGGCGTTGACCACGCGCATGCGCTGGATGGGCGTGTCGCGCGCCGGGTCGCGATGGATCACCGCCAGCCGGCGCAGCTCGCCGTCGTCCTCGCGGACGTCGATCGTGCACCAGTCGGCGAGCTCGCCGACGACGAGCTGGGCGACGTGCTCCAGCGTCGTCTCATAGTCGAGCGACGAGGCCAGCACCTTCGAGACCTCGGCGAGGAAGTTCGCGCGCTTCTCGGCCAGTACGCGCCGGGCGAGGTCGAGCTGCAGCTCGTTCTCCGCGCGCACGCGGGCCACGCCGAACGCGATCTGTCCGGCGATGGTCTGCGCGAGCTGGATCTCGCCGTTGCCGAAGGTGTGCGGCTCGGCGTAATAGAGCATGAACTTGCCGATCACTCGGCCGCGATAGTTGAGGGGGAAGAACGCCAGCGAGCGGATGCCCTCGGCCTTGAACACCGGGAGGTACTCCGCGAGCGAGCTGTCGGCGAGCACGTCCTCGACGACGATCGGCTGCGGGTCGGGCATGTCCGGACGCCACGGCGTGTGGCCGTTCACCGCGCGGCGATAGTCGTCGGAGATCCCGCGCCAGGCGACGAAGCTCATCACGTTCTGCTCGTCGAAGAGCAGGACCGAGGCGCGAGCGACGCCGAGGCTCTGCTGCAGCGCGTCCAGTGCTGCACCGTACACCGCGTCGAGTGTCGTGGCGCGACTCAGCGCGTCCGTGAGACGCGCAACCGCAGCGAGACCCGGATGGCTCATGTGAAGACGCCAGTGTAGCGTCAGCGGATGAGCTTACGGAGCAGCCCGCTTCCGGATCGGCTGGCGACGATGCGCGTGCCGTCCTTGAGAAACACCACCAGGCGCCGCTCGTCGTGGCGCTCGATCTTGTCGACGGAGTCGACATTCACAATGTGCGAGCGATGGATGCGCAGGAAGGGGAGGTGCAGCCGCTTTTCGAGCTCCGCGATCGTCACGCCGACCAGGTGCGACGCGCCGGGGAGAAACGCGCGCACGTAGTCGCCGACGGCCTGGAAGTGCGTGACGTCGCGGATGGGCACGGGCACGAGGCGCGTGCCGACGCGCGCGAACAGCCGCTCCAGCGGCTCCGACGCCCGCACCTCCAGCCGCCGGCGCACGCGCTCCATGGTCTCGTGAAAGCGCCGCGCGCCGAACGGCTTGACCAGATAGTCGAGCGCCTCCAGCTCGAACGCGGTCACGGCGAAGCGCTCGTACGCGGTGGTGAAGACGACCAGCGGCTGATGATGGACGCGCTGCAGCACCTCCACGCCGGTCAGCTCGGGGAGCATGACGTCGAGGAAGACCAGGTCGGGGCGCAGGCGGTCGATCAACTCCACCGCGGTGTGGCCGTCCGCGGCCTCGCCCACCAGGGTCACCCAGTCGGTCTCCGTGACGAGGCCGCGGAGGGCCGTGCGGGCCAGCTCCTCATCCTCGGCAATCAGTGCGCGCACGCGATTCATTTGCGGGTCAGGTCGAGGATAGCCGACCCTTCGCCCGGCGCAACGTCGTTCCAGTCCGTGTTCGTGCCGACCGTGGCCACGAGCGGCACCCGCTTGTGCGCGCCGAACACCTTCCGGTCGACGCCCACGAGGATGGAGCGCTTCGAGCCGTCGACGGAGAACGCGATCGTGCGCGGCGGCGAGGTGACCATGGTTCCCGCGGCGATGTCCGCCGCATCCGCCGCCCCCACCGCCCCGCGATAGCGCCCATCCTTCCCGCGGCGCACCCACACCGTCACCAGACGGTCGTACTTGAACGCCGTGTTCCCCGCCCACCACCCGCTGCCGGTGTTCTGATCTTCGTCGACGTCGAGGGCCAGGTTCACTCCGAAGCGGTCGGGATCGACGTCCGTGCCGAGGTCGAGCTTGAACCAGACGTGCTTCCGGTCCGCGCGCCAGCTCACGGCCTTGAGATCGGTCATCGCCGGCGACTTGCCGTCGCCTTCGGCGTCCGTAACGAGCGGCGTCCAGCTGTCGCCCGAGAACTTCGGCGGCGCGCCCGCCTCCACGACCTCGGTCATCGGGATCATGGCCGTGCGGATGAACGCGTAGTCGGGACGCACCTTCAGCGCGGCCTCGAACGCGCTGCGCGCTTTCTCCAGGTCGTCGCCGCTGAGGAAGGTGGTGCCGTACCAGTTCCAGGAGAGGGGAAGCCAGATGGCGAGGTGCGGATCGTCGGCCGCGCGGGCGGCGATCGCGTCGATGACCTGGCGGAACATCTCCTGCCCGCGGGCGCGGTCGCGGCCCGGCATGTAGATCTCGATGATCGCGTCCTGCATCCTCACCAGCGGATCGTCGGGGGCGAGGCGCTTCGCCGCGTCATACGGCTCGCGATACTTGGCGCGCTCCTCGGCGGTCAGCGCGCCTTGCGAGGAGAGCATGTAGGCGACCCGGCCGCGGAGGACGTGCGCGTGCGCGAACGACGGATCGAGCGCCACGGTCTGGTCGAGGGCCGTGTAGGCGCGGCGGCCGGCCGCGACCGAGCGGATGGAGTCGCCGACGGACATGCTCAGCAGCCAGTCGGCGAAGGCCGTGAAGTAGAGCCGGTGCGCCGCCTCGGCAGCGGACTCGTTCGGCACCGGCCTCGTGGCGACGTCGCGCAGGCGCTCGATGCCGGCGACATCGCGGCGGAAGTAGGCGTCGCCGAGCTGCGCGTATGGCGGGGCCTCGGCGGCGTGCGAGCAGAAAGCGAGGAGGAGCAGCAGAATCAGTGCGTATCGCATGGTGTGAGGCTACGCAGCCCCTCCACCGCCGGCCGCTCGTCTTCCGCGAACGCGGCGGGAACGTCGATGAGCGGGCCGCCGCCCGCGACGGACGGCCTCACAATGAAGGTGGATGAACGAGCGCCGGCTCTACCTTCTGGGTTGTCTTCTCTACCTCAGCGTCAACGTGATCGTGCTGCGCGTCGCCGGCATGTCCCTGTGGCGCGACGTGATCGGGTTCGCCATCGCCAATGCCCTGCCTCCGGCACTGCTCGGCATCGCCGTCGTCCGCTATTACCGCGCCGGTGTGCTGCGAAACATTGTCCTCGCCCTCGCCTTCGCCGTGATCTCGAGCGCCCTCACCACGGGGATTCAGTGGCTCACCTGGCCGGACCGCTTCAGGCTGCACATGGAGTACGTGGTCTGGACGGCACTCGTGGCCCTGCTGCTCTTCGTGATCATCGCCTCCGGCGCGCACCTGCACCGCGTGCAGCTCGAGCTGGCGCGCGCCGAGTCCGCGCGCGCCCGCGCCGAGCTGCAGGCGCTGCGCGCGCGCATCGATCCGCACTTCCTCTTCAATACTCTGCACTCGCTGCTCGCCCTCGTGCGCCAGGATCCCGGTCGCGCCGAGGAGGCCATCGAGCAGTTCGCGGACATCCTGCGCTACACATTCGCTGCGGGGGATGGCAGCGAGGAGCGCACGCTCGAGCAGGAGTGGCAGCTCGTGGACAACTACCTCGCTCTGGAGCGCCTCCGCCTCGGCGCGCGGCTGCGCGTCGAGGCCACCCTCGACGCCGACGTCGCCCGCGCGCCGCTGCCCGTGCTCACCCTCCAGCCGCTGGTCGAGAACGCCGTCCGCCACGCCATCGCGCCTCGAGCAGCCGGTGGCCGCATCGAGATTCGCGGCGAGCGCTGTCCCCGCGGCGTCTGCCTGACCGTCTCCGACGACGGCCCCGGCGCCGATCCGCAGAAGCTCGACCGGGCCCAGGGGCGGGGGCTGCAGCTCGTCCGGGAGCGCCTGGAGCGCATGTACCGTGGGGCGGCGACGATGGAGATGACCCGCTCGGAGGCGGGGGGACTGAGAGTCAAAATCGAGCTCCCATTCCCTGCATGACACCTTCGCCTCAATTCGCTACACTGCGCCGTCATTTTTCATGGGCCCCGAACGTCAATATCTCCTCAGCGGCCTCCGTCCGACCGGCCGCGTCCACCTGGGTAACTACTTTGGAGCGGTGCGGAACTGGGCGCAGCTGCAGGACCGCTACCGCTGTTACTACTTCATCGCCGACTGGCACGCGCTGACGTCGGACTACGCCGATCCCTCGCGCATCCGCGAGGCCACGTTCGAGGCGACGGCCGACCTCATGGCCGCGGGGATCGATCCGCAGAAATCGGTGATCTTCTTGCAGTCCGAGGTCAAGGAACACGCGGAGCTGCACCTCTTGCTGTCGATGGTCACGCCGCTGCCGTGGCTCGAGCGCGTGCCGACGTTCAAGGACCAGCAGGAGCAGCTGCAGGAGAAGGACCTCAACACCTACGGCTTCCTCGGCTACCCGCTGCTGCAGACCGCGGACATCATCATCTACCGCGCCGACTGGGTGCCGGTGGGGGAGGACCAGGGGGCCCACCTCGAGCTCTCCCGGGAGATCGTGCGCCGCTTCAACAACTTCTATGGTCCGGTGTTCCCCGAGCCGCAGCCGCTCTTCACGGCCACGCCGAAGGTGCCCGGTCTCGACGGGCGGAAGATGTCCAAGTCGTACGGCAACACGATCCCGCTGACCGCGCCGCCGGACGAGATCCGCGCGCTCGTGTCAACGATGTTCACCGACCCGAACCGCATCCGCCGCAGCGATCCGGGCAACCCCGACATCTGCAACCTCTTTCAGTTCCACAAGCTCTTCTCCGACGACGCCACCATCGCCCGCGTCGATCACGAGTGCCGCACGGCGCAGATCGGCTGCGTGCAGGACAAGAAGCTCCTCGCCGAGATCATGGTCGAAAGCCTCCACCCCATCCGCGCGCGGCGCGAGGAGATCAACCGCGATCCGTCGATCGTGTGGGACGCGCTGCGCGAGGGCAGCCGGAAGGCGCGAGAACGGACAGGGGAGACGCTGGAGCTGGCCCGCAAGGCGATGAAGATCCACTTCCCGGAGCTGCGCGCATGAGCGACGAGCGAAACGGTGTAGTGCAGGCCGCCGGCCTGCCCCCGGGCGGTGGAGACGAAGGCAGGCCGGAGGCCTACACCACGCCCGAGGAAGAGGAGTCGGGGTACAAGGTCACCCTCCCGACCTTCCACGGCCCGCTCGATCTCCTCCTGCATCTGATCAAGAAGCACGAGATCGACGTCTACGACATCCCCATCGTGCTCGTGGTCGAGCAGTACAGCGCCTACCTCGACGCCATGGCCGATCTCGACCTCGACGTCGCCGCGGACTACATCTACATGGCCGCGCTGCTCATCAACATCAAGTCGCGCATGCTCCTGCCGCGGGACGAGACGGCGGAGGAGCTTTCCGAGGATCCGCGCAAGGAGCTGGTCGACCGGCTGCTCGAGTACCAGCGCTTCAGGGCCGTGGCGGAGACGTTCGCGGAGCTGGACGTGGTGCGCATGGGCGTATGGTCGCGTCCTCGCGTGCCGCTCCCCGGGACGGAAGAGACGCCGGAGATGGACATGAGCGAGGTCGGCCTGTTCGACCTCATCGACGCCTTCCGCACCGCGCTCGTACGCTACCGGCAGAATCACCCCCAGGCCATCGAGCTGCAGCGCACCGTCCACCGCGTTTCCGACAAGATGCGGGAGCTGTACGACAAACTGAAAGAGAAGTCTCCCATCCGCCTGCAGTGGTTCCTGGAAGGCCGCGGCCGCGACGAGCTGATCGCGCTCTTCCTGGGCACGCTTGAGCTGGTCCGCCTCGGCGGCATCTCCCTCCAGCAGGGCGAGAACTTCGGCGAGATCCTGATGGCCAGGACCGAGCTGGAGATCGATGCGGAGACGTTCAAGTTATTCGATAACGCGTAAGGACAATTCATGGAACCAAACGAGCTCCGAGCAGCCCTGGAGGCGCTCCTCTTCGTCAGCAGCGACCCGGTGAAGGTCGAGGACCTGACCGATTCGTTCGAGGACGGGAAGGACGCCATCGCGGCGCAGCTCGAGGAGATCAAGCGCAACCTCGACGAGCACGTCGGCGGATTCATGCTCGAGCAGACCGCGGGCGGGTGGCGGCTGGCCACGCGCGCGGAGCACGACTCGGTGCTGCGGAAGTACTTCGCCAAGAAGGGCGAGAACCGCATGTCCATCGCCGCGCTGGAGACGCTGGCCATCGTCGCCTATCGCCAGCCCATCACCGCGCCGGAGGTGTCGGAGATCCGCGGCGTGAACTCGACCGCGGTCATCCGCACGCTGCTGGAGCGGCGCATGATCCGGGTCTCCGGCCGCAAGAACGTCGTCGGCAGCCCGTTCCTCTATCGCACCACCAAAGAGTTCCTCGTGCACTTCGGCCTCAACGACATCCGCGATCTGCCGCGGCTCGAGGAGTTCGGCGATCTGATCGGCGATCACATCAACGACGATCTCGTGGCCGCGATTCAGAACGCGGAGATCCCCGCGCCGGGCATGAACGAGGAGCTTCCCGCCGAAGAACCACTCGAGCCGCTCGAACAAGTCGAGGTTGTTGCCGAAGAAACTCAGTTAGAATCTTCACGCAGCGATCCGACTGAAGAGTGATGCAACTCGAGCGACTGCAGAAGATCATCGCCCACGCGGGATTCGCGTCACGCAGAGAAGCGGAAGCGATGATTCGGGATGGGAGAGTGACGGTGAACGGCCGCGTGGTCACCGAGCTCGGGACCAAAGCCGACGCCGCGCGCGACCACATCAAGGTCGACGGAAAGCTGATCACCCGCGCGGAGACCCATCGCTACATCCTCCTCTACAAGCCGAAAGAGGTGATGACCACGGTCGAGGACCCGCAGGGCCGGCGCACGGTCATCGATCTGATCAAAGGCGTACGCGAGCGGATCTATCCCGTCGGCCGCCTCGACTTCCACTCCGAAGGGCTGATCCTCCTCACCAACGACGGCGACCTGGCCTTCAAGGTCTCCCATCCGAAGCACGGCTCGGTGAAGACCTACCACGTCAAGGTGCGCGGCGTTCCCGAGCAGCGCATCATCGAGAAGCTCGAGCGCGGCATCACCATCGACGGCAAGCGCACTCTCCCGTGCGAGATCGAGCGGATGAAGACCACCGGGCGCGGCGAAGACGAAGGCAACTCCTGGTTCGAGGTGCGCCTGCGCGAGGGACGCACGCAGCAGATCCGCAAGATGTACCAGGCCGTCGGTCATCCGGTGACCAAGCTGCGCCGCGTGGCCATCGGTCCGATCTCCGACCCGCGCCTCACTCCCGGCGCGTGGCGCGAGCTGACCAAGAGCGAAGTGAAGATGCTCGCCACGATGAAGGAGCCGGCCAAGCCGAAGCCGAAGAAGCGCGTGCGCGCGGCGGCCGGGGGCTCGAGGAAGAAAAGCACGCCGGAGGCGCGCACCACACGCAAGACCACCACCCGCAAGCGCGCCACCACCGGCACGGCCCGGCGGGGCCGCGGCTAAGGCGCCGTGCCGCTCATCGTCGCCATCGACGGGCCCTCCGGAGTCGGCAAAAGCACCACCAGCAAGTTGGTCGCGCGTGAGCTCGCCATCCCCCACATCGACACCGGCGCGATGTACCGGGCCATCGGACTGGCGGCCGTCCGTGCGGGCATCGACGTCACGGATGCCGAGGCCCTCGAGCGGCTGGCCTCCCGCAGCTCGATCGAGTTCGTCCCCGGCGATCGCCCGCACATCCTCCTCAACGGCGAGGACATCACCGGCGTCATCCGCACCCCCGAGATCAGCATGGCCGCGAGCCATGTGTCTGCCGTGCCTGCAGTTCGACGCGTGCTCGTCCGTTTGCAGCAGGAGCTCGGCCGGCGGAGCGGCGGCGTGCTGGAGGGGAGGGACATCGGCACCAAGGTGTTTCCGGAAACGCCGTTCAAGTTCTTCCTCACCGCCCGCCCGGAAGTCCGCGCCGAGCGCCGCTACGCCGAGCTCGTCGCCAAGGGCCAAACCGTCGATTTCGACGCCGTCCTGGCCGACTCCCTCCGCCGCGACGAGCAGGACTCCACCCGCGCCGACTCCCCGCTCATGTTCGACGAGACCTACGAGGTCATCGACACCTCCGACCTGACCATTCCACAGGTGGTGGGAAGGATCGTGGAGTCGGTCCGGCGCCGAATCGAATAGCCTCCCTTCCTTGACTCCCTAATCCGCGCTGACTAAACTCCACATTTCAACGTGGATCAACAACTTAGCGAAGATTTAGGACCGCGCGCGCAGCCGCCCGGAACGTCGAATTATTCACGAGGGGGTTCCCCAGTACATGGCGTCCAATGACGAGACGAAGAAGCCCAGTCAGCCGCGTCAGGCGGACACCAATCTGGAGAGCATGGGGATGGACGAGCTGCTCGATCTCTACACCCGGCCTACCTTGGCCGAGGGGGAGATCGTCAAGGGCCGCGTCCTCAAGGTAACGCCCTCCGACGTCGTCGTCGACATCGGTTACAAGTCCGAGGGCCTCCTTCCCGTAGGCGAGGTCACCAGCTACGACGGGCAGGTCAAGGTCAAGCGCGGCGACGAGATCGAGGTCTTCATCGAACGCCTCGAAGATTCATCGGGTTACGTCGCCCTCTCCCGCGAGAAAGCCGCGCGCATGCGCGTCTGGGACGACATCGAAGCGGCCTACAAGGCGGACCAACCGATCAACGGCCGGGTCATCGACCGGGTCAAGGGCGGCCTGCAGGTCGACGTCGGCGGGGTGAAGGCCTTTCTGCCGGGCTCGCTCATCGACACCAAGCCGGTCAAGAACCTCGACGCCCTCCGCGGCCACGAGATGAAGTTCAAGATCGTCTCGTTCGACAAGAAGCGGAGCAACGTCGTCCTCTCCCGCCGGGCCATCGTCGAGGTCGAGCAGGTCGCCGCCAAGCAGGCCACGTTCGGCCGGCTCAAGGAAGGCGAGCTGACGCACGGCGTGGTCAAGAACATCACCGACTACGGCGTCTTCGTCGACCTCGGCGGCGTCGACGGCCTGCTGCACATCACCGACATCTCCTGGGGCCGGGTCACCCATCCATCCGAGTACTTCAACGTCGCCGACGAGATTGAAGTAGTCGTGCTCAAGTTCGATCCGGGCTCGGAGCGCGTCTCCCTCGGCTACAAGCAGAAGTCCCCCGATCCCTGGTCGGACGTCTCCGATCGCTATCCGCTCGGCAGCCGGGTCAAGGGCCGGGTCGTGTCGCTGACCGACTACGGCGCCTTCATCGAGCTCGAGGAAGGCGTGGAGGGACTGATCCACGTCAGCGAGATGTCGTGGACCAAGAAGATCCGCCACCCGGCCAAGATGCTGAACATCGGCGACGAGGTCGAGGCCGTGGTCTCCGACGTCAACGTGCCGAACCGGCGCATCTCCCTGTCCCTCAAGGCGCTCGAGCAGAACCCGTGGGACACCATCGCCGAGCGCTATCCGGTCAACAGCGTGATCGAGGGGAAAGTCCGCAACCTCACCGACTTCGGCGCGTTCGTCGAGGTGGAGGAGGGGATCGACGGACTGATTCACATCTCTGACATGTCCTGGCACCGCCGCCTCAAGCATCCCAGCGAGGTCCTGAAGAAGGGCGATACGGTGAAGGCGCGGGTGATCAACGTCGACGGCGAGAACCAGCGCCTGTCGCTCTCGATCCGGGAGTTCCTGCCCAACGAGTGGGACAACTACGCGAAGGGGCACAACATCGGGGACGAGGTGATCGGCGTGGTCTCGAAGATCACCGACTTCGGGCTGTTCATCCGCCTCGCCGACGGCGTGGAGGGACTGGCGCACGTCTCCGAAGTCCATCGGGACCGCGGGCTCAAGCTCGACAAGGCCTTCCACGTCGGGGAGCCAATCCGGGCGCGGGTCATCAAGATCGATCCCGCCGAGCGGAAGATCGGCCTCACCACCCGCGACGTCGAGCCGCTGACGGAAGAGGAGCGGGCCCAGCACGGCGACACGCACGCCCATGCGGAGACGCCCGAGCACGAGCCGGAGCCGGAGCCCGAGCCCGAGCACGAGCCGCACGAGAGCTAACGGAATGTCTGAGCTCGAGCCAATGGAAGGTGGAGGACAGGCGATCCCGCCTGTCCCACCGGTCGAACGGACAGGCGAGATCGCCTGTCCTCCACCACCGCCTCCACGTAAGTCGCGCGCGGCGTCCTTCTTCTTCGGCGCGCTCACCGGGTGCCTGGTCGTCTTCGCCGGCTTCTTCGGCCTAGCCATGCTCGCGGCCGTGTACGGCGCCGAGTCCGGCGAGCTCAGTTTCCGCCCCGACAACGTGGCCATCATCCCCATCGAGGGGGAGATCCTCGATGCCCGGGAGACGCTCGACCTCCTGCACCGCTACGCGCGCAACGCCACGGTCAAGGCCATGGTCGTGCGCATCAACAGCCCGGGCGGGGCCATCGCCCCCTCGCAGGAGATCTACTCCGCGATCCGGAAGATCCGCCGCGACTCCGACAAACCGATCGTGGCCTCGATGGACAGCGTCGCCGCCTCGGGCGGCTTCTACATCGCCGCCGCCTGCGACTCCATCGTCGCCAACCCCGGGACCATCACCGGCTCGATCGGCGTGATCCTGCAGTGGTTCGACATGAAGGAGCTGGTCCGCTGGGCCAAGCTCAAGCCGGAGACGATCACCAGCGGCGAGCTCAAGGACGCCGGCTCGCCCTTCCGCGAGCTGACCGAGAGCGAGCGCCAGTACTTCCAACGCATCGTCACCCAGCTGCACTCGCAGTTCGTGCGCGCGGTGGCCGAAGGGCGCAAGGGGAAGATTTCTCACGCGGACGTGGCCAAGCTGGCCGACGGCCGCGTCTTCACCGGCGAGGAAGCATTACAACTCAAGCTCGTCGATCAGCTGGGCAGCGTCGATGACGCCGTGGACGCCGCGGCCAAGCTGGCCGGTATCGACGGCAAGCCCGGACGGATCTGGCCGCGCCGGCGCGAGCCGACGCTGCTGGAGAGCCTCACCGACTCGGGCGAGACGCGCAGCCTCATCGAGCGCGTCGTCAGCCGCAGACTGCCGCAGTTCCTGTACAGGTGGTAAGGATGGAAGAGGAGGACAACTTGGACGAACACGATGATCTCGAGCACCTCGACCACGACGAAGAGCGGCCCGCCGCCGGCGTGATGACGAAGGCCGAGCTGGTCGATGAAGTCGCCCGCGTGGTCCAGCTGACCAAGAAACAGGCCGAGACGATCGTGAACATCGTCTTCGACTCGATCGTCGACTCTCTCCGCGCCGGCCAGAAGATCGAGCTCCGCGGCTTCGGCTCCTTCCGCCTCCGCAGCCGCAAGTCCCGAACCGGCCGCAACCCCAAGACCGGCGAGAAGGTGGAAGTGCCGTCGAAGAAGATCCCGTACTTCAAGCCGGGGAAGGAACTGAAGGAGTTGATCAACAAGGCTCTTGGTGAGGGTGGCGCAGAGGAGGCGCCGCGGGAGACGGCGGCGGGCGAGTAACGCCAGCGTCGATGGAAATTCTCTTCACCCCCTGGAGATACCCCTACTTGACCTCTCCGAAGACCGACAGCGGCTGCATTTTCTGCGTCGCGGCGGCGTCGGAGAACGCGCGGGAGACGCTGACGCTGTACCGCGGCCCCGCCGCGATCGTGATGATGAACCGCTATCCCTACACGAACGGGCACCTCATGGTCGCGCCGGTGGCGCACGAGGCCCGGCTGTTCGACTCGACCGACCGCTCCCTGCGCGCGCTCATCCGCCTGACGGCGGAGGCCCAGCGCATCCTGTCCGACGTCTACCATCCGGACGGGTTCAACATCGGCATGAACTTCGGCCAGGTCGCCGGCGCGGGCGTGGCCGACCACTACCACATGCACATCGTCCCGCGCTGGGGCGGCGACACGAACTTCATGACCGTCACCGCGCGCACGCGCCTCGTCCCCGAGGACCTCGGCGACACCTTCGATAAGCTCCTGCCGCACTTCAGCGAGATCCGGACGGATTCTTTCGGCGAATGAACAAGCGGA
This sequence comes from Thermoanaerobaculia bacterium, assembly GCA_044866315.1. Classification (GTDB taxonomy): domain Bacteria; phylum Acidobacteriota; class Thermoanaerobaculia; order Gp7-AA8; family Gp7-AA8; genus QHVT01. The sequence goes on along the minus strand of JBIOTX010000393.1, from coordinate 5,926 downwards.
CGGTCACCAGCATGGTCCTGGCCTTCCTCGTCCCCGGGCTCGGCCATTACTACCTCGGCCGCCGCGGACGGGCCATCGGCTTCTTCTGCGTGATCGTCGTCCTCTTCGTCATCGGCCTCTCCATCGACGGCGGCCTCTACACCCTCGGCGAGAGCCGCGGCTCGCTCCTGAAGATGCTGGCAAGCCTCGGCTCGATGGGCTCCGGCATCCTGTACTACCTCGCCACCCTGCGCGGCCCCCAGGGCAACATCACTTCGCTGACGTTCGAGTACGGCCGGGCCTTCACCCTGACCGCGGGGCTGATGAACCTGCTCCTGATGCTCGACTGCTTCGACATCGCCACGGGTCGGAAGAAATGAGCTTCCTTCGCAACCACATGGTGCTCATGTTCATCTATGCGGTCGCCGCCGGCGTCTTCTTCGCCCTGCTCTGGCGCGAGGACCGGCCCGCGCGCATCCGCCTCTTCCTGATCATCTTCGTCTCCCTCTTCCTCGGCGGGATCGTTCTGGGGTGGGTGATGTTTCCGCTCCCGCTGAACCGATGAAGATCGCCGTCGTCGCCGGCGAGGCCTCCGGCGATCTCCATGCCTCCGAGGTCGTGCGGGAGCTGAAACGGCTCGACCCGGGGCTGGAGCTGTTCGGCATCGGCGGGGACCGGCTGGCGGGCGAGGGGATGCAGCTGATGCATCACGCCAACGAGCTCGGGATGATCGGGCTGTTCAACGTCCTGCGCCACCTGCCGATGTTCCTGAGGATCTTCCGCGAGCTGATGGAGCGCATCGAGCGGGAGCGGCCGGACGTGGTGTTCCTGGTCGACTATCCCGGCTTCAACCTGCGCGTGGCCCGGCGCTGCAAGGAGCTCGGGCTGCGGGTGGTCTACTACATCTCGCCGCAGCTCTGGGCCTGGCGGTCGGGGCGGGTGCGGCACATCGCCAGGTACGTCGACCGGATGATCGTGATCTTCCCCTTCGAGGAGGAGTTCTACCGGAAACACGGCGTACCGGTGACATACGTTGGCCATCCGCTGATCGAGCAGCTCTCTTGGAGTGCGGCGGCAATGCCGCCGCTTTCGAAAGCGGCAGCGATGCTGCCGCACTCCAAAATTCGCATCGCCCTCCTTCCGGGATCGCGAAAGTCAGAGGTGCAAGGGCTCCTGCCGGCGATGCTCGATGCGATCGAGATCCTTCGCCGCGAGCGCGACCTCGAGGCCTACATCATCCAGGCCCCGACGATCGAGCGCGCGCTACTCGAGTCGTATGTGAAGGCCAAGAACATCGACGTCCCCATCCTGCCGCACGACCGCGGCGAGGGCGTGGCCGCCGCGGATGTCTCGCTTTCCGCCTCCGGCACGGCCACGCTGGAGTCGGCGATCCTCGGCACGCCCGTGGTGGTCATGTACCGCCTCAGCCGGCTCACGTATCTGGCGGGGAAGAAGCTCGTGCAGCTCCCGCACTTCAGCCTGGTGAACATCGTCGCCGGGAAGGAAGTGGTGCCGGAGCTGGTGCAGAGCGACGTCAACGGGGAGCGCATCGCGGCCGAGGTGCGGAAGATGATCGAGCCGGCGAGCTACGCGCGGATCACTGCGGAGCTGGCGGCGATCCGGCAGAAGCTCGGCGAGCCCGGCGCCAGCCGACGGGCGGCCGAGGAAATCCATAAGATGATGCCGCGATGAAGGTCCTGCGCCGCCTGTACGGCTACCTGCGCAGCTACAAGGCCTGGGCGGTGCTCGCCTTCGGCTCGATGCTGGTCTTCGCCCTGACCCAGACTGTGCTCGCCGCGCTGGTGCAGCCGCTGGTGGACGACGTGCTCACGCCGCCGGGGACGCACCGGCAGGTGGAGCGGGCCAACGCGCGGCTGTCCACGATCGAACGAGCGGTGGCCGAATACGCGCCGGCGATCTCCCGCGCGCAGCAGCGCTTCAACCGCTGGTGGAGCGCCGACCCCTCGCAGAAGTGGAAGCGCGTGCTGACCATCCTGCTGCTGGTCTTCATCATCCGCGCCTTCACCTCCTTCCTCTCCGAGTACTCGTTCCAGAAGGTGGGCCTGTCCACCGTGCGCGACCTCCGCAACCAGCTCTACGAGCGGATGATCCACCAGAGCCACAAGTTCTTCGCCGAGCGCTCGACGGGGGAGATGGTCAGCCGCGTGGTCTCCGATGCCGACGCCATCCAGGCCGCGGTCTCCACGCGCATGGGCGATCTGCTCCAGGAGTCGATCACCCTCCTCGGGCTGATGGTCTACGTCTTCATCCTCAATCCGGTCCTGGCCCTGGTCAGCTTCATCGGCGCGCCGCTGATCGTCACGCCGGTGGTGCAGTTCGGAAAGCGCCTCCGCCGCACGACCCATCGCTCCCAGGAGCGGATGGCCGAGATCGCGACCCTGCTCGAGGAGACCATCCGCGGCGTGCGCATCGTCAAGGCTTTCACCATGGAGCCGTTCGAGATCGGCCGCTTCCACGAGGCCACGCGCAAGCATCTGCGCTGGAACCTGCGCGCGCAGCGCATCCAGGCCCTGACCTCGCCGGTGATGGAGCTCCTCGCCGGCGTCTGCATGGTGGCCCTCTTCGCCTACGCCCAGAAGCGCATCGCCGCGGGGACGCTCACCGGCGGCGAGTTCGCCAGCTTCCTCACCGCGCTGGCGTTGATGTACGCGCCGATCAAGAAGCTGAATAAGGTCAACCTCTCCCTCAACACCGCCCTCTCGGCCGCCGAGCGCGTCTTCCGCATGCTCGACGTGGACAACGAGGTGAAGGAGAAGCCCGATGCGGTCGAGCTGCGCAGCGTCGGCAGCGGCATCCGCTACGAGGACGTGACCTTCACCTACGGCAACGATCCCGTCCTGCGCGGCGTCGACCTCCGCATCGCCCCGGGCGAGATCGTCGCCGTCGTCGGCGGCAGCGGGGCAGGGAAGTCGACCCTGGTCAATCTCCTGCCGCGCTTCTACGACGTCACCGACGGCCGGATCACCATCGACGGCGTCGACCTCCGCGAGGCGAAGCTCAAGTCGCTCCGCGCGCTGATGGGCTTCGTGACCCAGGAAGTGATCCTCTTCAACGACACCGTGCGCAACAACATCGCCTACGGCCGCTCCGACGTCGACGAGCGCCTGGTGATCGAGGCGGCCAGGGCCGCCAACGCCCACGAGTTCATCAGCCAGCTTCCGCAGGGCTACGACACGTCGATCGGCGAGAGCGGCGTGCTCCTCTCCGGAGGCCAGCGCCAGCGCCTGGCCATCGCCCGGGCCCTCTTCAAGGACCCGCCGATCCTGATCCTCGACGAGGCCACCTCCGCCCTCGACACCGAGTCCGAGCGCCTCGTGCAGCAGGCCCTCAACAACCTCATGCGCGGCCGCACCACGCTCGTGATCGCCCACCGCCTGTCGACGATTCGCAGCGCGCACAAGATCGTGGTCCTGGACAAGGGCGTGATCGTGGAAGTGGGGACGCACGAGGAGCTGCTGATGCAGCGCGGCGTCTATCGCAAGCTGTACGACCTCCAGTTCGTGGACGACGAGGTCGCGGCGCGATGAAGGTGATCTCGTTCCTGTCCATGCTGATCATCCGCGCGCTGCGTGCGATGGTCCGCGTGCGCCACGTCAACGTCGAGAACCTCACCAACGCCCCCCAGCACATCCTCGCGTTCTGGCACGAGCATCTGCTGCTGATGCTGCACTCGCGCTGGCGGCTGCCGATGTCGGTGATGATCTCCCAATCGAAAGACGGCGAGTACATCGCCCGGGTCTTCGACTGGTACGGCGTGGAGTCCGTCCGCGGCTCGTCGACGCGCGGCGGGGCCATGGCCCTGCGCGAGCTGATCCGCGAGGCGCGGGCCGGGAAGAACATCGCCTTCACCCCGGACGGGCCGCGCGGGCCGCGCCGCGTGCTGAAGGAAGGAGTGGTCGTCGCCGCCCAGGCCACCGGCCTGCCGATCATCCCCATCGCCTATGCCGCTAAAAAAAAAAGTTGCTGCGCTCCTGGGACCGCATGGTCGTCCCGCTGCCGCTCACGAGAGTGCTCTTCCTGTATGGTCCGCCGATCGCCGTGCCGCGCGAGGGCGACGTCGAGGAATGGCGGGTGAAGGTGGAGCAGACGTTGAATGCGCTCGCCGATGAGGCGGAGCGACTGGTGAACGAACGATGATCAACTCCATGACCGGCTTCGGCCGTGCCTCCGGCGCGCTCTCGGCGCGCTACTTCGCGACGGTCACCGCCAAGAGCGTCAACCATCGCTTTCTCGAAGTCTCCGTCCGCCTCCCCGAGTACATGTGGGAGATGGAGGCGCCGCTGCGCGCGCTGGCGGCCGAGGTGTTCTCGCGCGGGAAGATCGACCTGTCCGTGCGCATCCAGCGCACGCAGCAGCCCGACTACAACGTGCGGATCAACACGCAGATCGCGAATACGATCATCCCCCAGCTCCGCGCCATCGCCGAGGAGCTCGGCCTCGGGACCACGCTCACGGGCAGCGATCTGATGCGCGTGCCCGACTTCCTGCAGGTCGAGCCGGTGGACGCCGAGATCGTCGACGAAGAGCGCGAGGCCCTGCTCGCGATCGTCCGCGAGGCCTTCGCCCAGATGTCGGCCATGCGCGAGCGCGAGGGCGCCGCGCTGCGCGACGACATCGCCGCGCGCATCCGCCTCATGCGCGACCTCCGCGAGCGACTGGCCGCCCATCGCGACGAGGTGCGCGCAGAGCTCCTGGCCAGCTACCAGCAGCGCGTCCAGGAGATCGCCGCCCAGGCCGGCGTGGACGTGGCCCAGGACCGCATCGCCCAGGAAGTGGTGATCATGGTGGAGAAGGGCGACATCGCCGAGGAGCTGATGCGGCTGGGGCATCACCTCGAGCAGATCGAGAAGGCCGTGGCCGGCCGCGAGCCCGCCGGCAAGAAGCTCGATTTCCTCTCCCAGGAGATGATCCGCGAGATCAACACCATGGGCTCCAAGTCGCGCTCCGCGGCCATCCGAACCCTTGTCGTAGAATTGAAAACCGAGGTCGAGCGCATCCGCGAGCAGGTCCAGAATGTCGAGTAACTTCCACCCGGACGGGACGTTGTTCATCGTCTCAGGCCCGTCCGGCGCGGGCAAAACGACCCTCATCGACCGCGTCCAGAAGGATCTCAAGCTCCTCGGCATCGAGCTCTATTTCTCGGTCTCCCACACCACCCGCCGCCCGCGCACGAACGAGCTGCCCGGGATCAGTTATCACTTCGTCGAGGAGCCGGAGTTCCGGGACATGATCGCCCGCGGGGAATTTCTCGAATGGGCCCACGTTCACGCGAACTTGTACGGGACATCCAAGGCCGAGGTGGCCGGGCGGCTGCTTCGGGGCGAGGATGTGATCCTTGACATCGACTACCAGGGGGCGCGGCAGATCGCGGACGACCCCGATCTGAAGCCGCGCTCGCTGAGCGTCTTCATCTTCCCCCCGACCCTGGAGGCCCTCGAGCAGCGGCTCTGGTCCCGAGGGCTGAACAGCGAGGACGAGATCGACATCCGGCTGCGCAAGGCCATCGCCGAGATCGACGAGGGGAAGGGCTTTTACGACTACATCATCATCAACGATGATCTGAGCGTCGCCACGGAGTGCCTCAAGGCGGCCATCATCGCCAAGAAACTGCAGACCAAGACCGCGCTCGAAGCCATCGCCCGGATGGCCGAGCGATTCAAAGAGGAGGACCGCAATGGAAGAATTGCCGGAAGGAATTGAGAGCAAGTTCCGCTACGTGCTGCTTGTGTCCAAGCGCGCGGAACAGCTCATCCAGGGAGCCCAGCCCAAGGCCAAGTCGCGTCACGCCAAGGCGACCCGCATCGCCATGGAGGAGATCGACCGCAACGCCGTGAAGTGGCAGCTCACGCCGCCTGTCGACGAGACGACGGCGCTCGAAGAGGAGTAGTGGAGCGGCGGGCTCTCAGCCCGCCGAGCGTTTCCGGCG
>JBIOTX010000392.1:0-7874 GCA_044866315.1 Thermoanaerobaculia bacterium | reverse complement strand
CGCTGGCCACGACGTCGGTGACCTCGACGACGAGCGTGCCGCCCTCGCATTCGATCGGAAACTCGACCCGGGACAGGCGGCCGCCGATGCCGGCCGTGACGGTCTGGGCGAGCTGGTAATCCGACTCGCCCGACGGCCCGACGAACCAGCCCTCGCCGAGAGTGCCGAGGGTGACGGTGGTTTGCTGCTGGTCGAGGATCAGGTCGGCCTGGGCGGCGAGGGCAAGGACCGCCGTCACAGCTGCGACAACCATGGTTTTCTTGCTCATGGCTATCCTTCTTTGTTAGGGTCCGCGCGATGAGCGCCGACCCGAGTCAGTTCGAAGAGCCGATCCTGCGCATCCGGCGGCGGATCGACGAGCTTTCGGCCCTCGAGTCCGAGCCGGCGCGGCAGGCCGAGATTGCGGATCTGACGGAGAAGCTTACCAAGGTCTCCAAGGAGATTTACTCCGGCCTGACCCCCTGGCAGAAGACCCTCGTGGCCCGCCATCCCCAGCGCCCGTACACCCTGGACTTCATCTCCGCGCTGTTCGAGGAGTGGACGGAGATCCACGGCGACCGCAACTTCGGCGACGACGCCGCGGTCGTGACCGGCTTCGCCCGCTTCCGCGGCGCGCCCTGCTGCGTCATCGGCCACCAGAAGGGGCGGAACACGAAGGAGAAGATCATCCGCAACTTCGGCCAGCCCCGGCCGGAGGGCTTCCGCAAGGCCCTGCGGGTGATGAAGATGGCCGAGAAGTTCAAGCTGCCGGTCTTCAGCTTCGTCGACACCCAGGGCGCGTACCCGGGCGTTGGGGCGGAGGAGCGCGGCCAGGCCGAGGCCATCGCCGTGAACCTGAGGGAGATGGCCCACCTGCATGTGCCGATGATCATCAGCGTGATCGGGGAGGGCGGCAGCGGCGGCGCCCTGGCCCTCGGCGTCGGCGACCGCGTGCTGATGCTCGAGCACGCCGTCTATTCGGTGATCTCCCCGGAAGGCTGCGCGGCCATCCTCTGGAAGAACTCCGCCGCCGCCCCCGACGCCGCCGCGGCCATGAAGATCACCGCCCAGGACCTGCTCAAGTTCGGCGTCATCGACGAGATCGTCCCCGAGCCCCCCGGCGGCGCGCACAGCGACCCCGCCGCCGCCGCCGACCTGCTCGCCCCCTCGCTGGAGAAGGCGCTGGCGGAGCTGAAGAAGCTCAAACCCGCGCAGTTGGTGGAGGAGAGGTACAAGAAGTTTCGGCGGATGGGGGTGTTCGAGAAGTAGTTGGTGGTTACTGGTTGCTGATTGCTGGGGAGATCGCGGCTTACGGACATCCCTCTGCGGTGAATCGAATGTCGTCCAGGGCGGTGCGCCAGTCTTCTTCGTCGTCAGGATCCGCTTCGGCATCGGCTGCACGCCGCGCGATCTCGGCGGCCCACGACGTCTTCACGTCCGCGTCGTGATCATCCAGGCTCGAAAGCAGTTCGGCCGCGATCTTGGCGCGCTCGCTCGGCGAGAGAGCAAGCGCTTCCTCGAGGAGTCGGTCAGCTTCCTTTGTCATCTCTACAGCCTACCATCCTCGAGCCGACGCCCAAGGACTCCCAAGCACCAGCAACTCTCCTCGGCGTATCGCACCCAACTTGCGCTACCGTAGCCTCACGTGCTCCACGACCTCTGGACCCTCACCCCCGCCCCTCCCGACAACCCGCGGCTTCCCATCGCCAACGCGATGCTGCGCTCGCTGCTGATCCGGCGCGGGGTGACGGACGAGGATTCGTACCGGCGCTTCGTGGCGCCGGCGATCGGGGATCTGCACGATCCGTCGACGATCCACGGGATGGACCATGCCTGCGAGCGGATCGCGCGAGCGGTGCGCGATCGCGAGGCGATCGTGATCTACGGCGACTACGACGTGGACGGGGTGACCTCGATCGTGATGCTGCAGACGGTCCTCCGCTCCCTCGGCGCGGACGTCACGTTCGTCGTTCCGCATCGGCTCATCGACGGGTACGGGCTGAAGATGGAAGTGCTGGACCGGGTGCTGGTGGACCGCAACGTGCGGCTAGTGATCACGGTGGACTGCGGGATCACCAGCGTGGATCCGGTGCGGCGCGCGCTGGAGCGCGGGATCGACGTGATCATCACCGATCACCATCTCCCTCCGGGCACGCTGCCCGAGGCGGCAGCAGTGCTGAATCCGAAGCAGCCGGGGTGCGAGTATCCGTTCAAGGAGCTGGCGGGCGTCGGGGTCGCGTTCAAACTCTGCTGCGAGCTCATTCGGCGCAATGGGCGGAAGATCTCCGTCGAGTCGCTGCTGAAGATCGCCGCGATCGGCACGATCGCCGACGTCGCGCCGCTCGTCGGCGAGAACCGCACCATCGCCTCCCTCGGATTGGCGGGACTGGCCGACGTCCGCAATCCCGGTTTGCGCGCGCTGCTCAAGCGCCTCGGACTGGCCGGACGCGCTCTGCGAGCGGTAGACGTCGGCTTCAAGATCGGCCCGCGCATCAACGCCGCGGGGCGGCTCGCCTCGGCGAATACGGCGATCGATCTCTTCGCCGTCTCGGACGAAGACGCGGCGTGGAAGCTCTGCGCGGAGCTCGACCGGATGAACGCCGAGCGGCAGGAGATCGAGCAGGACGTGCGCGAGTCGGCCGAGGCGCTCATCGCGGGCGGCGAGCGCATCCTGGTACTGGCAGGGGAGGGCTGGCACCGCGGCGTCCTCGGCCTCACCGCCGGCCGCATCGCCCAGCGCTATCACCGGCCGGCGCTGGTGATGACCATCGAGGGCGACGTCTGCGTCGGCTCGGGACGGAGCATCCCGACCATCAACCTGCACGAGCAGCTCGAAGCTGTGCACGAGCTGTTCACGCACTTCGGCGGCCACGAGTTCGCCTGCGGCTTCTCCCTGCCGCGTACGAACCTCGATGAGCTGCGCCGTCGCCTGCACGCGCAGTTCGAGACGCTCGATGCGGAGCTGTTCCGCCGCGAGGCGCGCGTCGACGGCTGCCTCACCCTCGGCGACGTGAACGCGGAGTTCCTCGCCGCGCACGAGCTGCTCCAGCCGTTCGGCGCCGGCAATCCGCAGCCGTTGTTCCTCGTGCGCGACGTGCGCGTGACGGGGACGCGGACCTTCGCCGAGGACTGCTGCGAGCTGGCGCTGGAGGACCCGACCGGCCGCGCCACGGCCGTGCTCTGGCCGAGCGTGAAGGAGCTCGGGCCGGAGATGGTGAAAGGGCCGACCGACCTGCTCGTGCAGGTGGAGCCGGACAAGTGGAACGGAGCGCGGCTGACGGTGGTGGATTGCCGGGCTACGATGGCTTAACGGCAGGACGTTGCCTATGGGCCACCAGTGTGTCATCCCGAGCGAGAGCGAGGGACCTGGGTGGGAGGGGGCGCGAGGCACGTGCTTCGTGCCACCCGCCCGCCCAGGTCCCTCGCTCACGCTCGGGATGACAACGCATTTTTTTAACCCCGACCTGAAATTTCCTTTCACTTCCGACACGAGGAGGTGAAAGGAGATTCGGTCATGTACCGACGAAACATTTACATCTACTTCCTCATCCTCGTTTTCACCCTTACCGCGGGAGCCCTGGCTCACGGGGCTCCCGCACCCAGCGCGTCCCTGCTCGAGGACGCCGCTGCCTACGCCGGCCGGTTCGGCGTCGGCACGGACGAGGCGCTTCGCCGCCTGCAGCTGCAGCAGGAGATCGGCGATCTCGATGCCGATCTGGCCGTCGCAGAGCGGGCGGCGTTCGCCGGGCTGTGGATCGAGCATTCGCCGACGTTCCGCGTGGTGGTGCGCTTCACCGATCCCGAGGCCGCGGGGCGGCTGCGCGCGCGCCTCGGCCGCGGGCCGCTGGCGGATCTCGTGGAGACGCGCTCCGCGAAGTGGTCGCTGGCGGAGCTCGAGCAGCGGCAGCACGAGGCCCGCGGCCTGTCCCATCGGGCGAACGTCTCGTTCAACTCCGACATCAACGTCGCCGAGAATCAGGTGGAGCTGTACGTCAAGAACCCGGAGAAGCTGAATGCCGCCCGGCTTCCGGAGGGCGTCGCGGTCAAGCGCGTCATCCGCCTGGCTTATCTGGAGGCGCTGGTGGGCGGATCATCGCTCAATGCCTGCACGGGCGGCTTCACGGTCCAGGCGACCACCGGCGAGCTCGGGATCTCCACGGCCGCGCATTGTCCCGACCAGCAGTACTTTCAGGGATTGAACCTGCCGTTCCGGTACGCGGACGAGAACGGCGACCAGGACGTGCAGTGGAACTCGTCCTGCGACATCGTCCAGACCACCAACCAGTTCGAGACCGGCATCGGCCTGCGCTCGTGCATCGGCACGAGACATCGGAACAACCAGGCCATCGGCTCCGTGGTCTGGAAGTTCGGCAGAACCACCGGCCGTACCTTCGGCACCATTTCCAGCAAGAGCTTCGACATCGGTCCCAACCACAACGCCACGTTCATTCGCGTCGACAGCTGCGTGGGCGGCGTCTGCGGGAACCTGTCCGAGGGCGGCGACAGCGGCGGCCCCTGGTTCGTGGAAGACATCGCCTACGGCAGCCATGTCGGAGCGCCGGGCGACGACGACAGGGACTCCATCTACATGGCCATCAACTACATCTCCAGCATCGGGGTGAGCGTGCTGACGTCCAACCCCGGCGCCTGCAACTTCCCGCCGACGGCGAGCTTCACCGCGGCGCCGCGGCTCAACGGGACGACGTACTTCGACGCCTCGGCGAGCAGGGATCCGGACGGCACCATCGTCCGCTATGAATGGAACTTCGACGACGGCACCACCGCCGTCACGACGATCCCCACCATCACCCACAACTATCCGCCCGACAGCGGCTCGTATTACGTCGTCCTCTGGGTCACCGACAACGAGGGCAAGCGCGCGAGCGCATTCCGGGAAGTCCTGGTCTGCTCGCCGCTCGGCTGCGACGGCGGGCCTACGCCGTAAACCAGAGTGCGGGGCGGGCGGGAGCCCGCCCCGCGCATCAGCGAACCGCGCGCCGCCGCAACTTGCCTAGTTGTGCTCGCAGTGTCTCCGGATCGACGGGTGGACCGGTCCAGGCGCGGATCATCACGTCCAGATCCTTCGAATCGATCACGCCGTTTCCGTCCAGATCGATCCGGCAGAACCACCGGTCGTTCCCGTCGCACTGGCCGTCGCGGTTTTGATCGAGAGTCGGCACTGGCCGCACGCTGTGGATCTCCGTGTATTCGGCATTGAACTGGTCGAAGTCCTTCATGTCCACGGCGTGGTCGCCGTTGAGGTTGGCCAGGTCGAAGGCGGCCTCGGGGCTGCATGCCTTGATGGCCTCGAAGGCGTTGAGCTTCACCGCTCCGTTGCCGTCCGAGCGGATTCCCAGATTCTGCTTGATCTTGTCCACGCTCAGCTCCGGCTGGTATGCCAGCATCATTGCGATCGTTGCGGTCACGACCGGTGCGGCACAGGAGGTTCCTCCCTCACAATAACGGTAGGCGTTGTTCGGGATCGTCGTGGGGATGTTCACCGCCGCCGCGCCGATCATGCCCTCGTTCGAGAAGTCGATCCGGTTGCTGTCTGCCCGTTGATCGAGCGCCTCGACGATGATCACGTTCTTCGACGCCGGACTCTCGTCGGAATCATCGCCCAGTGCGGCCCAGGTGAACGGACTGGTCCACTTCGTGGGTTGCCGGCACCGACGGTTCTCCTGCGGCTGGCAGTGATTGCCGGCTGCCGCGACCACGACGGCGTTCGAAAACTGGGCGAGGAGCTTCCTCGTGCATTTCCCATGTCCCTCGACGATCTGCTGCGCCTCGACAGACTCCAGCGGATCGATGCGGTTGGGCCAGTTGTAGCCGATGCTGGCGTTGATCACCCGGATGTCGGCCTCGAGCAGGAGCTGCAAACCGGCCAGAAAGCCGTCGAAGAGCAGGCGTCGTCTCTTGAGATCGCACTGTTCCCCCTTACGGTCGCAATGGACGACAGGCTCATCCGGACTGCAAGTGACGATCTCCGCGAAATTGGCAGCCGCGCCGTCCACGCCCTTGCCGTCTCCGAATCGCGCAGCGATCACCCCCGCTACGGCCGTGCCGTGAGAGTCCTCCGGCGGCGTTCCGCAGGGAGCGGGAACGACTTCGAGGTCATCATGAGCAGGCAAGAACCCGACGTCGAGCACGCCCACCCGTGTTTTCCTGGCGCCGCTCCGGATGGCGGCGCTGAAGTTCCACGCTTCGGGGAAGTGGCTCGCCACTAGAGGATGCTCTCCGCCAAACCAGCTCTCCAGAGCCGGCCGGGTGGGCGGTGGAACGACGTTCGCTTCCAGAGCGACGTTCGGAACGGCTACCTCGATAATGTTTCCCTTCTCCTCGCTGAGTCGCCGGATGACGGCGCGGAGACGGGTCGCCTCTCCCGCGGCCGTGAGGTGCGTCGCCGGCGGAAGCTCGACCACGAACAGCGCGATCTCCGCGATTCCCGAGCGCACCACCAGACGATGCTTCGCCAGAACGGCGCGCACCGTCGACACGGAGGGCTGGCCGCGGAACAGCAGCAGGATGGTGTCGCTCTGCAGCATTTTTTCCGCTTCGGCGGGCTCCCCGTTCGGACGAACCCGGATCAACTCCTCCTCGGCGCGAATGACGGCGGCTTGCGCCTCCTGGACGCGCCGCCGGGCGCGGTCGCTGTCGATGTGGCTCACAATGACCGGTTGGGTATCCGTCTGCACCGCGAGCTCTTCCTGCCGTTTGGCCAGCTCGTATTGCGCGTCGCTCAGACGGTCCAGGGCTGTTTGATGAGCGGCGTTCCCGGCTTGCGAAGGCGGCATGTACGGGTCGGCGACGTAGAGCGCCGGGCCGCGATTGCGCGACCCCAGGGCCGGAAAAGCGTCGCGCAGTGTTCCATCGTCCGCCAGGACCGGCTGGCGGAAGGCCACCGAATACCACAGCGGCACCAGGACCATCGCCACGAGGGTCGGAGCGCGAGCGATGCGGGTGTTCATGCGCTGCCTCTCCTCAAGCCATGGCCGAGCACCGCAGGTTGGGAAAGAGGCCGGCGCTGTCGAGGAACTCCAGGTATCTGTTCGTGATCTCGAGGTCGGGGACATCTCGGAGGATGCCTACGCCCGGGTCCGGCAGGACGTCGCGCCGGTTGCCTTCGAGATTGCGATAGAGGTTGAAGTGGCTCTCTTCATCGCGGAGCGCTCGACCGAACCGCACGGAGGTGTTGTCGACGACGATTTTGCTTCCATCTCTCAAACTCAGGGTCTTGTTGCGTCTGACGCCTTGACCCGCGACGATGCTCAGAGGAGACGCGACGATCCTCAGAGGAGTGGGGTACTCGCTGACCTCCAGCCGCGCAGTCATCGAGCGTCTGAAGACGCGGGGCTCGAGCGTTCCGAGGCGCAGCGGAATCCGGGCGATAGTCTGCGCCTGCTGCAGGTCGATCCGGAAGTTCCTATCGATGTCGGTCAGGCGCGGCATTCTCTGATCGAAAAATGCCGTCTCCAGCCGCCCACCGTCATCCTCGGGAAAGTTTCCTGTCACGAGGCTGGGCCGCCCTGTGCGTCTCGTGTTTTCCATGCCGCTGAAGAGGACCGTGGACGGTACATCGATCTCAAACTGGCGGATGCCCCGACCCTCGAAAACCTCATCGGTGAAGGGCACCCAGTCGGTCTGGTTCTCGATGACGTCGTCAGCGTCGACGAAGATGCTCGCGTGATGACTACGGATACTTTTCCCGAGAGTGCCCATCGGATCTCGTCCGTCCGGAAGCAACGCCAGCCGGGACCTCGGACTCTGGGTGTGAAAGTGAATCAGGCCGATGAACGTCACGGCGTAGCCCATGGTTTTTCTCCTCTATTCTCGGACCGCGCGCGGCGGCCCCTCAGCTTCCAATGACCTGAACGGCAGCCCAGGTGGACATGCTC
>JBIOTX010000391.1:0-6760 GCA_044866315.1 Thermoanaerobaculia bacterium | reverse complement strand
GCCTGCCAGTGCGTCTCCAGGCGCTTGATGTACGGCTGATACGAGCGGCGATAGATGCCGAGGGTGTAGGCGTACGGGGTGTAGGCCACGCCGCGCCGCGCCAACGCGCGCCGGGTCAGCTCGCCGGGCGTGTAGAAGAGGATGCCGTGCGCGAGGTGCTCGTCCGGGATGAAGGTGGCGATGTGGTCGTCGAAGTGATGCAGCGGCTCGTGGAAGAGCAGGTCCAGGCCGGCGAAGCCCTGGTTGTCGGCGGCGCGCGAGGAGACCACGGACAGCTTCAAGTCGGGAAGCGGCGCCGGACTGTAGGCGTCGAACGGCTCGGCGTACGGCGTCACCTCGACGTGCAGAGATTTCGGCCAGGTAATGCCGAAGGTCTTCTCCAGACCGGCCACGATCTCCGGGCCGGCCTCGCGCAGCATCGTCCCGTGCACGGCGATCCAGAAGCGGTTCGCGCGGTCATCGTCCGGCCAGAGCCGCGCGCGATAGACGGGAGCCGCGCGGTGAAGCGCGGCGTCGACCTTGGGCGGAAGCCCCTTCGGGTCGTTCTCGCCGGTCCGCGCGAGTGCGTACGCGACGCCGGACAGCTCCGCATTGAACGGCGCGCTGCCTTTCGGCACGTCGTTGCGGTACGCGGCCACCGCCGCGTCCCACGCGGACTGCTCGTCCGCATTGAAGTCGTGCTGCTCCGGCTCCTTCGCCACGGCCTCGTGCCGAAGCCGCTCGTGGAGGCTGATCCAGAAGCTGCTGTGGAAGACGTGCGCGCCAGCGCGGGCCACTTCCGCGGCCTGTGCGCCGGCGGCGAGGAGAAGCGCCAGTACGCTAGCCGCCGATCGCGCGCTCCACGAGCGCCTTCTGCTGCTCTTCATGCCGGTGATGCGAGCCGGTCGCCGGCGCCGCGGCGAGCGGACGACCGACGTAGTGCAGCTTCTGATCCCGTCCCAGCAGCGCCTGCAGGCGCTCGTGGAGGAACGGCCACGCGCCCATGTTGCGCGGCTCCTCCTGCACCCACACGACCTCGGTCGCGTTCGGATAGCCCTTCAGGGCGTCGGCGAGCATCGGCTGCGGGAAGGGATAGAACTGCTCGAGCCGCAGGATGGCCACGTTCGCGTTGGCCTTGTCGCGCGCGGTCCGGAGGTCGTAGTAGACCTTGCCCGAGGTGATCACCACGCGCTTCACCTCCGCGCTGGTGGCGACGTCGAGGAGCACCGGCTCGAACCGGCCGTTCAGCAGCTCGTCGAGCGTCGAGGTGGCCTGCGGATGGCGCAGCAGCGACTTCGGGGTCATCACGATGAGCGGCTTGCGCGGGTTGTTCTTCATCTGCCGCCGCAGGGCGTGGAAGTACTGCGCCGGCGTGGTGGGATAGACCACCTGCATGTTGCCCTCGGCGCAGAGGGTGAGGAAGCGCTCCAGGCGCGCCGACGAGTGCTCGGGTCCCTGTCCCTCGTATCCGTGGGGGAGGAGCATCACCAGGCCGCTGTGCTGTCCCCACTTCTCCTCGGCGCTGGAGATGAACTGATCGATGACGATCTGCGCGCCGTTCATGAAGTCGCCGAACTGGGCCTCCCACATCACCAGCGAGCCGGGATCGGCGACGGAGTAGCCGTACTCGAACCCGAGGACGCCGTACTCGGAGAGCAGCGAGTCGTAGACCGAGAAGCTGACCTCCGCGTCCGCCTCGTTCGTGGTCTCGGTGAGAGCGTTGCTGACCACGACCGGATCGGCAACCTCGGTCTGCTTCGCGTCGCGGGCCAGCGCGTTGAGCGGCGCGTAGCCCTTCCCGGTCACGGAGTCGAACAGCAGCGCGTGGCGGTGCGAGAACGTGCCGCGCCCGCTGTCCTGTCCGGACAGGCGCACGCGGTAGCCGTCGAGGAGCAGCGAGCCGAACGCCGCCAGCTCGCCGAATGCCCAGTCGATCGGATCCTTGCCCTCGGCCATGGCCTTGCGCTTGTTCAGGACCGGCTTGAGCTTCGGATGGACGGAGAAGTCCGGCGAGGTGGCGGTCAGCGCGTTGCCGATCTTCTCCAGGGCCTCGCGGGTGAGCGACGTGTCCGGCGACGGCGTCTTCTGATAGCCGGTCTCCTCTTCGTCGGTGTAGAGCGGATCGCGGCCGGAGTGCGGCGGCTCCTGCTCCTGGGTCTTGTCGAAGGCCTCTTCGAGCCTGCCCTGGAACTGCTTGAGCCACTCCTCCGCTTCCTCGGGACCGATGTCGCCCTTGCGCAGGAGCTGCTCGGTATAGATCTTCCGCACCGAGCGGTGCTCCTTGATGGTCTTGTACATCCGCGGCTGGGTGAGCGATGGCTCGTCGCCCTCGTTGTGGCCGTGGCGGCGGTAGCAGACCAGGTCGATGACCACGTCCTTGTGGAACTGCTGGCGGAAGTCGTACGCCAGCTTGACCGCGCGGATGCAGGCCTCGGGGTCGTCGCCGTTGACGTGGAAGATCGGCGCCTGGACCATCTTTGCCACGTCGGTCGCGTAGACCGAGGAGCGCGCGGACTCCGGCCCGGTGGTGAAGCCGATCTGGTTGTTGATGACGATATGGATCGTGCCGCCGGTGCGATAGCCCTTCAGCTGGGAAAGATTCAGGGTCTCGGCGACGACACCCTGTCCGGCGAACGCGGCGTCGCCGTGCAGCAGGACGGGGATGATCAGCGAGCGGTTGCGGTCGTTGATCAGCTTCTGCTTGGCCCGCACCATTCCCTCGACGATCGGGTCCACGGCCTCCAGGTGCGACGGATTCGACGCCAGCGAGAGCTTCATGTGCTGCCCGTCCGGCGTCTGATGCGCCCCTTCCGCGCCGAGGTGGTACTTCACGTCGCCCGAGCCCTCGCGGGAGTTCGGGTCGATGTCCCCCTCGAACTCGCGGAAGATCTGCTCGTACGACTTGCCGAGGGTGTTGGCGAGCACGTTCAGGCGGCCGCGGTGAGCCATGCCGATCACGCCCTCGACTACGCCGTCCTGCGCGGCCTCGTTGAAGATGTAGTCGAGCATCGGGATCAGCGACTCCGCCCCCTCGAGGGAGAAGCGCTTGTGGCCGACGTACTTCGTGTGCAGGAAGCGCTCGAAGGCCTCGGCGTCATTGAGCTTCATCAGGATGCGGCGCTTGGTCGCTCCGTCGAGGTTCCCCTTGTTGCGCGTCGGCTCCATCCGGTCCTGGAGCCAGCGCTTCTGCACCGTCTCCTGCATGTGCATGTACTCGGGGCCGATCTTTCCGCAGTAGGTCTCGCGCAGCGTGTCCAGGATGTCCCGCAGCTTCCCGGTCTGCTTGCCGCACAGGCCGCCGCAGACGAACTCGCGGTCGAGGTCCCAGAGCGTGAAGCCGTAGAACTGCGGATCGAGCTCGGGATGCCGGCCGACCTTGTACTCGAGCGGATCGAGATCGGCGAGCAGATGCCCGCGCACGCGGTAGGCGTTGATCATCTGCAGCGCCGCGGCCTCACGGGCCACGATCTCGTCGGTGGCGGTGGTGCCGAGCGCGAGGCGATGGCGATCCTTGGCCCAGCGCACCGTCTCGTAGGGGATGCGCAGGTCGCGGTAGATGTCGTCGTAGAAACTGTCGGCGCCGAGGAGGAGCTCGTGGATACGGGCCAGGAACGCGCCCGACTCCGCGCCCTGGATGATGCGATGGTCGTACGTCGAGGTCATCGTCATGACCTTGGAGATGCCGAGGTCGGCGAGGACGGACGGATCGGCGGCGGAGTACTCGGCGGGATAGTCGATCTGGCCGGTGGCGATGATCGTTCCCTGCGTGGCCATGAGGCGGGGCACGGAGGCGACCGTGCCGAGGGTGCCGGGGTTCGTCAGCGAGATCGTCGTGCCGTCGAAGTCGGCGATCTCGAGGGTGTTGTTGCGGGCCTTGCGGACGATGTCGTTGTAGGCCTTGAGGAACTGGGCGAAGTCCATCGCGTTCGCGCGCTTGATGTTCGGCACGAGCAGGGAGCGCGAGCCGTCCTTGCGCTCGATGTCGATGGCCACGCCGAGGTTCACGTCCTCGCGGTCGATGCGCGCGGGAGTGCCGTCCTGCATCGCGAACGCGGAGTTGAGACGCGGAAAGTCTTTGATCGCCTTCACGATGGCCCAGGCGATGATGTGCGTGAACGACGCCTTGGACTGGCCGCTCAGGGTCAGGTGATTGTTGACGACGCGCCGGTTCTCCTCCAGAGCCTTGACCGGGATGTTGCGCACGGACGTCGCCGTCGGGACGGTGAGCGACGTCTCCATGTTCGAGACGATCTTCGACGCCGCGCCGCGCAGCGGGACGACGTTGCCGGCGGGGGAGGGGACTGCCACTGGCCGTGGTGTGGGAGCCGGCGCTGGTTGTGGAGCGTGGAGCGGCGCGCTCTCAGCGCGCCGGGCGACAGGCTGAGAGCCTGTCGCTCCACTCACTGCTGCAACCGGAATCTCCTCCTCCTCTTCCTCGGCCAGCTGCGGCTCGTAGTCCTCGAAGAATTCGCGCCAGCTGGCGCTCACGGAGGCGGGGTCGGTGCGGAACTTCTCGTAAAGCTCTTCGATGAAGGCGATGTTGGCGCCGTAAGTAGAAGACATGGATTGATTCCTAGGACTCTGTGTCCGTCGCCTCGACGGCCGTGTGCGAGAGAGACGTCAGGCCGAGCCATCCGAATCCGGCGGCGAACCCGCCGAGGACGTCGGACGGGAAGTGTACGCCGAAGTACACACGGGAAAACCCGACGCTGATGATGATCATGCCCGCCAGGGTATGGGCGAAGGCCTGCACCGGCAGCGATTCGTTCTCGACGAGGTGATGGGCGACGATGGGGTAGGTCGCAGCGGAGAGCAGAGAGTGCCCGCTCGGGAAGCTGTGCGAGCGCGGGAGCTTGATGCGCCGGGCCAGCTCTTTGGGGCGCTGGCGTTGAAAGATGTTCTTGAGGATGGTGTTGATGGCCATCGCCCCGCCGGTCGAGACGGCGACCGTCCAGGCGTCGTGCTTGCGCCCGCGGCGGAGCATCATCAGCGCGGTCACGCCCGCGAAGGCGCCGATGGCCCAGTGCGAGCCGAGCTGCGTGATCACGTGCATGGCCCGGTTCGTGGCCGGGTTGTCGATGCGATGGACCGCCTCCATGATCGCCTCGTCGTAGCGGTCGGCATCTCCGTCCACCACGTTGTCCGCCTGTTTCTTGAAGAACCAGAAGGCGAGGGTGGCCAGGACGACGCCGCCGCTGCGGCCGATCGCCAGAGGCAGGAAGTGTTGTCTTCGCTTGCCTTTGCGCAGGTGCTTGGTCTTTGAGGGCAGCTTCACGGCGCGGAGTCTATGGCTTGCGCTCGCTCGAGCGCAACGAAGCGATGTGCGGGTCGCGCGCCACAGGCCTTGCGGTAGTAGTCGAGCGCGTCCGTCCAGGGGATGACCGCGCGGGTGAATCCCATCTCCGCGAGCCCGCCGAGCGCGGCCCGGAGCAGTTCCCTGCCGAGGCCGCGGCCGCGCATGGACCTGGCCACGCCGGTCGGGCCGAACGTGCCCAGCCCGCGATTGTTCGCCTCGATCGCCGCGAACCCGGTGATCTCCCCTTCGGTCACGAAGACCTTGCGCGCCCGGAGGACCTCGAACGCCCAGATCCGCCCGAAGTTCTCCTTGAGGAACGTTTGGAGTGCGGCGGCATCGCCGCCGCTTTCCAAAGCGGCGGCATCGCCGCCGCACTCCAAATCCACATCCAGGTTCCAAGTCCACGCCGTCTCGACGTACCCACGCTCCCGAAAAAACGCCCGCGTCCCCTCATCCCCCTCCACCACCCCCGGCGTGAAGTAGTTCCCCGCCTCGGCAGCGACGACGCGCGCGCCGCGCGACTCCGCGTCCGCCAGCAGTGCGCTCCCGATCCCGTTTCGCCGCGCTTCGCGCTGCACCGCCAGGATGCGCAGGTACTTGCCGCACGTCACCGCGGCACCGGCGATCGCGCCGTCCGTCTCGAACACGCGCGTCGTGGGCGGACCGGCGAAGCCGTCGCCGAAGCATTTCTCTTCGGCGACGGCACCAAGGTCGTAGGGCACGTCGTTCGCGTTGGCGAGCAACGCGCGCAGGGCGGGAAGGTCGGTCGGGTCGGCGGTGCGGATCACTTGCGCGAAGAGAGTAACAGCCGGTCGACGGACCATCGCCCGCCGCCGAGGACCACCAGTGCAAGGGCCATGGCCGCCGCAAGGATGTGAAACTCGTAGCCCTCGCCGGCCTGCTTGCCGCTCCAGTTCATGAAGAAGCCGTTCGGCAGATGGACGAGCAGTGCGGCCACGATCATGTTCACGCCGATGCCGAAGGCGGTGAGGCGCGTGGCGAAGCCGGCGATGAGCGCGAGCGCGCCGAGGTCGGCCAGGATGGCCAGGATGCCGAGGATGGAGGGGACGCCGATGCTGGCGAACCAGCCCATTGTGCCCTCGAAGCCCCAGCCGTCGAACCAGCCGAAGGCCTTCTGCAGGCCGTGAGGAAGGACGACCACGCCAAGGGCGACGCGGAGGACGGTGGGTACGAGGGAGTTGTCGGTGGCCAGGACGTTGGTAACGATGCGGACTGGCTCGGGTCGATCGATGGCGATGGAGGTCATGGGGGTCGTTCCTTTCATTTTGGTTTACATGTCAAGTATCGGCCGCGACTCGATCTACTGGCGCGCGCTGTCGCGGATGCGGGAGAGAAGGTGGAGGAGCGTGTCGATCTCTTCGGGATTGAGGGTGCCGGTGGTGGCGTCGTCGAGCTCGTCCATGACCGGGTCGAGCCCCTCGAGGAGGCGCAGTCCGGCGGCGGTGATCTGGCAGAGCACCTGCC
>JBIOTX010000390.1:0-18582 GCA_044866315.1 Thermoanaerobaculia bacterium | reverse complement strand
AGGCGGGCTGAGAGCCCGCCGCTCCACGTTCTCGGGCGAGGTGTGGTTTTTTATCGCGCTCGCCGTGATCGGGTTCCTCGTCACCTGCGGCATCCCGCCCCTCCCGCACCTGCTCCACCGGCTGCCGCTGTTCGACATCGCCATCAACGAGCGCCTCGCGTTCGCGGCCTCGTTCGCGCTCGCGGTCCTCGCCGCGATCGGCGCGGATGCGCTCAAGCCGAAGATCGTGCCGATCCTGCTCGCCGTGGTCCTGCTCGAGCGGGCCATCGAGGACGGCTCGATCTACCCGTCGCTCCCCGCGGGCGCGTTCTACCCGCCCGTTCCCGCGCTGGAGCGGATCCGCGGCGACGGCCGGGTCGCCGGCATCGGCGCGACGCTGATCCCGAACGCCTCGGCGATGTATGGCCTCGAGGACGTCCGCGGCTACGAGGCCATGACCTTCGCCCGCCTCGCCGATACGTACGCGCTCTGGTCGCGCTACCAGACCGCGTACTACAACTCCGTCGACGATCCGTCCCGGCCGTTCCTGTCGGCGCTGAACGCGCGCTGGCTCCTGGACGGCACGCGCGTGATCGAAAACCCGCGCGCCCTCCCCCGCGCGTTCGTCCCGCGGCACGTCCGCTATGAAAGTGACGGCAAGGCGGTCCTCGCGGCAATGCGGGAGACAACCGACTTCGCCGAGCGGGCCTGGATCGAGACCACGCTCTACGAGCCGCACGACACGCCGAACGGGCCGGGGCGGGTCTCCATCCGCCGCGACGGGCTGGCCTACGAGCTGGAGGCGGAGCTGGAGCGCCCCGGCTGGATCGTGGTCTCCGAGTCGGCCTGGAAGGGGTGGCGGGTCTACGTCGACGGCCGCCGCGTGGAGACTCGCTTCGCCAACCACGCCTTCCTCGGCGTGCACGTCGACGGCGGACGGCATCGCCTGCGGCTGGTCTATCTGCCCGAGTCGTTCACCCGCGGGCGGATCCTCTCGCTGATCGCTCTGGTACTGGTCGTTCTGTGCTATAGCTCCCGCGCTTGCCGGCGATCGTCCTTTATCTCCTGGCTGCGTCCGCGCTCCTCTTCGTCTGGCACCGATTCGTCCAGCGGCTGAGCCTCGCCGCGGCGATCGTGCTGATGCTGCTGCCGTTCTGCTTCACCGGCCGGGCCCTCTTGCGCGCGCAGGTCTACGCGCCGATCGACCTGCCGTACATGGCCGAGCCGCTCAAGGACTACGCGGCCGACTTCGGCGTGGAGAGGGTGCACAACGGCACGCTCTCCGATCTCTACTCGCAGATCATCCCGTGGCAGCACGCCGTGCGCTATTCCATCGCCCGCGGGGAGTGGCCGGTGTGGAACCCGTTCCTCCTCTGCGGGACGATCCTCGCCGCGAACATGCAGGCCGCGCCGTACGACGCGCTGAATCTCCTCGGCCTCGCGCTCCCCCATCCGCAGGCGCTGACGTTCGCCGCGGCGATGACCTTCTTCCTGGCCGCGCTGTTCACCTTCGCTTTCGCCCGGACCTTGGGCTGCGGCGAGCTGCCGGCGCTCGTCGCCGCGGCCGGCTACGCCTTCTGCCAGGCCCTGGCCTTCTTCGTCGGCTGGCCGCTGGGGCGGGCCTGGGCCTTTCTCCCGCTGGTGCTGCTCGGCGTGCGCTGCGTCGTGCGCGAGCGGCGTATCGCCCTCCTGACCATCGGTCTGGTGCTGACCATCTTCGCCGGCCACCCGGAGTCGATCCTGCACATCGTCGCCTGCGGCGCGGCGTTCGGCGTGTTCGAGCTGCTCGTCACGCGCGAGTGGCGGGCGGTCGGCCACGCGGCGGTCGCCGGCGCGCTGGCACTGGCGATCACCGCGATCTCGCTCCTGCCGTTCCTGGCCGCGGCGCCGCACACGAAGGAGTACGCCGTGCGCCGCGATCTCTACGCGCCGGCGCAGTTCCCGACCATCCCCGAGGCCATTGCGAAGAAGGCGGGGCACACGTTCTTTCCGTTCTACGGGGGCAAGCCGGAGCGGGACAACTTCACGCCGCTGTGGGAGCCGATGTCCTCGCGCGTGGGGAGCCTGATCCTCGGCCTCGCCCTCCTCGCGCCGTTCCTGGTCCGGCGGAAGGAGACCTGGTTCTTCCTCGGTCTGGCCATCGTCGGCCTCTCGGCGGCGCTGCACGCGCCGCCGTTCGCGCACCTCTTGCACGAGCTGCCGCTGTTCGACATCGCCCTCAACGAGCGGCTCGCCTACGCCGCGGCGTTCTCGCTGAGCGTGCTCGCTGCGCTCGCACTGGAGGCTTGGAGCATCCATCGTCCGAGAATGGCCGCGCTGCCCCTCTTCGCCGTCGGCATCGCCCTGGCGATCGGCATGTACGTCATCCGCGACGAGCAGCTGAAGGTGGGCGTGAACGCGTCGCTGCTGACGGAGCAGACCATCGCCGACCTCGTACCGCTGGCCATCGTCGCGCTGCTTCTCCTCGTGCGCACGCCGCCGCGCTTCGCGCTGCCGGTCCTCCTCGGCCTGCTCCTCGTGCAGCGCACCATCGAAGACGGCGCGATCTATCCCACGCTGCCGGAGGACGTCTTCTACCCGCGCCTGCCGGTGCTGGCGGCGATCCCCCAGGACGGCATCTTCCGCACGGTCGGCCTGCACTTCGCCCTCATCCCGGACGGCGCGGCGATGTATGACCTCGAAGACCCGCGCGGCTACGAGGCCATGACCTTCCGCCGGCTCGCGGAGACCTATCCGGTCTGGTCGCACCCGCAGGCCATCTCCTTCAACATCGTCCCGGAGATGTGGCGGCCGTTCCTCTCCTTCCTCAACGTCCGCTACGCCATCACCTCGAAGGAAGTCGATCCCACGCCGGGCTGGAAGCTGGTGCTCGAGGACCGCGACAGCCGCCTCCTCGAGAACACGCGCGTCCTCCCGCGCGCGTACGTGCCCGCGAGGATTCGCTACGAAAAGTCGGGCAGCGACGTGCTCATGCAGATGGCCAAGCACGACGACTTCGCGCAAAAGGCCTGGATCACCGCCCCGCACTACCCCCCGCACGAAGTCGACAACGGGCCGGGCACGGTCGCCATCCGCCGCCTCGGCCTCAACGGCTACGACCTCGATGTGACGATGGAGCGCGAGGGGTGGGTGGTGGTCTCGGAGAGCCTCTGGCCCGGCTGGCGGACGTACGTCGACGGCCACCGCATCCAGCCGCTCTACGCGAACCACGCCTTCCTCGGCGTGTTCGTCCCCGCCGGCAGGCATCACGTGCGGATCGTGTACATGCCGGAGTCGTTCACGCGGGGGAGGAACGTTTCCCTGGCGACGCTTGCGGGGTTGGCGTTGTTTTTTGGAGTGCGGCGGTTCAGGAAACGGACTCGATGAGCCACGCGCCGTAGGCGCTGGAGATGTCCGCGACCGGCAGCACGACGAATTCCGGCACCGAGTACGGGTGGCGGCGGAACAGCTCCTCGCGCAGGGCGTCGACGCGCTCGTCGGTGGTCTTGATCAGCAGCAGCTGCTCGCCGTCGTCGCTGACGCTGCCTTCCCAGCGGTAGATCGAGCGGATGCGCTCGACGATGTTCACGCACGCCGCGAGGCGCTGCTCGACGAGGGCCACGGCGAGCGCGCCGCTGTCGAAGTCGAGGCCGACCGTGGTCAGGACGACGACCGGCTTCATTGCGGCGGCCGGAGGACCGCCACGACCTTCGCCGCGGCGTCGCGCGCGGCTGCGTCGGTCGCGCTCTTGAACTGCCGGCGCTCGACGAACGGCAGGGCGATCGCGGCGAAGAGCGACCGGGTGCCGACGCCGAAGCCGGTCGGCAGCACGGCCGCGCGCGTGCGGGCGAGCTTCTCGGTCCGGATCAGGTCGAGCGAGCTGCCGTCGTACACGCGCAGCTCGGCGGCCACGCGGGACATGACCAGCGACAGCTCGAGGTCCGCGTGGCGGCTGCCGATGCCGATGGCGCCGAATTCGCCCACGTCGGCGCCGCTGCCGGCGATCTCGACGAAGTAGTCGGCGTGGGGGATGTCGTCGCCGTCGAGCTCGCGGAGCTCGAGGTTGGTGTCGAAGGCGTCGAAGCCGCGCTTGCGCAGCTCCGCGACCAGCGTGCGCACCACGGCTTCCTCGACCCATGTATCGCCGGAGTCGACTTCGGCACGGAGGACGCCGACGCGACCGGCGGCCCGATTGGTGTCGATCGCGAACGCGGCGCCCGCCATGAAAAGGAGGCAAAGGACAGGCAGAACGCGTTTCATGCGTGTAGTCTAACGCCGTTTTGAAGCGGGTCCTGCTCGTCCTCGCCGTGCTTCTCCTGGCCTGGCTGGCGTGGGAGATCCTCACCTTCCCGGACGTGGAGAAGCTGGCCACGGAGCGGCCGAAGACCACCGCGTTCATGGAGCGCCGCAAGCGCGAGCTGCGGGCGAAGGGGCAGAGCGACGAGCTGCGCTGGACCTGGGTGAGCTACGGGAAGATCTCGCCGTACCTCAGGCGCGGCGTGCTGGTGGCCGAGGATGACTCGTTCTACGAGCATGAAGGAGTGGACGTGGAGGGGATGAAGGAGGCCTTCGAGCGCAACTGGAAGCGCCGGAAGGTCGCCGCCGGCGGCTCGACGATCACCCAGCAGCTGGCCAAGAACCTCTACCTCTCGCCCTCGCGCAATCCCGTGCGCAAGATCCGGGAGTACTTCATCGCCCGCTCGCTGGAAAAGCACCTCACCAAGAAGCGGATCCTGGAGATCTACCTGAACGTGGTGGAGATGGGCGAGCGGGTCTACGGGGCGGAGGCGGCGTCGCGCTTCTACTTTGAAAAGCCGGCCTCGGCGCTGAGCCCGAGCGAGGCCGCGCTGCTAGCTGGCTGCCTCCCCAATCCGCGGGTCATGAGTCCCGGTAAACCCAACAAACGACTGCGTTTCCGGCAGCGGATGATCCTCTCCCGGATGCGCCGCTGGGGGTATGCCTTCGAGCGCCAGGTGCTCGCCGAGAAGAAACCCGAGCCCGAGCAAACCGTAACTGCCATCGACACCGCGGGGACGGCGCCGGTGACGGACACCGACCTGCCGCCGCAGGAGACGGAGACGACGCCGACGGAGACGACGACGTCGCCGCCGGAGACGACCACGGAGAAGCCGCCGCCAACGGACACGGCGCCGGCAACGGACACCGTCACCACGGATACGACAGGAACCGGAGAGCAGCGATGAACGATATGACCCAGCACGTGAAGGTAGTCGCGATCATCTCGATCATCTGGGGAGCGCTGCTCGCGTTCATCGGAGCGGGACTGTTCTTCATCATCGCCGGCGCGGGCGTGGCCTCGGGTGAAGCGGAGGCGATGTGGATCACCGGCGCGGTGGGCATGTTCGTCGGCGGTCTCTTGATCATTCTTGGCCTCCCATCGATCATCGGCGGACTGGGACTGCTCAAGAACCGCGGCTGGGCGCGCATCCTGATCATCATCGTCGGCGCGCTCTCGCTGCTGAACTTCCCGTTCGGCACCGCGTACGGCGTGTACGCCATCTACGTGCTCACGCACGATTCGACAAGGCCGGTTTTTGCCTGACAAAAACGTCGCGCGGTAATTTGTGCGATAATCGCTGTCGAATTGGATGGTTTTCCATTTGTAACGGTTTGCCGGTCGCGCGCGCGTTTGCGTGCGGCGCAAACATCTCCTAGCGGCTCAGCGGTTTCCATTTCCCTCGGCTGAGCTGGTCCGCGTTTTGCCCTTCTGCGGTGGAGTCGTCATGATTGCAAGACGTTCACGCAACGGGGAGTGGAGGACGGGGCCGGATTTTCACGTCATCTGTTCGTGCCAGCTCCACGCCCGCCGCAACGCATGGCGACGCGCCGCGCGCATCGCCTCGCGTGCGGCCGCCGTGCTGGCGACGCTGCCCCTCGCGTTCATGGCCTTCGATCTCCCGATGAACGCGATGAACCTGAATCTCGACACCGCCGTGCAGAAGATCGACGCCATGCGCAACATGCGTCCGCTGCGCGGCATGCGCGTGCCGAGTCCGCCCGCGCGCGAAGCGCGTCAGGATCTGCCGATCTTCACCACGGAGTCGATCCGCGAGCAGTTCGCGCCGACGCCGCACCGCTTCAGCATCGACGCGGTGAAGGAAGAGTACTTCCGCACGAAGGTGCCCTACGGCGCGATCATCTATCGCGAAGCCAGGAAGAACGACCTGCAGCCCGAGCTCGTGGCGGCGATGGTGCACACCGAGTCCGACTTCCGTCCGGGCCTGGTCTCGCACAAGAGCGCCCAGGGGCTGATGCAGATCGTCCCCGACACGGCCCGCCTCCTCGGCATCGCCAATCCCTTCGATCCGGAGCAGAACATCGCCGCCGGAACGAAGTACTTCCGCTATCTCCTGGACCGCTTCGAGGACGAGCGCATCGCCCTGGCCGCCTACAACGCCGGCGAGGGGAAGGTCGAGCGCTGCGGCTGCATCCCGCCGATCAGCGAGACCCTCTCCTACGTGGAGAAAGTGAACGTCCGCGCCCACCGCTATCGCCAGCGCGTGCGCAACACCTACATGGCCACGATGCGCCTCAGGCGCCCCGACGTGCATTGACGTGGCGGACAGGCGCTAAAATGCGCGCTCATGCAACACCAGGGCGAGGAGCGGCGTGAGTTCCAGCGCCTTCGGCTCGATCCCCCCGTCGCCGGCACCTTCGGCACCACGCCGGTGACCATCCACGACGTCGGCGTTCTCGGCTCGCGCGTGCACCACGCCGGCGAGCTCGCGGGCAAGGGCGATCTCCGCTTCTCCTTCGAAGGCGACGAGATCGTGTTGCGCTGCCTGGTCGCCCGCACCGTCTCCAGCGAGCGCGCCAAGTATCCCGGCGAGGGACAGGAGTCGGGCCTGCGCTTCGTGGCCGCGATCGGCGAGTCGGGCGACCGTCTCCGGAACATGCTGGCCAAGCTGGTGATGAAGGCGATCGACGACCGCAACGAGGCCTCGGGCACGCGCCTGCAGACCAAACGCATCGACCCCGACAAGACTGTTCGCGGCAAGGACGCGCAGTTCGTCTCCTATCGCCTCGAGCACGGCACGTGGGTCCATCGCCGGGTCTTTCTTCCCGAGCAGCCCGACACCGGCTTCACCGTGGCCTGGTCCGAGGACGTGGAGGAGATGCAGCGTCTCTGCGAGGTCTACGAGGCTTCCGACGACGAGGGGCGCCGCCTGATCCGCCTCTTCGCGGAATTGAGCGTCAGCGACGTGATGCAGATTCCGCCGCGGACGTAGGCGCGGGCGCCGGCGCTTCCTTCGCGATCGGCAGGGTGAAGTAGAACGTCGTTCCCTGTCCCGGCTCGCTCTCCACCCAGATCCGGCCGCCGTGGGACTCGACGATGCCCTTGGCGATGGGAAGGCCGAGGCCCGCGCCGAGCCGCTCGGCGCGCTTGGCCTGCCAGTAGGGGCTGAAGATGTCGCCGAGGTTCTCTTTGGGGATTCCGGGGCCGGTGTCGGAGACGGTGAAGAGGACGAAGCCGTCGTCGCGCGACGCGCGCACGGTGATGCGGCCGCCCGGGGGCGTGAACTTGAGCGAGTTGCCGATGAGGTTCGACATCACCTGCATCACCCGGTGGTGATCGGCCAGCACGGGCGGCAGGTCGTCGTTCGCCTCGTACTCGATCGACACCGAGGCGACGCCGGCCTGGGCGCGGAACAGCTCCTCGGTCTCGCTGAGCAGTTCCGCGACGGTGATCGGCGCCGGCTCGATGGGCAGACGCTTGCCGCCCTCGAGCCGCGTGGTGTCCAACAGGTCGGCGATGAGGTGGCTCATGCGCTTCGCGGAGACCTCGATGGTGTCGATCTGCTCGCGGTCCTCGGCCGAGAGGGTGGTCGACATCTGCAGCAGCGACGCGGCGAGGGTGACGGCGTTGAGGGGATTGCGCAGGTCGTGCGAGACGATGGCCAGCACCTCCTCGCGCGCGCGCACGGCCTGCTGCGACTCGAGGTAGAGCCGGGCGTTGTCGATCGACAGCGACGCGCGGCGCGCCAGCTCCGAGAAGATCGGGAGGTCCTCGGACGTGAACGGCCGCTGCTCGGTCGACACCGCCGCGGCCACGCCGATGGTCTGCCCGCGGCTGACCATCGGCAGGAAGACCAGATTGCGCGTGCCGCCGTCCGCGTGGCCGGTGACGTACTGGAAGAGGTTCGAGGCCGATCCGACCACCGCCGACTCGCGCGCCTGCATGATGCGCACGAGCGCCTCCGGCACTTCCCGGAAGATGACCCCGATCTGCTCGGCCACCACCGTCTCGTCCTCGGGATTGCGATGCTTGACCGCCGCCCGGCGCAGCCCCCCGTCCGGCTCGGACATGTCGATGACCACCAGCTCGGCGAGATTCGGCACGATCAGCTTCGCCAGCGTGGCGATGGTCTGCTCGTAGTGGAGCGACGCGGCGAGCTCCTGCCCCGCCGCCGCCAGGAACGCGGCCCGGCGCTCCTCGCGCTCGGCCTTCTCCCGGGCGAGCTCCGCCTCCTGGGCCTGCCGCTCGGCCTCCAGGCGGCGGGCCATGGCCTCGGCGGCGAGGAGGCGCATCTGCCGCCCCAGGCCCGAGACCAGGATCGCGGACGTCAACGCGAGCAGGGTGAGGACCAGCGTCAGCCAGAAGTTCAGCCGCTCCGTGTCGCGGATGCTCTGCAGGCGCGACTCGATCCCGGTCTGCAGCTCCAGCTCGAGCTCCGAGGCGGCGATCAGCGACTTCTCGTACGCGGCGTGGGCCTCGTAGAGCCGGGTCAGGAAGACCTCGGCCGGCAACTGGCGGGTCAGGAACTCCCCCTGGCGGACGCTCTCGTGCCAGCGGCTGCTCTGCACGAAGAGGGCGCGGAGATCGGCGGCCAGCTCCTCGTCGACCTGCGGCAGGAGGTCGTCGAGCATCCGCCGCTGGGCCTCCTCGCTCCGCACCAGGTCGTAGAACGCGACGCGGTAGTGGGCCTGGCCGGTGACCTGGAAGGCGATGATCTTGTCCAGCTCCTTGGCGAGATCCATCTGGATCTGGTTCGCCGCCTGGCGCGCCGGCTCGGCCAGGCGGGTGATCTCGCTGCGCATGCGCGCGGTCTTGCGCGCCACCACCAGCGGCAGGATCACCAGGGAGAGCAGGGAGGAGATGATGAAGACCACCGGGACGATGGTCGTCCACGTGCTCTCCGGCCCGACGCGCCAGATGCTGCGTCGCTCTTTCGGCGTGGGAGGTGTCACGTTCATCGGAATTTACGCAAAGTGCTTACCATCGGACCGTTCCTGATATATTTCCACCCCGGTGGTTCACGACGACCGTCGTAAGTTTCAGCGACTCAAGCTCTCCAAACCGATCCTCTCGACCGCCCGCGGGCAGAACGCCCTCGTGCTCGACATCGGCATGGCCGGGGCGTTCCTCGAGCACTACGGGAGGGCCGAGACCGGGGAGACCTTCGAGCTCACCTTCCGCTGGAAGGGCGAGGACGTCGAGCTCTTCTGCGAGGTGGTCCGCTCGTTCGTGGTGCGCGAGCCGAGCGATCGCACCCAGATCGTCTCGCATACGGGCGTGCGCTTCCTGGAGTACCGCAACGACTCCGCGGCGAAGCTCCAGGACCTGATCGCGACGTTCGTGGGCCACGTGCTGGCGGCGCAGAAGGCGAATGCGTCCGGAGAGGCTCATGGCGCGACCATCCTCTCGCAGATCGGCGCGGCGCGGCGCATGCGCTCGCGCGGCTACATCAGCTACCGGCTCAAGGACGGCACGTGGTGGCGCGTTCCGACGTCCTCGTCGACGCAGCCCGCCGACGGCTTCACCGTCTCGACCCACGAGGACGAAGACGAGGTCGAGTCGCTCTGCCGGGCCTACGAGTACGCGGACGAGGAGGGGCGGCGGCTGATCCGTCTCGTGGCCGAGCTCAGTCTCGCCTCGCCAGGGACCTGAGCACCTCGTCCATCCTGCCCACGATCAGGTCCGCCGCGGAGAGATCCTGCGGCGTCTGCGCGCGCGGGTTGGGAATGGCCACGCAGAACATGCCGGCGTGCTTCGCGGCGACCACGCCGACGTGGGAGTCCTCGAAGACCAGGCACTCCGACGCGTCGACGCCGAGCTTGCGCGCGGTGAGCAGGTAGGCCTCCGGGTCGGGCTTGCCGTGCGCGACCTCGCCGCCGTCGACGATGAGCCCGAAGGCGCCGCGAATCTCCAGGCGGTCGAGGACGATCTCGATCGAGGTGCGCACCGCGGAGGTAGTGATGGCGAGCGGCAGGCCCATCGCGCGCAGCGCGGCGATCGTCTCGCGCACGCCGGGCATGGTCTCGACGTCGCCGGTCCTGCAGAGCGCGTCGAAGTGCTGCTGCCGGCGGGCGAAGAGCTCCTCCTCCGACGCCGCCCACCCGAAGTGCGCGCGCGTGCCGCGGATGTCGTCGATGATGCGCGTGCCGGAGCTGACCCGGATCTCCGCGGGCAGGGCGTCGTAGTCGGAGCCCATCTCCCGGCAGAGGGACTCGTGGGCGGCGGCGTGCTGCCACTCCAGGTCGACCATGGTCTCGTCGAAGTCGAACACGGCCGCGGCGATGCGGCGCGTGCTACCGTCCGCCCGTGGATCCCGAATTTCAACGGGCACTGACGATCGTCCTGGTGGTGGGCCTCGCGATCGCCGGCGCCGGCGCGGCCGCGCTGTTCGTGGTCTTCCGCCGCTTCGCCGCCAAGGACGCCGGCAGCAACACCCACGTCGGCATCATCGCCGCCCTCGTGCTGGGCGTCCTCGCCTGCTGCGCGGCCCTCTTCGCGTGGTCGTTTGCGGGACGGTGAGCTCGCGGCTCACCGCGTCCGTGTGCTGCCCGAGCTCGGGCGGCGGCATGCGGATCGGCAGGCGCTTGCCGTCGAAGCGCACCGGGTGCCGCACCGCCTCGTACGCACCGAGTACCGGATGCTCGACGTTGGCGAGGAGCGGCTGCGCCGGCTCGCTGCGCAGCGCCTCCAGCACGCCCTGCACGGGCGAAGAGGGAATCGCCGCCTCACGGCAGCGCTCCACCCACTCCGCCGCGGGTCGGGTACGGAAGATCTCCTCCAGCATCGGGACGAGCACGTCGCGGTTCTGGACACGGGCGGTATTCGTGGCGAAGCGCTCGTCGTCGGCAAGGTGGGGACGCTCGATCACCCGGTCGCAGAGGAGCCGGAAGTGCCGGTCCGTGCCGCCTCCGATCGCGAACGGCCGGTCGCTGCCGTGAAAGAGCTGGTACGGCACGATCGAGGGATGGGCGTTCCCGTAGCGCTGGGCCTCGTCGCCCGTGGCCAGGCTGCCCTGAGCGACATTCACCAGCGAGGCGAGCGTGGCCCCGAAGAGCGAGACCTCCAGCCGCGCCCCGCGGCCGCTGCGCTCCCGCGCGTAGAGCGCCGCCAGGATCGCCCCGTGGGCGTAGTGCGCGGTCAGCACGTCCGCCAGAGCGACGCCGATCTTGGTCGGCTCCTCGTCGCCGGTGATGGCCATCAGCCCCGCCCCGGCCTGGGCGAGGAGGTCGTACCCCGGCGTCCCCGCCTCGGCCGTATCGGGATCGAAGCCGGCGATCGAGCAGTGAATCGCCCGCGGGTTGATCGCCAGCACGTCGCCCAGGCCGAGCGCCTCGCGCTGGGCGGGGAGGAAATTGTCGAGGACCACGTCCGCCCGGGCGATCAGCGCCTTCGCCAGCGCCGCCCCGCCCGCCGAGCGCAGGTCGGCCGCGAGCGATTCCTTGTTCCGGTTGACGGACAAAAAGTACGTGCTGATCCCGCCGAGGAAGGGAGGGCCCCAGCGCCGGGTCTCGTCGCCGCGGGCCGGCTCTTCGACCTTGATCACGCGCGCGCCCTCGTCGCCGAGGAGCTGGGTGCAGAGGGGGCCGGCCAGGACGCGGGAGAAATCGGCGACGAGGATGCCGGCGAGAGGGAGGCGGGCCGTCACCGGTACGTCTGCTTGAGGCTGTCGAGGTCCGCGAGGGTCTTGCGGAGGATGTTGACCACCTTGTGGATCTCGCTGCCGTAGGTGCGCAGCTCGGCGTCGCAGTCGGTCATGGAGTAGACCGCCTCGTCGCGCTCGAGCCGGTCGCGCTCGAACTGCAGCCGCTCCACCAGCTCCTCGATCTCACTGATGAGGACGAAGTTCAGGTCCTTCTCGCCGAGGTAGCGCTTGCACTGGGGGCAGTGGATGGAAGTCTCCGTGGCGGTCTCGACCAGTTCGAAGACGAACTGTCGTTGGCACTGCGGGCACTCGAAGACTTCGGGCAACATGGGGTCTTACGCTCTCGAAGATTGTGCCACGCTGCGGGGCGATGCGGACCGGAATTCACGTCTTGACCCTCGTGTTTGCCGCCGTGTAGCATCCCCCACCTTCGTGCGGCGCCCGCCGCATGTCCGTCCTGCTGGGAGGTCGTTCAATGGTAGGACAAGCGGCTCTGGACCGCTGAATCGGGGTTCGAGTCCCTGCCTCCCAGCCAACTTTTTCGCGAACGCATGCATCGTCGGCGTCGCGCCGATCACAGGCGTCGTTCGTGCACGCTCGTGCCGCATGAATCTCCGCCAGCTCGATCGCAAATACGTCGGGCGGGAGTCCGAGGCGCAAGACCTACAGGTGGCGCGAACGAAGGGTGCGTTTGTCTACGATGCGCGCGGCAAACGCTACATCGATTTCTTGTCGGGCTGGTGCGTCGGCAACTTCGGCTGGGACAACACCGCGATCACGAAGTCGCCCGCCCGCCGACGTCCGGATTACGTCTATCCCGAGTACCTGTACCGGCCGTGGGTCGAGCTCGCTCAACTGCTCGCTCAGATCACCCCGGCGAAACTCGAGAAGACCTACCGCGCGACGGGTGGATCGGAAGCGGTCGACATCGCGCTGCAGCTCGCAATGGCGTCGACCGGCCGCCGCAAGTTCGTGTCGATCGAGGGAAGCTATCACGGCAACACGATCGGCACGGTCAGCGTGGCATCGACGGAAGAGCGCGAGCCGTATCCGAATCTGCTGTCGAACTGCGCGACGATCTCGCCGCCGCTGGGCGACCGTGCGATCGCGAGGCTGGAGACGCTTCTGAAGAAGCGCGACGTCGCGGCGTTCATCATGGAGCCGATCAGCTGCAACCTCGCGGTGTTGATTCCCGAAGACGCGTTCATGAAGCGCGCGCAGCAACTTTGCCGGCGCTACGGAACGCTGTTCATCGCCGATGAAGTGGCGTGCGGATTCGGCCGCACCGGAAAGCTGTTCGCGTCCGAGCACTTCGGTCTCGAACCCGACATTCTGTGTATGGGCAAGGCGATCAGCGGAGGATTCGCGCCGATGGGGGCCACGATCGTCACGCGCAAGATCGCGAAGTCTGTCGAGGGGGAAACCGGCTTCTATTCAACATACGGGTGGCATCCCTCGACCGTGGACATCGCCATCCGCAACGTTCGGTGGGTGATTCGCAATCAGTCGCAGCTTTTCCGCCAGGCCGGGGAGGTCAGTGCCTACTTCGACCAGCGGCTCGCGGCGATGAACTTCGAAGATCTGAAAGACATCCGCATCCGCGGCATGGCCATCGCCGTCGAGGCAGGCGATGGTGAAGACTACGTCTCCGACATCGAAGATCGCTGCAAGAAGAATGGCCTCCTGGTCACGACATCCAGGAACGCGATCACGATGTTTCCGCCGCTCACGCTCGATCTACGCACTGCGAAGGCGGGACTCGACATTCTCGAGAAATCGCTGCGCTAGTCACGCGCCCGCGCGTTTCCGGAACGGCAACAAACGATGCGCATCGCGAACAAGCCAGCCTCCGAGAATGCGCCGGGCACGCATCGCCCGGTCGAGCGGCCGCTGTATGAGCCTCCACGCCTCCGAAGCGAGGACGAAGGGCCGCGCCCGACCTCGTGGCTCGAGTTCTTCTTCGACCTCGTGTTCGTGGTCGCGGTGGATCAGCTCGCCCGGCGCCTCCAACACGGCGTCACCGGTCATGGGGCGCTGGTGTATCTCGCACTGTACGGCACCGTCTGGTGGGCCTGGGTGGGATTCGTCATCTATACAGACCGTTTCGGCACCGACGACATCAGCGACCGCTTCATGACGTTGCTCCAGATCGGGGCAGCGCTGGTCATCGCAGCGGCGGCAATGCATGCGACGTTGGATCGCGCAGTGGCGTTCGCCATTGGCTACGGCGTGTTCCGCCTCATCCTGGCAGCGCGCTATGCCATGGCCGCGCACTGCGTGCGGGAGACCCGGCCTGAATGCACCCGCGAGTCCATTGGGTTTGCCATCGCCGCTATCATCTGGACCGCGTCGGCCGCGGTGCCGGCACCGTGGCGCTTCTGGATGTGGGGAGTGGGATTCGGCATCGACCTGCTCACGCCCTTCGCCTCGCCCCGGATGCATCGGATCGTACCGCCCGATCCCGACCATATCGAGGAACGGTTCGGCACCTTCATCAACATCAGCCTCGGCGTGGGTTTCGCGGGCCTGGTCGAGGCGATGCGCGACCAGCCGTGGTCCGGCGCGGTGCTCACGACGGCGACTCTCTCCCTGCTCATCGGGTTTTCGATCTGGTGGGGTTTCTTCGACGCGCTGGATCAGGCGCCGATGGCGGAGGTACGCGAGCGTAATCGGACCGGACCCTACAAGATCTGGATCTTCGCGCAGTTTCCGCTTGCGGCAGGGGTAGCCGCAGCGGGTATCGCCGTGGGGAACCTGACGCACGACGCGAATGTCCCGGTGCTCGAAGATTCGATGCGGTGGTTGGCTTGCGGAATGGTCGCGCTGTGCTACGTCGCGCACGCCATCGTGCACATCGCTTACGCGAAGGCGGGTGCGGGACGGAGCGCGTGGCTCACCGTCGCGCGCAAGATTCCCACAATCGCCGCCGCACTCCTGCTTGGCGCCCTGGGTGCAGGCCTGTCCGCGCCGGGCGTCGCGGCGCTGCTCGCCGCGGCGGCGGGTGCCCAGGTCGCCTGGAACATCTGGGACCGAGCACATGCCGATGCGGGTCATGGCGGAGATCCAGGACCCGGCCTCGCGCACCATGCGTAGCGCGCCATGTGTCGCCAGGAATCGCACGCTCGCAGCCGCGGACGCGAGTAGGTCTGGGCCTTCTGCGTCACATCACGGAGTTTGCGTTCGTCCAGGAGGTGCGCAACCTCGCGCTATCACGGCATTCATGCACGTCGCTCTGGCTTGTCAATGCCGCGTCGATATTTGCCTAAGTGTCCCAGTGTCACCGGCTTAGATGCATGGCGGAGCTAGATGTAAGCGAGCACGGCCGTTCGATACTCGTCCCGTACTCCCAGCCACCGGCGACGCGCTTTCGTCTGCCATAATCGCGGGATCCCATGACATCGGTCGCCGCTGGAAGCCGTCTCGGGCCCTACGAGGTCGTCTCGCGCATCGGCGCCGGCGGCATGGGCGAGGTGTTCCGCGCGCGCGACACGCGGCTCGACCGAACGGTGGCCATCAAGATCCTGCCGGCGGCATTTGCGAGCAACGCACAGCTGAAGATTCGCTTCGAGCGCGAGGCAAAAGCGATCTCGCAAATCAGCCATCCACACATCTGCGCGCTCCACGACGTCGGCCAGGCGGACGGCGTCGAATACCTCGTCCTGGAGTTCCTGGAGGGCGAAACGCTCGCCGACCGGATCGCCCGCGGACCATTACCCATCTCGGACGTGCTCCGCCTCGGGAGCCAGATCGCGTCGGCGCTGGCGTGCGCCCATCGCGCGGGGATCGTTCACCGCGACCTCAAGCCGGGCAACGTCATGATCACCAAGACCGGCGCGAAGCTTCTCGATTTCGGGCTGGCGCGCAGCGCGCCCGCGTTCGCGACTCCGACTCCTATGGACGCGACACAACACAAACCGCTCACGCAGGAAGGGACGATCCTCGGCACGTTCCAGTACATGTCCCCCGAACAGCTCGCCGGCGAAGAGGTCGACGCGCGAAGCGACATCTTCGCCCTCGGCGCGGTGCTCTACGAGATGCTCACCGGCGCGCGCACCTTCGAGGGAAAGTCGAGGACGAGCATCATCACCGCGGTGCTCGCCGGTCCGCCGCGCCCCGCGTCGAGTCTGCGCCCCATGACCCCTCCTGCCCTCGAACACGTCATCGCGAAATGTCTGGCCAGGGAGAGGGACGAGCGGTGGGAGAGCGCCGCCGACATCGCCTCGGAACTGGAATGGATCGGCGGTTCCGCGAGCGGCGAGAGCACTACCGTCGTGATGAAGAGGCCCGTTCGGCGAACGGTGCTGCTCACGACACTCGCGATCACCGCCACGGTCGCCATCGCGGCGATCGTCAGCGGCATGTACGCCATGCGTCGCTTGCGGCTCGCCGAACAGCCGGTGCGCTCCGAGCTGCTGACGGATGATCCCCTGACGCCGTCGCTCTTCGGCGCCGTCGCGCTTTCGCCCGACGGCACGCAGTTGCTCATGCTCGTCGGCCCGTCCGGCAAGCCGTCGATCGCAATCCGCAACCTCGCAACGGGCGAGACGAAAAAACTGGCCGGCACGGAAGGGGCAAACTTCCCCTTCTGGGCGCCAGATTCGCAGCGCGTCGCATTCTTCGCGGGCGGAAAGCTGAAGACGATCGGCGCGGGCGGCGGATCGGTACAGGCGATTTGCGACGCGAAGCAGGGCCGCGGCGGCTCGTGGAGTCCCAGCGGCGTCATCGTGTTCGTCCCCGACATCGCCTCGTCCATTTACAAAGTCAGCGAAAGTGGCGGCTCCCCCATTCCAGTGACCCGTCCGGCATCCGGTGAAGTGCATCGTCAGCCGATGTTTCTGCCTGATGGAACGCGATTCCTGTTCGTGGCGCGAACGGGAGACGCGGACGTGCTGTTCGCAGGCTCGGCCGACGGCAAGCTGCGGAAGCATATCGTCGACAACGCGTCGAATGCCGCGTTCGCGCGAGGCCGTCTCTTTTTCGTCCGCGACGGCAATCTCCTCTCGCAGCCGTTCGATCCCGCGAAATTGAAAGTGAGTGGCACGCTCACGCCGGTGGCGGATCACGTCGAGTACTTCAAGGTGAGATCGCTGGGGAACTTCTCCGTCACGGAGAGGAAGATGGTCTACGTCGGTGAGGCGTCGGGATCGAGCGAGATCGTCGCCCACGACCGGAACGGCCGCGTCACCGAGATTCCCGCGGGCGCCGGCGCCTACCGCATCCTCGACCTCTCGCCGGACGATCGCACGGTGGCAGTCGCCGTGAGCGAACACTTCGAGCAGGGCGACGTATGGCTCGTCCAGCTCCAGGGCGGCGCGAAGTCGCGATTCACCTTCACCGAGGCCGGAGCGCTCTCCGGCGCGTTCTCGCCCGACGGCACCCGCTTCGCCATGTCCTCCGGGTTCTTTGGTCAGGAGATCGCGATCAACATCCGCTCCGTCGTCAGCAACGAGGCGCAGAAGATCCTCGACACGCGCGGCGCGTGCATCGTGACCGGCTGGTCGCCCGACGGCAGGTATCTCATCGTCGATACGCAGGGTGCGAAGACCGGCTTCGATGTGTCGAAGATCGACGTCGCCGCAAGGACGATGACACCGGTCGTTCACGGTCCTGCCAACGAGGTCGCGCCGGCGCTGTCGCCGGATGGAAAGTGGCTCGCCTACGTGTCGACGGAGTCGGGCTCGCCCGAGGTGTATCTGACGGTGTTTCCTTCCGGAGGGGGGAAGTGGCAGGCGACGCAGGACGGAGGAAATGCGCCGCGCTGGTCGCGTGATGGCAAGCAACTTTTCTACACGAAGGACGATCGCCTCATGGCCGTCGATTTCCGCGGCGGCGCCGTGCCGCAATTCGGTCTGGCGACCGCGCTCCCCGTGAACATCGCCTCCGACCGGATCTTCGTGGGCTCGTATTCGCCCTACGCCGTGACCACTGACGGCCGCTTCATTACCACGCAGACGGTCGGCCCCACGCAGCAGACGATCCACCTCGTGACGAACTGGAACGGCATCGTGGGTCGCTAGTCGCGAGCACGCAAACGCCGGGAGACATTCTCGTGACGATCCGGGAGAGCCATCCAATGCAACGCTTGTGGTGTGACATCCTCGTCATGAAATGAAGATCAGCCGCCGATCTTTTCTCAAGACTGCCGCAGCAATCGGTGCCTCGCTCGCATGGGTCGGACCGGCCCACGGCTCGCGTGTCAACTGGCATGAACGGCGTGACCTCTATCCGCAAGGAGTCGCCTCGGGCGATCCCGACCCGCACAGCGTGATCCTCTGGACCAGGCGTCCGTTCACCGACGGTACACGCCCGCTCCTCACCGTCGAGGTAGCGGAGGATAAGGCATTCCGCCGGGTTATTGCGCACGCGCAGGCGCCGGTCTCGAGCGCCGCCGACTGGACCGCGCGCGTATTGATTGGCGGGCTCAAACCAGCACGCACTTACTGGTATCGGTTTAGCGACACCGAAGGCAACGGCAGCCGGGTCGGCCGCACAATTACCGCGCCGTTGCCAAACGATCCCCGCACGGTAAACTTCGCGTTTGTAAGCTGTCAGGATGTCAATGAGGGCAAGCTCAACGCCTATCGCCGGATGATTTTTGAAGATGAACGCGCTCCCGCCGCCGCGAAGCTCGATTTCGTTCTGCACCTCGGGGACTTCATCTACGAGGTGGTCCAGTATCCCGAGGAGGTGAAGACCCGCTACGACCGCACGATCTATGAGGTCG
>JBIOTX010000389.1:0-2655 GCA_044866315.1 Thermoanaerobaculia bacterium | reverse complement strand
GCCCACCGCTCCACGTTGGTAATTACAGGCTCCGAACCCGAATCCCCCCGCCCGAGGTCCGCAGGACCAGTTTCGGGCCCCCGCTGCCGATGGTGCCGCTGAGCGAGTCGTCGTCCTGCTTGCCGCGCACCAGGATCGGCACGTCGGAGTGCACGCCGCCGCCGCTGGCGCGGGCGTCGAGCTCGACGCCGATGCCGCCGGCCAGCTCCACCGTCACGCTGCCGCCCGACGTGGCCAGGCGCGAGTCGCCGCGCGGCTGGGCGGAGATGCGCGCGGTGATGGATCCACCGGACGTCGAGGCGTCCACCTTCCCGGCCGCGTTCTCGATCGTGATCCCGCCGCCCGAGGTGCGGGCGAAGACGTCACCCTGGGCCCGGGCGATGGAGATCGAGCCGCCGGAGGTGCGGGCCTCGACCGGACCGGCGGTGTCGCCGATGGTGATCCCGCCGCCCGAGGTCACGGCCTGGACGCTGCTCTGGGCGCCGCCGACCCGGATCGAGCCGCCCGAGGTCTTGAGGGTCGCCGTGCCGGCGAGCCTGCCGGTCTTGATGCTGCCGCCGGACGTCCGCGCCTCGACCGTGCCGCCGATGTCGGCCAGGTCGATCGAGCCGCCGGAGGTGCGCAGGTCGAGGTTGTAGCGCGACGGTACGCGGACGTTCCACTGCACCTCGTAGTCGCGCCAGTGGAACCAGTTCGACCAGTTGGATTCGTCGTCGTGCTCGCTCTCGATGATCACGTCGTTTCCTTCCTGCCGGAAGGTGATCTCGTGCTCGCGCAGGGTCTCCTCGGCGCGCCGCCCGCGGGCCTTGCGGGTGATCTCCACGGCCACTCCCGTGCCGCCGGTGACGACCTTGATGCTGCCCGGGCTGGCCTTGAGCCGGAGCGTGCCTCCCTCGGCGACGTTGAATCCGCGGCGGATGGTGTCCTCGGCCGCGAACGCGCTGGCGGCGACGAAAAGAGCGAGCGAAAGGGTAACGAGACGGCGCATCGGCGTCCTCCTGATGACGCTTCATACGCCGCGGGGAGCCAAAAGTTTGAAGTAAGATCCGCGCCCTATGAGTATCGACGAAGGACGCTTCAAGCTGGCCTTGTCCCACTTCGTCAGCGGGGTCACCGTGGTCTCGACCGAGCACGAGGGGCAGAAGTACGGCCTGACCGTGGCGTCGTTCGCCTCGCTGTCGCTCAGTCCGCCGCTGGTGCTGATCTGCATCGGCTCGAAGATGAAATCGCATGACGCGATTGCCGCGTCCGGCAAGTTCGGCGTGAGCATGCTCGCCCTCGATCAGCAGCACCTCTCCGGCCACTTTGGCTCGAAGCTGGAGGACAAGTTCGCCTCCGTGGCCCATCACGCCGGGAGGACCGGCGTGCCGCTGGTCGACGGCGCGCTCTGCACGCTCGAGTGCCGCATCCACGACCAGCTCCGCGGCGGCGACCACTCGATCTTCGTCGGCGAGGTCGTCGAGGCCGAAGTCTCCGAAGGGGCGCCGCTCGTGTATTGGAAGAGCGGCTACCGCAGCCTCGCGTGACGGACCTCCGCGGGACCCTGCGCCGCGTCTTCCGGCTCGAGAACCGCCGCGTCGCCATCCGACCCGGACGGGTCGAGCACGCCGGGCCGTTCGCATCGAAGATCCTCGGCAACACCCGCGAGCTCACCGTCTACCTGCCGGCCGGGTACGACGAGCGCGACGACCGCCGCTATCCCGTGCTCTACATGCAGGACGGGCAGAACCTCTTCGACGCCCAGCGCGCGTACGTCCCGGGCCAGCACTGGCGTTTGCAGGAAGCGGCGGATGCCGCGGTCGGCGAGCGCGCCGCCGCGCCCATGATCATCGTCGGCGTCGACCACGCCGGCGTCGGGCGCATGGACGAGTACACGCCGACGCGCGACCCCAGGCACAAGGGCGGGGGGAAGGCGGACGCGTACGCGCGGATGCTGCTCGAGGAGCTGAAGCCGATGATCGATGCGCGCTACCGCACCGTCCCCGAGGACACGGCGGTCGGCGGCTCCTCCCTCGGCGGTCTGGTCTCGCTCCACCTCGCCCTCCAGCACCCGGACGTCTTTCGCGGCGCGATCGTGATGTCCCCCTCGGTGTGGTGGGGCGGGCGGGCGATCCTCAACGAGGTCGATGCCGCGACCGCCCGGCCGCGCATCTGGCTCGACGTCGGCGGGCGTGAGGGCGCGGACACGCTGCAGGACGCGCGGGCGCTCCGGGACCGGCTCACGGCGAAAGGGTG
This sequence comes from Thermoanaerobaculia bacterium, assembly GCA_044866315.1. Lineage (GTDB taxonomy): Bacteria > Acidobacteriota > Thermoanaerobaculia > Gp7-AA8 > Gp7-AA8 > QHVT01. The sequence continues at coordinate 420 of JBIOTX010000389.1, read as the reverse complement.
GAAAGAGGCGAGCCTCAAGTACTACGAGGACCGCCGCGGCGACCACAGCGAGCGGGCCTGGGCACGGCGCGTGCGGATGGCGCTGGAGTTTTTGTTCCCTCCGGCGTAGTTTCCGGGCTGATGCTCGTCCGCGACACGAGAGGTCGCCCGATCCACGACCTGCGGATCTCGGTCACCGACCGCTGCAACTTCCGCTGCACGTACTGCATGCCCGAGGAAGGGATGCAGTGGGTGCCACGCGACGAGGTGCTCACGTTCGAGGAGATCGAGCGGCTCGCCCGGCTCATGGTCGAGCGGTACGGGGTCGACTCGATCCGCCTCACCGGTGGCGAGCCGACCGTTCGCCACAACATCACGACGCTCGTCGGCAAGCTGTCGCGGCTCGGCGTCGATCTGGCGATGACGACCAACGGGGCGACC
>JBIOTX010000388.1:0-10166 GCA_044866315.1 Thermoanaerobaculia bacterium | reverse complement strand
GCGACGACGAGCCGGTCGTCCGGGAGACGCGCCGAGTACCACCAGCCGTTTTCGGTGGCCTCGACGAGGGTGGCGGCGTCGGCGGGCTGAGAGCCCGCCGCTCCACGGAACAGCGCGACGAGGCCGGTGAGGTGATCGCGCACGTCGGCGCGCGCGCCCTGTCTGCGCGCGAACGCGGCGTGGCGGCCGGTGGCGTCGATGACCCAGGGGGCGGAGATCTCCGCGCGGTTGCTCAACTGGAGACGCCACTGGTCCGAGACGCTCTCCACGACACAATCCGTGATCACCTCCCCACCCCGCTCCCGCACCAGCGCCGCCAGCGACGCGTCGAAGCGCAGGCGGTCGAGGTGCCAGGCGTCGCCGGCGCCGGTGAAGAGGAAGTCGCGCGAGAGGACGTCGGGCGCGCCCCAGGCCGCGCTCGTGCCGTACGCGCGCCGCTGGCCCTGGGCGAGGAAGGCCTCGGTCGCGCCGAGATAGTCGAGCAGGGGGAGGACGCCAGGCGAGAGAGTCTCGCCGACGCGCCAGCCGTCGTAGGACGAGCGCTCGATGATCACCGGGCGGAGCTTCGAATAGCGGAGGAGAGTGAGCGCGGCGGCGGACCCGCCCGGGCCGCCGCCGACGATGGCCACGTCGTACGCGCTCACTTCTTCTGACAGTCCGCCGGCGGCACGCCGTTGCACTCGGCGATCTCCTGCTCCTCTTTCATGAACCAGGCGAGGGTGAAGTAGTTCGTCGGCAGGGAGTACATGGCGTTCGCGGACATCTGGTTGATCGAATGTCCGACGGCGACGGCGGCAGCGACGAACTTGTCGTGGTTCCGCTCCCGCTCGACGAAGTACGGATAGAGCCTCCCCTCGGCGGACTCGTTGTCGTTGAGGATGAAGCCCATGTAGGACCAGGCGATGACGAGGTTGCCGATGTTGTTCGCGCCGCGCGTGTAGTAGACCTGGAAGCCGGAGGTCACGCCGGCCGCGGCCTGCTCCTCCGCGGTCATCGTGCCGGTGAGCACGTGCATCGGCGCCTGTGGCGGCCACCAGTAGGTGTAGTAGGTCGGCGGCGTGGGGATGTCGGTGATGGTGGTGGCGTTCGGGCCGGCTGGGAGGGGCGGGTCGCTGAAGTTCACGTATTCGATCGAGCACTGGTAGAAGTCGGACATCCACGGGCCGGACATGCGCTTGGTGAGGTCGCCGGGCTCGCAGCCGTCCTGCACGACCAGCCATGAGGGCGGCTTCAGCTCCTTCGACCCGTAGCGCGCATACCACGTGCCGGTCTCGTCGCCGAGGGTGGAGAGGCCGTGCTCGCGGTACCAGGCTTCGTCCTTGTGGATCTTGATGCGATACGGCTCCGCGTAGACGACCGGGTTGCGCATCGTCCAGGTCACCTCGATGCCGGGCGACATGGGATGGCCGACGCAGTTGCCCATCGAGGCACGGTCGAGGCGATGAACTTTGTTCGGCCACGGCTTCACCGCGCCGGTGTTGAACTTCCCCTTCGCCCACTGGCTCATGAGGAAGTACTGGGTGCGGGTGAGGCCCATGTACTTGTCCTGGTCCTCGTTGGTGACGGAGTTGGAGCCGGAGTTGAGCGGGACCATGGGCACGCGGTTGTGAAAGAGGCGCTGGTGCGGCTCGGAGAGCTCGCTCTTGGAGGAGTCGCGGAAGTAGGAGAAGAAGGTCTCCCGGTTTTTGCGATTGCCCTCCGATGCGTCGCGGACGTTGAAGCGTGGAGAGATGAACGGCACCATCGACTGGACGTTGGATACCCAGATGTAGTCGCCGATGCGCTCGAGGATGGGCTCGACGTCGCGCTCGTAATTGGCCTGGTAGCTCGGGTTGTAGCCGCCCCAGCGCTTCTCGTCATAGAGCTCGGGCACGAGGGCGTGGAAGCGCACGCCGACGTCGAACATGATGTCGTCGAGGGTGGAGATGCTGCGCAGCTCCGGCGCGTACTTGGGCGAGCCGACCAAGGCCCAAGCGGTGAGCACGACCGGCTCGGCCTGTCCTTTCAGCTTGAGGCGGCACCACACCGGCCCGTCGGCGATGTCGTCGAACCAAGTGTCCTGGCCGGTGTAGGTGGCGATCGGCACCTGCCCGCCGGCGTGGCCGTAGCCGCCGAGGACGACCAGCCGGCCGCTCCTGGCCATCCTCATGTCGCCGAGGGTGTTGATCTCGTACGGGACGCGCGGCGCGTCTTTGGTGATCGGAGGGAAGGAGCCTTTCGGATAGTCCTTGGGAATGGTGTCCCGCGAGAACTCCGCGCGTGGGTTGGCCTTACTGACGGTGCGCGGACCAGGATCGATGATGAGCAGCTTCTGCCGGTTCGCCTCTCCCTCGATGTAGGCGTTGCGCAGGCTGGCGTCGACGGTGGGAGTGCCCGCGAGCTCAGGCGGAGGATAGTAGTTCGCGTTATCCGCCTCGGCATTCGGATCGCCGGCGAGGTAGACGTTCCCGATGAAGCCGGCGTTGTTGTACCAGACCGCCTTCTTGTTCGCGAGGTGGGCGGTCCACTCGATGGACTCGACCTCGGGATCGTCGAGAGTGATCTCCCGGCCGGTGTCGTACGGGTCGTTGGAGTCGAAGGCGTAGACGCGGAACTGCGCGGCTTGGCGCTTGATGCGCCCCTCGCCGTCCTTGAACTTCTTCACGAAGACGGGGCGGCCGTTCTCCGTGCGCGGCGTGCCGTCGGGCGTACACTCGATGGGCAGGCCGCCGATGGTCTCCGGCTCGAGGTAGAAGTCGGTGGTGCTGTTGCCGAGGCGGGCGACGCCGACCGAGGGGTGCACGGCGTAGCGCGTCGGTCCCTTCTTCTTCGGGCGCTGCGGCGTCTGCGCCGCCAGCTCCGCGGCGGCCACTCCGGCGACGGTCGTGACAGTGATGAACTTACGGCGACTCCAGTCGCTCATCCAGGCACCTCTCTCGTCGTGACGTTCGGGACGCTGAATGTTACTTCGCGAAGGTCTCGCCGAAGAAGTCGCCCGGCTTCCAGCGCGGGCGCTGGTCGCGATTGGCCGCGGCCAGCCCGAGGCGGAAGTCGAACTCGATCAGCGGCAGCGCGGCGGCGTAGTCGATCGGCTGCTCGAGGTCGTCCTTCGGGCTGTGATAGCGCGTGCGCATCCATCTCCGCGTGTCCGCGGCTACGTCGACCTTCGGATCGACGCCCTTGTAGCCGGGGTTGATGTAGATGGCCGGGATGCCGCGGCGGACGAAGGGGTACTGGTCGCTGCGCACGAAGATGACCTCTTCCGGGAAGGGCTCGGGACTGAGCTCGATGTTCATCTGCCTGGCCACGTCCCGGGCGAGGTCGCCGAGGTCGTTGGTGTCGACGCCGTAGGCGACGAGGTCGCGCGTCCTGTGGGTGAGCAGGAGCATGTCCATGTTGATGTTGCCCACGACGCTGCCCGCCGGCACGGTCGGGTTGTTCGCAAAGTAGTCCGCGCCGCGCAGTCCCTTCTCCTCGGCGGTGGTGGCCAGGAAGAGGATCGAGCGACGCGGCCGCTGCGGCAGCGCGGCGAAGGCGCGGGCGATCTCGATCATGGCGGCGATGCCGGAGGCGTTGTCGAAGGCGCCGTTGTTGATCGCGTCGCCGTCCACCGGCTCGGTGATGCCGACGTGATCGAGGTGCGAGGAGTAGACGAGGTACTCGTCGCGCAGCTCGGGATCGGAGCCGCGGAGGAGACCGATCACGTTCGGGCTGCGCAGGTCGCGATGGCTGCTGGTGAACTGCATGCGCGCGCGCCAGGCCAGCGGCCGAGGCTGCGGGCGGCCCGCGTCGACGGCGGCGAAGACCGCAGCGGCCTCGGAGCCCAGGACCTTCCGCGTGGCCTCGGGGCTCAACGTGGCGGTGGTGTTCAGGACCGGGTGCACCGCGTTCGGCGTCCCATCGGCGCGCAGCCAGTGCATCGCGCCGAGCTTCGACTGCCGCACCCCGCGCTCCCACGGCGAGCGCAGGGCGTCCTCGGGAGACTCGAGGTAGATCAGGCCCACCGCGCCGTGACGGGCCGCGTTCTCGACCTTGCCCTGGGACGAGCTGTGATGGGCGCGGATGGCGTTCGGGAACTGCTTCGGCGCGCCGGAGAAGATCGCCGCGATCTTGCCGCGCACATCGACCTTGGCGTAGTCGTCGTACTTTTGCTCCGGCGCGGTGACGCCGAATCCGGCGAAGACCACCTCGGCATCGACGATCTTGTCCGCCTCGAGCGCACTGCCGGAGCTGGTGAAGTCCTGGAAGATGCGCAGGACGAGCGGCTCGGCGCCTTCGCGGGTGAAGGTCAGCGTCGACGTCGGCGCGGCCTTGGTCTCGCGGAGCGGCACTTCCTGAAACCAGCTGCCGTTCGCGCCGGGCTCGAGGCCGATCAGCTCGTACTGCGCGGCCACGTACTGCGCGGCGATGCGATAGCCGCGCGCGCCGGTGCCTCGGCCTTCGAGCAGGTCATCCGCCAGGAACTGCATGTGCGCGCGCACGGCCTCGGCGCGGAAGTTCTGCGCGGAAGCCGCGGCCGCGAGCGCGAGCGAGAGGGCGAGCAGGGTCTTCTTGGTCATCATCCGGGTCCCCAGGCAAGATAGCGCACGCGCAGGCCGAGCTCGCGCGGATCCTCGCCGGTGCGCGCGCGCCGCGGATTGACGGTGCGGTCGATGGAGAGCTCGAGCACGTTGGGCCGGTTCTTCGGCGCCGGGGTGATGCGGTAGTCGCGCTCGACGTAGCCGAGGCGGGTGCGGAAACGGTCGACGACCCGGCCGTTCACGGCGACGGTGATGGTCGGCCGGTAGGGCATCACCTCGCGGGGGATGCCGAAGTGCATCCGCAGCAGGGCCTCGCTGTTCATCGGCGGGAGGATGGCCACGGAGCGCCCGCTGGTCCAGCGCCACTCGTGAATGTCGAAGGTTTCCGGCGAGTACCAGCCGGACACGAACTTCGGCCGCGCGGCGAGCGGCGCGAGCTTGATGTCGAAGTACTTGCGCCGGGAGATGTTCCAGAGCTGATCATGCTCGCGGTGGAACACGAGCCCTTCGGGCTGCGTGTCGGTGATCTCGGCCAGGAGCCAGGCCGGACCTTCCCGCGCGGAGAGGGCCATGGCCCGGTCGTCGATCACCCGCTTGTAGGGCATCCCCGGGGCGACGAGGTCCATGAACGTGCTCATGGTGTGGCCGACGAAGAGCTGCTCGCGCGAGGGATCGACGCGCTCGGCCGCGGCCTGCGCGGCGAGGATGGACGGCGAGACTTCGCGGCGGACCGTGCCCAGTGCCGGGGCGGTGTAGGCGATGAAGGCGAGGATGAGGGCGGAGGCGAGGACGGGCTCGAACTTGCGGTCGCGGGCCACGCGGCGGATGCCGTCCGCGGCGAGGATGGCGAACATCGGCGCGTAGCCGATGGAGAAGCGGCTGATGCTGAAGCGGTCGAGCATCAGCAGAGCGAAGATCGCGAAGGGGCCGAAGGTCAGGGCGTTGTGGAGCAGCGAGCGGTCGCGGTCACGGATGGCGCCGATGACGGAGACGAGCACGAACAGCGAGGTGACGAGGCTCAGCGGCGACGACTGGTACTGCTTGATGAAGAAGCGGTCGAAGAGGCGCCAGGGCGCAGGTCGCTCCGGGCTGCGGAAGGAGTCGACCCGGGCGATGTAGTCGCCGTGCTCGGCGACGACGCGCAAGTACTGCTCGGACGAGCCCGTGTAGTGCATCGCCCCGCCGAAGGCCAGGCCGACGACGACGAGCCCGATCAGCAGGGCCACGGTGATCTCGCCAGGGCGCCGTCTGCGCGTGGCGTAGATGCCGGGAAAGAGTCCGACGAGGATGTTCTGCGGGCGGATGCCGACGGCGATGGCGAGGAGGAGCGTCCCGAGCCAGTAGGCATCACGGCTGCGCGCGCCGCGGAAGAGGAGCGCCGAGGCGAAGCAGACCAGCACGATCGACGGCACGTCGCTGAAGGCGCCGCCGCCGAAGAACCAGACGTTCGGAAAGAACGCGAACAGCGCGCCGGCGACGACGGACGTGGAAACGCGCAGGCGCAGCTCGCGGGTGAGGAGGAACACGGCCGGGAAGACGAGCATCCCGGCAAGGAGGCTGACCGCCTGGAGGGCGCGGAAGTCGTCCGGGATCACCAGCCGCAGCACCTTGGCCATGGCGATGTACAGCGGGAAGCCGGGCGGGTGGGGGTGGTGCAGCGTGACGTCGTAGTCGCGCATGGCCAGGGAGAAGAGGACCTCGTCCCAGTCCCAGGGCGAGCGGGCCATGGCCAGACAGCGCGTCGCGGCGCAGACCAAGGCCACGCACACGACCACGATGCGCTGCCGCTTCGTCAGCGGCTCCAGCGGAAGGGACGGCTCCATGCCCGGCCTACGAACGGGCGTAGGCCTGATAGAACTTCCCGTCCTTCTCGGCGAGGCGCTTCAGCGACGCGCTGGGGGTGAAGCGTTTGCCGACAGTTGACGACAGCTCGTCCAGCCGGGCCAGGATGTAGGGCAGGCCGAGGGAGTCGGCGTAGCGCAGAAGGCCTCCGCGGAAGGGCGGGAAGCCGGTGCCCATGATCATGGCCAGGTCGAGCTCGCCGGCCGTAGCCACCTTCCGCTCGTCCAGGATCACCGCGGCCTCGTTGACCATAGCGAAGATCATCCGCTCGACCACGGCCTTCGGATCGGCCTGCTTCGGCGCGCGGATGCCGAGGAGCTTGTATATGGACGGGTCGGGACCCTTCCGCTTGCCCTCTTCATAGACGTACAGCCCCTTGCCGTTCTTCTTGCCGTGGCGGCCGTCGCCGTAGAGCTTCTCGACCACCGTCGATTTCTCGGTCATCCGCGAGGCGAAAGCCTCGCCGAGGATCACCGCCACCTTCGCGGCGACGTCGATGCCCACCTCGTCGAGCAGCGCCATCGGTCCCATCGGCATCCCGAAGTCGACCATGGCCTTGTCGAGCGACTCGATGGAGTTGCCCTCTTCGAGCAGGAATCCGGACTCGTTCATGTAGGGACCGAGGATGCGGTTCACCACGAAGCCGGGGCCGTCGTTGCAGTAGACGACGGTCTTGCCGAGCTTTCGGGCGAAGTTCGCCACCGTGACCATGGCCTCGTCCGAGGACTTCGCGCCGCGGATCACCTCCACGAGGGGCATGCGGTCGACGGGATTGAAGAAGTGCATCCCGACGACGTTCTCCGGATGCCGGGCCTGGGCGGCGATGTCGGTGATGGGGATGGTGGAGGTGTTCGTGGCGAAGATCGCGCCGGACTTCTCCACGTTCTCGAAGTCGGCGAGGACCTGGCGCTTGACGTTCAGGTTCTCGACGACAGCCTCGACGACGACGTCGGCGCGCGAGAAGCCGCTCCAGTCGAGCGTGCCGGTGATGCGGGCCAGCTTCCGGGCCATCTCGCCGCGGGTCATGCTCCGGCGCTCGACCTTGCGCTTCCAGATCTTGGCCGCGGCCTTCATCCCGCCGCCGATCGCCTTCCAGTTGATGTCGCGCATGCGCACGTCGGCGCCGGTCTTGTCGGCGATGATCTGGGCGATGCCGCCGCCCATGATGCCCGCGCCGAGAACGCCGGCGTAGCCGATCTCGCGCGGCTTCGCGGCGAACGGGTCTTTCTTCGAGTCTTCCATGAGGAAGAACAGGCGTACCAGGTTCTGGGCGACGTCGCCCAGGATCAGCGGCCCGACTTCGTCGGCCTCGCGCTGCAGCCCGCGCTCGACGCCGGCGGACATGGCGTACTCCATGACCTCGATGGCCTTGAGCGGTGCGGGATAGTCGCCGTGGGTCTGCTCGATCACGGCCTTGCGGGCCTTACTGAAGATGACGTTGCGGGCGAGCGGGTTGCCTTCGATGTAGAACTTGGTCCGCGCGCCTCCGCGGCGCTTCCCGCGGTCGGCGAACTTGCGCGCGACCTGGAGGAGGATGGCCCCCTCCACGACTTCGTCCACGAGACCGACGCGCTTGGCGCGCTTTCCGTCGAGAGTCTTGCCGTTGAGGATGATGTCCAGCGCGGCCGGTAGTCCGATGAGGCGCGGGAGCTTGGTCGTGCCGCCCCACGCCGGATAGATCCCGAGCTTCACCTCGGGCAAGCCGATCTGTGCCTTCGGCGAGTCGGACATCACCCGCCAGTCGCAGCTGATGGCCAGCTCGCAGCCGCCGCCCAAGGCCGCGCCGTTGATGGCGGCGACGGTGACCTGGGGGAGCTTCGAGAATTTGTGGAAGGCCTGCTGGCCGAAGCGGGTGTACTCCCTGGCCTGCTGGACGTCGGTCACCTTCATGAACTCGCTCACGTCCGCACCGGCGATGAAGATGCCGGGCTTGCGCGAGGCGACGATGACCTTCTTGATGTCCTTGGAGGCTGTCAGCTCGTCGACGACGCCGGCGAACTCGATCATCACGTGCGAGGAGAACTTGTTCACCTTCTCGCCCGGGAGATCGAACCAGAGGATGGCCAGGTCGCCGTCGCGCTCGAGCTGGAACGCGGGCGCGGCGGCGGGAGTCGACGGCGGGGCTTCGGCTAGGGAGGTCATGAATCAGGCTTCCACGAGGTTTTCGTCGGCGTACAGCTGGTCGATGACGTTCTTGTACTTCTTGTCGATGACCTTCCGCTTCACCTTCAGCGACGGCGTGATCTCGTCCTCTTCGATGGTGAAGTCGCGCGGGAGAAGGGCGAAGCGGCGGATCTTCTCCTGCCGGTCGAGGTTCTGGTTGAAGCGGTCGATCTCGTCCTGGATGAGTTTCTTCACCCGGTCGTCGTTGACCATGGTCTCGCGGGAGCGGATGTCGACGCCGAGGGCCTGGGCGTCGCGCTCGAGCTTCTCGAAGTTCGGCACGATCAGCGCGGCCAGGTACTTGCGCCGGTCGCCGATGAGCACCGGCGTGCCGACGTACGGCGAGGACTTGAGCAGGGCCTCCAGCGGCTGCGGGGCGATGTTCTTGCCGTAGGCGTTGATGATGATGTCTTTCTTGCGGTCGGTGATCTTGAGAAAGCCGTCGCCGTCGATCTCGCCGATGTCTCCGGTATGGAACCACCCCTCGGCATCGATGGACTGGGCCGTAGCCTCGGGATTGTTCCAGTAGCCCTTCATCACGTGCGGGCCGCGGGTGAGGATCTCGCCGTCCGGCGCGATCTTCACTTCGATGCCGGAGATGACCGGCCCGACCGAGCCGACGCGGCGCTTGTCGGGCCGGTTCACGGCGATGACGGGCGAGGTCTCGGTGAGGCCGTAGCCCTCCAGGATCTCCACGCCGGCGCCGATGAAGAAGGCCGCCAGCTCCGCGGAGAGCGGCGCGCCGCCGGAGACGACGTACTGCACGTTCCCGCCGAGGCGCGCCAGGATCTTGCTGAACACGAGCTTGTCGGCGATCGCCGACTTCACCTTCAGCCCGAGGGGCATCGGCTTGCGATCGACGCGGTACGGCAGGCGCTCCTGGGCCACTTTCAGCGCCCAGTGGAAGATCTTCTGCCGCGCCGGCGGCGCCGCGGCGACGTTGTCCATCACCCGCATGCGCATTTTCTCGAAGAGGCGCGGCACGGCCGCGAAGTAGTGCGGCTTCACTTCCTGGAGGTTGTCGGCGACCTTGTTGACGTTCTCGGCGTAGGCGATGGTGCCGCCCTTGTAGAAGTAGAGGTAGTCGACCATGCGCTCGAGGATGTGCGAGAGCGGGAGGATGGAGAGGGCGATGTTGCCGGCGCCGATCGGCACGATGTCGCGCACGGTGACGACGTTGCTGGTGATGTTGCCGTGGGTGAGCATCGCGCCCTTGGGGTTGCCGGTCGTGCCGGAGGTGTAAACCAGCGTCGCCAAATCGTCCGGCTTCGACGCGGCGCGGGACTCGTCGAACCAGTTCCGGCCGTTCGCCGACTCCCACTTCTTCCCGCGCTCGACGACGTCCTTGAAGGTGAGCACACCCGGCGGAAGGCTCGGCGGCGGATCGCAGACGATGACGTTGTGCAGGGTCGGCACGTGGGAGCGGATCTCCTGCACCTTGTCGAGCTGCTCCTGGGTCGAGCAGACGACGGCCACCACGCCGGCGTCGTTGAGGATGTACTCGATCTGCCAGCCGAGGAGGGTCGGGTAGACCGGGACGGTCACCGCGCCGGCGGCGAGGATGGCGAAGTCCGCCATCGCCCACTCCGGGCGGTTCTCGGCGAGGATGGCCACGCGGTCGCCGCGCTTGACGCCGAGGTCGTGCAGGCCGGCGGCAAAGGC